>JAVBQX010000073.1:0-63062 GCA_031548645.1 Thermoguttaceae bacterium
AGGTCAGTTTTGCTGAATGTGCTGTGGCATTTTCTGAGTATCGTGCTGGCAAGAAAATCTTAATTCACCCGATGGATAGCTTGCTTTGCCAATGGCAGAAAATATCACATTTCGCCCAATTTCCCTATACGTTTGTGTGGCAAGCACTCCTTTCAATCGATTTTCAGCCAGTGCAGCAGGGCGTAAGTCAGGTACCCGACGCCGGCGAGGATTACCATGAGGAGGAGATAGGCCGCGTAGGTCGGCATGAACGGGGCCATGAAGCTCGTGTACTCCGACATGCCGCCGATGCCCGCGATGGCGTTGATCGGCAGGAAAATCAGCGAGATGATCGTCAGGCGTTTCATGATGACGCTCAGCTTGTTGTTGACCAGCGAGCCCATCGTGTCGGTCATGTTCTGCAGGACCAGCGTGACGATTTCGCCCTGTTTGAAGCACTGCACCGTGTCGATGACGAGGTCGTCGAGGAAGTCTCGCTGCGCCGGCGAGAGGCCGAGGCGGTCGGCGTCCTTCTGCATGCGTTCGATGAGCACCTTGTTGTAGTTGACCGCGTTCTGGTAATAGGTCAGGTTTTTTTGCAGGTTGAACAGGTCGAGCAGGAGCCGGTCGTTCTGCGAAACGACGAGCCGGTCCTCAATCTTCGAGGCCAATTCCCGGATGAAGATGAAGCGTTTGTGAAAATGCTGCGTCGCGTGGTGCAGCAGGGCGAGCGTCATGTCGCGGAAATCGGCGGTGGCGCGGCCCGGCAGGAGAAAATCGTCAAGCGGAACCGGTTCGTCGGTAACGACGAGCAGTCGCGTTTCGGAAAGGAAGCAGCCGAAAGTCGTGGCCTCGAAGGGATCGTGATCGGTGCGGATGATCGTCCGCGAGCGCTTGCCGAAAACTTCAATGTCTTTTCCCGAGTAGTCGAGCCGGGCCAGTTCCTCCGGGTCGAGCGCCGAAGCCAGCGTGTGCCGTTCGAGACCGAATTTCGCGATGAGCCGTTCTCGCTCCTCCGACGTGGGCGCATAACACAGCACGACCGCCGCCGAAGCGTCGTCCGTTTCGGTCAACTGGCCGTTTTCCAAATGGCAATACTTGATCATCGATTTTCCCCGTCACGATTGCACATTAATATTTCACGCAAAGTCGCAAAGAAAACAAAGTTCGCAAAGGTCTTTCACAAAGAACGCAAGGGGATACATAAAAACTTGCGTCCCATGTGGTAAAATATTTTTACAGTTCTTGGCGTCCTTTGTCTGCTTTGCGACTTTGCGTGAAATCCGTTTGTTCGTGTTGCCGCTGCAACTCCGCGATGGCCTCGCGAATTTTTTCCTCGGCGGATTTCGCCGCGATCAGCGTCCCGTGTTCGGATTGAATGATAATCAAATTCTCGACGCCGACCAGGACGATGTCTTTGAGCGGGACGCAACTCCGAACAATATTAGCTCGCGAATCGATGGCCGTGACCCGGGCGTTTTCGATCAAATTGCCGGACCGGTCATGTTTGCCCTGATTCAGCCGGTCGAGAGCCTGCCAGGTCCCCACGTCATCCCAACGGAAAGTCGCGTCGATGCAAACAAGCGAATCGGTCTTTTCGAGCACGGCGTAATCAATCGAAATGCCCGTCATGGCCTCGAATTCTCGGACCAAAACGTCGTCGTAATCTTTTGTATCAATTGTGTTTGCGATTTTTTGAAGGCCTCGCCCCATTTCGGGTTGGTATTTGGCGATTAAATCATAAATCCGATGGGCTTTCCAGACGAAAATTCCGGCATTCCAACCGAAATTGCCCGAATGGACGAATTGCTCGGCCGTTTGAAGATCCGGCTTTTCGTGAAATCGTGTCACTTCGTGAGCTGCGGCAAAATGCGACCATTTTTGACAGGCCGGACTGCTAATTTTCTCCGACCGCTCGATATAACCGTAAGAGGTCGAGGCAGAAATCGGCCGAACCGCAATTGTCACAAGACGTTCTGGCGATTCCTCGACCAGTTCGGCGGCAAATCGCACGGTGTCACAGAAAACGGAACGCGGCTCAATCCAGTGGTCGGCGGACAGCACGACCATCGTGGCATCGGGATCGTCCCGCATCAGGTGAATTGCCGCAAGTCCAATGCACGGGGCCGTGTTGCGGCCGAACGGTTCGACGATGATATTCCGTTCCGGCAGCCGGGGAACCGTTTCGCGGACCAGCGGAACCATCGACTGGCCCGTGACAACGAAGGTTTGCGCGAGCAGGACAAGATCGGCGAGCGATTCGGCGGCCTCAAGAATGAGGGGGCGCCCATCCTTCAGCGGCAGAAACTGTTTCGGCCGTTCTTTGCGGCTTTCGGGCCAAAGTCGGGTGCCCTGCCCACCGGCCATGACAATGACATGCAACATGGATATTTCCCCGGGTTCAATGTACGGAATTCCGTGCGTCGAATCCGATAACACGTCGCGGCGGATTCCACCGGTTCAATATACAATATTATTGGCGTGTTGTCACAATGATCAATTATGGCGGCGGACACGACATGCTTCACTGGCATGAGATTGAAGACAGACGTCTTAATTCGACCGCAGGGGATTTTTGAAGAAATCGCGGACGGGACGGCTGGTGTTTTGTTGTCCGTCCTGCTGCGTTTGCAGGGCTCGCACGACGTCGGGCAGGGCCTGGGTTCTCACGGAGAGGTCGCCGCTTTTGAGCGAACCGCCGACATAAATCCGGGTGATCTTCCGGCTCGTTTCATTGATGACGTTGCTGAGCACGGGCATTTGCGATTCGCTGCTCGCCAGTTGCGTACCGAGTTCCATATTGAGCGCCATGGTTTCCAGATTCATCTCGCCGGTTCCGGTGAGACTGAGCACGTTGCCGTCGAGCTTGACGTCGGAGAGCTTTACGCGATTGCCTTGCAGCGAAAACGTGACGTCGCTCGAACAGATCGCGCTTTGATCGTCGCCGGGGCTGCGCACACGAAACATCTGCATGATCCGCTGCATGGTCGGCAGTTTGTAAATATCGGCTTCTCGCAGGGCCAGTTCGCCTGTGCCTTTCATCGTTTCGCGGGTCATGCCGCCTTCGAGTCGGATATCGCCGGACAGTTTGCCCTTGAAAGGATGCTCGGCCAGCGTCTCACGGGTCGCACGCTCCAGGTTGATGTTTTGCAGCCCCGTGTGCAAGCGGTACGATGTCGTTGTCCCGGCGGCAGTCGTTTCGCCTTGAAAAATACGGCCTTCGAGCCGGAGTTCCCCGTCGTAGGCGACGGCGGAGATCGGCTTGTCTTCAAAACGGTCCGGCGCAACGGTCAGCGAGAGTAGCCACGGCCGGCTCGGATCGTTCGTATTGTGCGTAAGTTGCAAGGTCGCAACGGCATTTTGCGGCATGTCTGGCTGAATGAGCGCCGGTTGCATGGTCGTCGCCATCGGCGCGAATTCCGCCGATGTCGAAAGGCTGGTCTGTTGGTATGCCGGCTGCGACGCGGCCAATTCGGGCAGCAACGAACCGCGACCGAGCGTGATCGTGTCGTCATGAAACGAAAAAGGCCCGCGAACATTCGTCATCTGGTAGTCGCCGTAGTTGACCGAATCCAGTTCCAGACGCCCGAATACGGTGTTGCCGCCTTCGTCGTTTTTGCCGAGCAGGTTGACCTTCCCGCAGATATTCGTGAGCGGCACGCCCATCATGGCGCTGTTCTGGTGGCAGATGACCCCCACGTCCCAATAGGAGCGAAGCGGCGAATCGGCCTGCGCGTCCTTTTGAAAACACAAGGTCCCGCGGAGCGTGACCGGTTCCTTGATTTGCAGCTTCGAAACGAATCCCTGCAAATCGGCGGGCATGGCGCGAATCAGTTCGGTGTCGTGTTCGAAACGTTCGGCGAGCAGGTTTTCGAGGCTCATGATCCAGCCGCCGTCCTCGCGGAAGATGCAGCGCAAATCCGTCGAGAGAAAGGCGTCGCCCTTGCGGCTGCGGAAATCCTCGACCAAAACCGTGCCGTCGTCATAACGGACGTGACAGGTGACCGCTTCAAGCGGCAGGGGAAAGGCGGCCGGTTTGAGCGTCGTCACCTTCGGATCGGTTTCGGCGTCGAAGGCAATGTGAAAATCCTGCGTTTCCGACAGGTATCGGACCGTCAGGTTGACGTCGGCACGACCGGAAAAATTGAGATCGGTCAACAATTGGCGGTGACTATCCTTTTCAAAAGCCCCGATCAGTTCGTCGTTCAGTTTCAGGCCTTTCGATGCGAGATCAAGCCGAAATTCGACGCCGCCCGACTCGTGGGGCAACAGGTGT
This sequence comes from Thermoguttaceae bacterium, assembly GCA_031548645.1. Classification (GTDB taxonomy): domain Bacteria; phylum Planctomycetota; class Planctomycetia; order Pirellulales; family Thermoguttaceae; genus WRMR01. Next base: position 4,256 of record JAVBQX010000073.1, read on the forward strand.
CCGCTTCCCATGATGACGGACCCGCCGTTTTCGGCCCGCAGACTGCTGAAAGTCCAATGGCCGTTGTCCATCTTGATGACGCCGACCACGTTTCGCAGAGGGTAACCGAATTTCTCGTATTTCATCGAACAATTCAGCGGCACGACATGCACCAGCAGGTCGGGCGAGGGCTCGTCGTCGCCTTGCTTGACGCTGCCGGGGAACGCGATTTTGATGTTTCCGTCGATATGGCCGTCGGCGTTCAGCGATTGCACGATGCCCTGTTGCGCGGGCGGAATGGCCCGCTTGAGTTTTTCGTCAATCGCGACGTTTTGGGCCGTGATTTCGAACTTCCCGAAGGAATGGCCGCTCATGATTTGGTACAGGGTCCCGTCAACGATCCTTTGCTTGTCCGGCGTTTCCAACCGGAGCGACACGGCCTCTTCGAAAAAACGCCGCCCGTCGGGAGCCTGCATTTCCCGCGGCGCGATGGCGATCGTGCCATTGAGATAATCAAGCAGGTAGGGAAATTTTTTGTAAACGATCGAAAGGTTCGACAGTTGGAAGACGGCCGATTCGATTCCCCAGCGCCGGCCGTCGAAATGGACGACGCCGTTCAAATCGGCCTGGCCTTCGGCCTCGAAATTTTCAAGTTGCTCGGTCAGCCGTTCCGGCAGATAGGGCGTCATCGACGGAAGAAACTGCTTGTCAAAACGAAACTGTTCAACCTGATAACCCAGCCGCCCCTGTCGGATGGGAAAAAGGCCGGTTTGTTGCCAGTCGAGTTTCATGTGCGACTCGCCGCTGGCGGCCGACATGTCGGTGATTTGCACCGAATCGTGCGTGATGTCGAACCCGAACCGGATGTCAGAAATCGGGTGCTTCACGACAAGCGGGAAAATCATTTTGCCGTCATAAAGCGTGCCTTGTATATGAAACGCGGTCGCGAAAGGCAGTTGCTCGTTTTTCCGCCCGTCGCGCTCGGCCTCGAAGTGAAAATCGAGCTTGGCGTCGAAGGATTGCAGCGGCTTTTCATAAATGGAAAAACTGGGAAGATAGGGTAGGTAGTCCTGGTCGACGATGAATTTTGTGACGTTGCCGGAAATTGTGAAATTTTTTGTTTCCGGGGAAACTCTGGCGGTGCACTCGATATTTCCCACCTTGGGGTCGACCATTTTTCCTGAAATTTCCCAGTTGTCGTTCTTTCGAGCGGGCGGTGTCAAACTGAAATTCAGCCCGGAGAACAAAAGCGGTACGGCGCCCGGCTTTTGCAAGTCCCTGTAGATGACGTCACTTTCGCAGATTTCGATCGGGCAAGGTTCGTCGGATGATTGCACGGATTTCAACTGTTCCAATCCTAAAAACTGGCCGTTTTCATCCCGGGTTAGGTTGAGGGTCAGTTTTCGCAGTACGATGGCCTTCGGCTGGACCTTTCCACTCAAAATGGCCTGCAATTCGACGTCACAGGCGATAAACGCTTCCTGAATATTAAGAATTTGTTCCGGTTTTCCGAACTTTCCCGGTGCGGAAATGACAAGGCCGCGCAGAACGATTCCCTTGGAAGGAATCATGTGCGCAGAATCGATTTCCGACACAAAGCCGGGCAGCTTCTGCGTCAATTTATTTTGCACAAAAATCTTGAGTTGCGAATCAATATTTCTGTACAGATAAATCGACGCCACTGCCAGCAAAATGACAGCGATCAAAGTCCCCCATTTGATTGTGCGCCAAAGCGGCTTCAAACGACTTCCGATGACACAAATCCTTTATATATCATGAGAAACGCAAAAAAGAAAGTGAACGCAGAATCCCCCCCCTGCGCGGAGTAGTATACCAGAGAATCGCGTTTTTGGTCAAGATGGTTTGTCTTTCCCCCAAATTTTGGGGGTGGCATGCGTCTCACATTCGGTTGGAAAACCGCCAATTTGAAATTCATGTCTGTATATCCATTCACAATCGAACACGCAAGTAGCATTATTCATGTCGTAGCAATTGGCGCGAAATGTACAGTTGTCGGCTTTGTCGCGATTGTGCTTTGGTCGGAAAAAACTCTTTCCTCTCAATATCCCCACGACCGAAACAACATGAAAGGCAATTGTTTCCGGTTGAAAACGATCAATCGCTCTTCACGACCGAAACGCCTGGCCGGCAAGGAGATGTCGGCTATTGAAGAAAGACGGAGCTTTCGATGTATATTGGTACTGTGTCGCGCCGAACAATCCTTCCGCTGCCGATTTTGTGCAGTCTGCTGCTCGCATTCGCGACGGGATGCGTCAGTACGGCCCATGTGCGCCCGAACGTCCACGCGAGCCTGCCGAAGGAAATGGCCAAAACGTCTCCTCTCGTGGCATACGATATCGGCATTTCCGATATACTCATCGTCGAAGTGCCCCGCATGGTTCCCCGATCGCCCTACCACCTGCAATCGTCCGACCTGATCCAGGTCACGGGTTACGGCCTTGAAGAGCTGGAGTTGGGAGTCAGCATCTTCGAGCAATGCCGCATTCACCCGGGCGGGGGTATCATTTTGCCGCCGCCGATCGGGGCGGTCAACGTCGCCGGAATGACCTGCGAAGAGGCCGGGGAACTTATCACCGCCAAATTGAGCGAATCAATCGGCATGAAGCCGGACGAACTCGGCTCCATCGGCGTTACGGTCAACCTGCTGTCGATTTCCGGTATGCAGCCCATTGCGGCGGAACACCTGGTTGGGGCGGACGGACGTATCAATCTCGGCATTTACGGGAGCGTTCACGTCGCGGGGTTGACCATACCGGAAGCCAAGGAAGCCATCGAATTCCAGTTGTCAAGATACTTGGATGCGCCTGAGGTAGCCGTCGATGTATATTCTATTAACAGCAAGAATTACTATGTCATCATGCAGGGTGCCGGTTTTGGCGACAAGCTTATGCCCTTCCCCTACACGGGGAATGAAACTGTGCTCGATGCGATCGCCGGGATCAACGGCATGGAACGCGTTTCGTCGAAACGGGTGTGGATCGCCCGGCCTTCGCCGTCGAATTGCCGCGGTGAGGGGGATATTCTCATTGTCGACTGGCAGGGGATCACGGCGGATGCGTCGTATTGCACGAACTACCAGTTGATGCCCAATGACCGCATCTACATTGAGGAAGACAAACTGGTCGCGTTCGACACCAAGCTGTCGAAGGTCATCGCGCCGCTCGAACGCATCATGGGCTTCTCGCTCCTCGGGGCGCAAACGGCGACGCGGTTCTCCGGCCCGGTCCTGAAAGGCGGCGGCGATCCCAGCGGCGGCGGCAGGGGATATTAAAAGGTAGGGCGGTCACGCTGTGACCGCCGCAATGGCAGCCGGGAACGCAGCGCAGCGGAGTGACCGGAGAGATGAGCAGCAAAATAGAAAATGCATTGATATCCGATAGATTTTGAAAGGGCAAACCGAAAACGCGAAATACGCATATCCAAACGGACACGCCCCACACCGGTCACTCCGCTGCGCTGCGTTCCCGGCTGCCATTTTTGCATATTTTTTTCACATGCCAAAGAAAACTCCGTTTTCGCCACTTGAAATCCCCGGTTCTGCGGCGTAAAATATTATATGGGAACTTTTCATGAATGATGGAGGTCCGACATGAGAAAAAAAATAATCCTTTCGCTTGCCTTGATATGCGTCGCGGCGTTTGCGTTGGTCGTTTCGAGCGACAGAGCGTCGGCCCAATTCGGGGAGACGCGAAACAGTTGGTTTCCGCGAAACAACCCTTCGGCTTTGAGCCCCTGGCTGGAAATGCAGCGAGTTTCGTCTTCGGAACTGGACTCGTACAACCAGTTCGTGCGGCCGCGACTTGATATGGAACGCTACATGACGGCACAGCGCCGCGAAATGAACCGCCAGCAGGACACCCAGAAGACGATGCAACGGGACATTTCGGGAGTGCGAAACTATCAGCAGCAAAAACTGGACTATACCATGCAGAGCGAAGCGTCTCCGACCGGCAAGGGGGCGACCTACGGCAATTACCTGCATTTCTATCCCGGGAAAAAATGACGTCCGGTTCGGCGGGTGACAAGACGAACGTTTTTCCAACGCGAATTTTATCCGGCGGTCAAACGGGCGTGGATCGAGCGGCACTGGATGCGGCCATCGAACTCGGGCTGCCCCACGGCGGCTGGTGTCCGCGGGGGCGGCTTTCGGAGGACGGGCGGATTCCCGAAAAATATCATCTCAAGGAAACTCTTTCGCCGGAATATGTCGTGCGAACGCGGCTGAACGTCCGTGACGCGGACGGAACGCTGATTCTTTACCGCGAGCCGCTGGAAGGCGGAACGGCCCTGACTTGGCAGCTTGCCGTCGAGTTGGAAAAACCCGTCTTGCTGGTCGAACTGGGATTTCCGCCCGTTTTCGAAGCGTTCCGGCTCTGGCTCGGGGAAAACGCGATTCGCGAGCTCAACGTCGCCGGCCCCCGGGAAAGCCAGCGGCCCGGAATTTATGCCGAAGCCCGGCGGCTGCTCACCGCGTGGTGCTGTCCGCCAAAAACCGCGTGATTATGGCGGAAAAGGCGTTCGGGCTTGATTCGCTTCCCGGCAAGGTTATAATTTTTTGACATGCTGAAATTGGATCAAACGTGACCGCCCCACCTTCATTTTGAGCGAAGAAACCTCATGTCAACGGATTATCAATCGCTGTCCCTGTTTCAAAAACTCGTGATCATCACGCGGACCTATTCACTGACCGCGTCGTCGCTCTCGGTGGTTCTCGGGACGGTTCTGGCCGTTTTCGCGGGTCCGGCGACGTTTCACCTCCCGCATTTCCTTTTGGCCCTGGTCGGCATGGTGACGCTGCACGTTTCTGCTAACGTTCTCTCGGACATTTACGATTACGAAAAGGGAATCGACACCGAACCGCTTCCCGGCTGCGGGGGCATCGTGTGTCATTTGATCACGAAGAAACAGGCCTTTATTTGGATCGCCGTCACATTCCTGATCGGCGCCGGCATCGGAATTTACCTGGCTTTTGCCGTCACGAAGGCCATTCTTTGGGTCGGGCTCATGGGCATCGCGATCGGCTTTTTTTATCCGGCCATGGGCAACGGCTTGAAATATCACGCGCTTGGCGATTTGTGCGTCTTCCTGGATTTCGGGCTGCTGGGAACGCTCGGCGCCTGGATGGTCCAGACGGGCGAATTTTCGTGGTTTCCCGTTTTGTGCGGAGTTCCGCCATCCCTGCTGGTCATCGCCATTTTGCACGTCAACAACTGGCGGGACATCGAACGCGACGCGGAAGTCGGCGCCCGGTCCGTCGCATCGGTCATCGGAGACCGCGCGTCCTACGCATATTATTACTTCCTGATCTTCGGTTCCTACGTTTTGACGGCCCTGCTCATCGCGGCTCCGCGCGTGTTCGAGCTGCCGATTCCCGCCCTGCCGTTTTCGATCCTGATCGCGCTGACCTTTTCCGTGCCCCTGTCGGTGAAACTGACCCGCTTGTCGCTGATGAAGCGAAATCCGGAAACCTATCCGCAGTTCCTGTTGCTGCTGGAGCAAACGGCCAAATTTCACCTGGTGTTCTCGCTATGCTTCATCGCGGGGTTGATCGTCCGTTGGCCGTAAAAAACGCCGCGTGTCGGCGGGGACAAGCGGCGTGGCCGAATTTTTTTACGTCGACGGACGCGGCGGAATTACAGTTTTCCTTCGGCGAGCAGGCGTTCGGTTTCGGAAGCCGCGTTCAGGCCGTCAAACCCATGGGTGTCTTTTTTGGCGGATTCCTGCGACGCGACATAGGCCATGAGCGCCTGATTTTGCGTACTTTGATTCGCAACGGATTGCTGCTGCGTCGATGACACGACCGTCTCCACGAGCGGCGCGTCAAGTTCGTCAATCACATCGCTCAAAATGGATGATTGGGCGGAAGCCAGCTTGGCCTTAACGAAATCCCCTGGAAAACCGGCTGGGTAATAGGCTTTGAGATTCGGATTGGCACGACAGGCCGCCCTTGACAGTTCCAATCGGAAATTCTGTTGGAAGCAGACAAAGTCGTCCAAATCAATCTTGCCGTTGTGATCGTAATCAAACATGCGAATGTAAGACGGTGTCGTCGTGGCAGTGATCGTCTTGTCAAAACACAAGGCAAAGTAGGCGAAGTCGTCAAGATAGACTTTACCGCTGTCATTGACGTCATAGATCATGGGAAATAACGGTATGGAATTAGCGGTCTGTTTGGGACTGCCTGTCGCGCCGCCCGTGGTCGTCAAGGTGGAAACGCCTGAATTCACGCTGAAGCCGTTGCTCTGGGGGGCAATGTATTCCGTACTCGTAAAGAAATTCATGAGAAGACCGCCCGTTTCGATATCATTACTGACCAGCACATCAACCGGCATGAAGGAAACGCGGGCCAAAAGCGTATTGGTGTTATCACCCTGCAAAGCCGACCCGGAAACGTTTCCTGACAGGGCGATTTTGCCCGAGGAAATGGTCGGGGTCTTCCCGGTGAACGCGGAGCCGAATTCCACCTTGCCGGTGCGGACTTCAAAGACGTCGGCATTGAACGACAGGGTGACGTTGAACGACGAGACGCCGGCCGCCGTTCCGGTATTGGCCCAAATTTCGACCCAGAAATTCGACCATTCATCGATAAAGGACAGGCGGTCGGACAAGGTGCTCAAGTCGGCGATTTCCGTGCTGACGATCTTGGAACTGTAGTCGCGGAACACGAGTGTCACGGTCCCGGTTTCCGCGCCGGACTTGTTTGCGTTGATCAACCGCTTGACCGTGTTGCCGCCGACGATGACGACGTCCGGCGTACCGTTCTGGTCAAGCAGGCCGATACTGAAGGACAACCCGGCGGAGTTGGCGCCGTTGAAGTCACCCACCGCGGTGAAGTTGGTCTCCGTTTTCAGCGTTCCCTTGTTGGCCGGATCGTTTTCCATGACGCGGAACTGCACGTTGCCGCTGCTGGTGACCACCCCGACGAGGACGTCCGGAACGCTGTCGGCGTTGAAATCGGCGACGATCAATTGGCTGAATGCGGCGTTATCCACAGTCAGGCCGGTGACGGCGGCCGTTTTCATGTTGCTGTTGGTATAGAAGGCATTGCCCGTGGGGGCCTGTGGCAAAATCCAAACCTGCTTGCTGTCGGCGTCCAGGAGGACGAGGTCGTTTTTACCGTCGCCGTTCATGTCCGCAATGGCAACGGCCGTTGGGTAGGTAGTCGTCTTCGCCCCCAAATTGGCTTTGGTCGAGGTCGTAAAAGTCCCCGGGTTGGCGGAATTGTTGAGCAGCACCTGGTAAGAGGATATCTTTGCGGGCGTATTGCCGATATTGCCATTGCGGATGGCAACGATGTCAACGTAGGCGTCGCCGTCGACTTTTCCGACCGCCAGGAGGTCGTAGGTGTCGGCCAACGTCGTAGTTTTCACCGAACCGAATCCGCCGGCCGATGTTGAAAGGAATGTTTGCAGGGACGCCTTGCCGTTGTCATCAATTCCGAAAACAACAATGTCGTCTCCGTTGGCGTTGTCGAAATTCGCGACAAGCAGTTGCGTGCCAAAAGAGGCGGTCAATGTCGCGGAACGTGTAAAAGACGCGGCAGTTTTGGAGCAGGAAAAGACATGAACTCCGGTGCCGTCGTAGGACAACACGGCGAAATCCGTTTTGCCGTCTCCGTTGAAATCGCCGAAGGCGACGTCTTTGGCGGTAATCCCCATCGCGGTGAAGTCGGCGACGACGCTGGGGGACTTTGCCGTGTCACCCGGAATCAGCCATGCGAAATTTTTTCCGACGGCCAGGACATCGGCTTTTCCGTCACCGTCGAAATCGGCCACGCAGGAGTCCAGAAAACCCGCCGAGGCGATCACGGCGTTTTGCTTTTGAAATTTCCCGTCGGATTTTCCGAGCAGGGTCTGGTTGAAATTGCCGTCGGAAACGAGAATGTCAATGTATCCGTCATTGTTGAAATCCCCCGTCACGATATTGGCGGGAACGATGTCCAGTTTGTAAAGCTCTCCGATTGATGCGACGTTGTTCGTGACGGTCGTCACGCAGATGTAATTGCCCGTCCCATCCATCAGGGCCGTGACAATTTCCATTTTGTTGCCCGAATGGCACTGCGAGACGACGACCTGCGTGGTTGGTTTCCCATAGTTCGGGGTCGTGATTTTCGTCGTGCCATCAATGTAAATATCCAATTTGTACTGGCCGGTCGTCTGTTCGTTCCGGACGACATAATCGGCCTTGCCGTTGCCAGTCAGGTCGCCGGCGGCGAGAATGGCCCTTCCGCTCGTATTGATCACGGTCGGCGCCGTTTTGAAATTTCCGTTCCCGTCATTCGTGAACAGGAGATTGAAGGTTCCATTTTCAGGGGCGGTTCCGTCGGCGAATTGGATGTTGTACAACCCTGTACAAATCATATCGAGACGCCCGTTGTTGTTGACAAGATTGACGTTGCTGATCTCGGTGAAAAGAGAGGCGTTCGGGGGGACCGTGACGCCTTGAGTGGCGAGGAAGCTTTGGATGCCGGTATAAGTGCTGTTGACGGACGCGGAGTAAAACCCGCCGCTGCCGTTGCCGCGAAAAACGGAAAAATGAAAAACATTTTCCTGCAGGACATAAGCGGACAGCAGGTCGACGTTGTTGTCGCCGTCCAGTTTTCCGACGGCGGCACTGGATATCTTGTAGAGACCGTCCCCGGGCGAAAACGGACCGGACGGACTCAGGGACAAGGCGTTCGTCGAAGCTCCGTTATTGATGTAGACGTTGGCCGTGCCCTGGTATCTTGCGAGCGTCAGGAGATCGGCTTTTCCGTCGTTGTTGAAGTCGGCGGAAAAAATCGCGCGATGCTCGGCCAGGTCCGGGTTGACGGCGATGCCGGACGAATTCGCGGCGTAGTTGTTCGCGATCGGAGTCTCAAACGAAACCGACAGCATGTGCCGGTCTTCCAACGACTCAAGTTTGAGCGATTTGTGCCTTGTTCCGGATTGACGTTTGGGACCGCGGGCGTGAGTATTTTTACCGAAAAGAAAATGAAGAAAAGAGTCGCGCATCATTGTGATTTCCTCAAAAAGGGGGGGGATGAATTTTTACGCGTGTGTCGAAAAATGTGACCTTGCGGCCGGCCCGTGATCCTGATTTCAAATTGTAATCCATGTTCCGGCAAGAAGCAAATCGGGGGGACTTTTCAATTCCAAAGCGAAATCAACAGTCGGCAGGGCGACTCGTGTGGGTATCACCCTGCCGAACTGTCAAAATCAGACATCCAAATCCAAAGTCAGGTCGATCAGCGCCAGTTCGGACTCATCGACATCCTGCGGCTGATGAAGCGTCATCAGGTCGTCATCGGACAGGTCGAACAACGAAGAGTTTTCGCCGTAAACCTGGTCGATGGTGAGCGAAACGCGGTTTTCCTCTTTCTGTTGCAGGCTGATGGGCATGGTCACGGCAAGGCCCATGGCGTGCAACTGTGTGGCCGTGTCCGCGTCGACGGCCTTTACGGACGGAGCCGCAAACGCGACGCTCGGGAGGTTCAACGTCGTCATCAGGACGCCGCTTTCCTGTTCGACGAAGGCCGTTTGATCCGGCGTGAACGAATCGCCAGCGGTCAAAGCCGCCGCCTCATCTTTGAAACCGATCGAACCATCGGCTGCCTTGGCATAAGCGCTGTTGATGACCGACACGTCGTGATCCTGGATGGTCTTTCGAACGCCCGTCGCGAGTGTTGCAAACATCACGTCGTTCTCGTTCGTCGCATGCCCCGACGACACGGCTTTGTCAAATAATCCGGCCACTTCGCCGAAGGCGTCATAATTGATGTTGTAGCCGTAAACGTGGCCCATTTCGTGCAGCAGCGTCGTATACAAATCGTAACGCGAGTTGGCCACCGGCTCTGCGATCTGGGAATACCAGCCCATGCCTGCCCCGTCGTCGTCAATGACGATGATGCCCTTGAGCGGACGCCCCTGATCGTCAACGGCCGTGATGCGGGCGTTGGCCAGTTCCGGACTGTCGCCGAAGTCCTGGACGACGATCTGGATTTCGACCGGCCTGTCCAACCCGAGTGCCGACTGCCAGGCCTTGTTCGCTGTGTCGATGATCTTGTTGACCGCCGCCGTGTCATTTGCGTCCAGCGTTTTTCCGACGTACCGCTGGGTGAAGGTTTCGGGGAACTTGATTTCCTTGAGTGAATCAGGGTCGTCAAGCCGATTATATCCGAACAGATTGGAGAAGTACGCAAAATCGTTGATCGTGACGTATCCATCCTTGTCGTAATCGTACAGGGAGGCGCTCAAGGTGTTCGCTTCACCGGATTGACGGAAGGCATTGGCAAAATACGCGAAATCGTCAAGTCCGACGCAACCGTCGTCGTTCACATCATAGGGAACGGCCCACAGTTCGGTTTTTGGGGAGTTGCCCACCCGCGAAAACGATTCGTTGGTCGAGGAACGCACAAGCACGTTGCTCAATGAGATTCCGAGATCATGCGCGAAGGACGCTTCCTCAAACGGGACGTTGTCATCGCCACGAGATTCGAATTTGACACGACCGAGGAGAATATATCCGTCGCTCTTGACCAGTTTGGTCGCCTTGCCGCCGATTCCGGTGACCTGACCGAGTTCGTCCTGGATGATCGCCTTGGAAAGCCCCGCAAAGGCCGGGCTCAGTTCCACGCCCGTCGCCGTGAAATATTCACTGTTGTAGTTCAGCGTACAGCCGGCATCGGTAAAATACATCGCGTCGGACGCTTTGATCCAGAGTTCAACCCAGTGCGTCTGCCATTCATGGAGCCAGTCGGCGTTGTCCGGAATATTGGCGACCGTGCCATCGGCGGCATACTTCGTCGGCTGGGTCACGACCCGTGAATAAACGCCGCCTTCAGCAACGACTTCCGGACGTTCTTCGGCAAGCAGGGGAGTGGATGCCGAAACACAGGAAACGGTCTGGACCCAGACTTCAATTTGGTCATCGTTGAGAATGAGCCTGTCGCCGACACTGTCCGTTTGCCGCGAAATCTGGAAACGGGTCGATGAAGTTTCACTGTCCGGCAATACCTTGAAATTGGCATCACCTTCGCCGATAACCTCGACCAGTAGTCGTGCCGACCGGAATACGTTCCCGGGAAGGCCGAATCCGGTCTTCGTCAGACCACCGCCGATTTTCTCGATATAGGCATTGGATGAGTCGAGATCATGTCCCGCGGGATTTTCCTCCACGGCAAATTGGTCGGACAATTCAACGTCCGCGAGGGAAATTTTGACCACCGTTCCATTAAAGGAAATGGCCGTTGAAATACCGGAAATGCCAAGTGAAAAACCATCCTTGACAAGCAGGTTGGCCAGATCGACGGCCCATATCTCAAGGTAAAACTTGTCTCCGACCTTATAGGTGCCGGTATTCGACTTGATGTCGTCAAACGAAGCGGTTCTCCCTTTTTCGATGGAATCGGCGATGTCGACGGCAAACACTTTGATTTCGGCCGTTGTCGTCGGTCTGGTGGCCGCATTGAATGTTTGGGAGGATGAAACATCATCCGAATTGGTCGCGGTTACGGTAAAGGGAATCAGGTCGCGGGTATATTGCGAATAATAATTATCGGTAAACGTCAGCGTCAATTTGGACCCGACCAGGGTAAAACTGACCATGCCGGCCGGATCGTTGCCTTTTTCCACCTTATACGTGAGATTTTGGCCGCTGAAATAATCCGACAGCTCAATGACCGCGGTGGTATCCATGTCCTGCCAGTAATCCGGTATTTGGCCGATGACCTTCGGAGGATCGTTGATGCCCTTGACACGGACGGAAACGGTCGCCGCGTTCGACAGGGCTCCGTGCTTGTCCATGGCCTTGTATTGGAAAGTGGCCGTTTCATCGGTACCCTTGGCGTTGTTCTCATAACGTGTCCCCGGGTTGTAGGTGATCGTCTTGCCGTCGGCGGCGACCGTAACCGAATCGCCTTCGGTGAAGTTGATCGTCGTCGCCTGGCCGCGAACGACATCCTTGCCCTGAGTGCCGCGTCCGATCCAGCCGATCACGAGCGTTGCCGTTTCGCCGTCGTCAATGTCGATGTCGTTGGCCAAAACGTTCGTGATGCCTTTGGTTGCATTCCTGTTCGTGAAATAGAAATATCTCGCTTCGTCCGTGGCGGGCAAATCGGCATTGATCCCGTCGTCTTTGGCGACCGGGGCGTCGTTCAGGCCGTTGACCGTGATTTCAAACGTGCCGTTGACCGTGAGCGGGGTCGAGCCGCTGTCGGCAACGACGAAGGAAATTGTGACGGTTTCCGAACTGCCGAGCGGCAGGTGCTTGAAGGCGTCGCCCGGTCTGAAAACGATTTTCCCGTCTACGACGGCCACGGTACCGGCCCCGGTCAAAACGGGGGTTCCCTGGATTTTCAACACGTCGCTGACGTCCGGGTCGCTAAAATACTGCAACACGTCAATCGTAAGGTTGGTATCCTGGTCGGTTGTCTGTTTGGGAATCGCGCCTTTGGAGGTCGGTTTGCTGTTGACGCCTTCAATGATCACTTTGATCGTCCCGGTCGCCGAAACGCCGTATTGTGCGTCTTTCACCGTGTATTCGAGGATCAGTTCGCCGAATTTACCCTCGGGTATGAGATCGAATTGACCGCCCGGAACGAAGGAAAGAACGCCGACCACCTTGCCGTCGACGACTTTTTCGGAAATCGAAGCGCTGATGTTGCCGGGAATGGGATAGGAGACGCCGTCAATCGTAAAGGACAGGGCGGTCACTTTCGGGTCAAATGTGTACGCGGCGTCGTACTTGACGCCGGCGATGTCGGCCGTGACGGGCGTTTGAGCGTCTTCCTTCACATTCAGCGGGTCAACGCTTGCCGGCGGTTCGGGGGGATCTTTCTGGACGACCTTGACCTTGATCGTGGCCGTTTTCGTATCGGTCGAATCGTTCGGGTTGACGACGCGAACGGTCAGCACATACTCCTGGCCGGCCACCGTCTCCGTCGGCAGGTTGGTCCTACCGAACGTGATTTCTCCGGTCGTCTTATTGATGCTGATGTCCGGCAGGGTTCCGCCCGTGGGTCCGCCGGCTTTGGCGTCGATGTAAAACTCATAGGTGTCGCCCTTGTCCAGGTCCGTGACGACGACCTTTCCGGCGGAAATGGTCGCGGCCGAACCGCTGCTGGTGACGCTGAGTGTCTGGTCGGCGACATCAAGCGGGTCGTTGACGCCGATGAGGTTGACTTTGATTTTTCCTTCCGCCGTGCCGCCGGCTTTGCCGTCACTGACGACGAAAGTGAACGTATCGGTGATTTTTTGACCTTCGCGGAGATAATAAAACGCGGAACCAAGTTCGTAAGTGACCATTCGCGTAGTCTGGTTGACGGAAACCGTCACCCCCGGCGTGCTTGTATAGGCGTTCGAGATCGTCATGGGATCGCCGTTCGGATCGGAGGCCAGCGCGAGCAGATCGTCGAACGAAATTTCGATCTTGTCTTTCTTTTCGGTAATCTCGGTCGGATAAGTGTAATCGCCGCTGATGACCGGGGGATTGTTGACGCCCTTGACCGTGACGGTGACCGTGGCCGTACTCGTTTTGGTCGGGTCCAGGTCGTTTTTCACGCGATAGGTGAAGGTGACGGTTTCCGTCTGGTCCAGGCCGAGGTGGCTGAAATCGCCGTTCGGGTCGAAGACGAGATTGCCGTTGTCGAGGGTCACTTTTCCTTTCGCCGGCTGGGTCGCGATGCCGTCGAACTCGACCTTCGAGCCGTCGTCGATGGCGACGTCGTTTTTCAGCAGGTCGGCCACCTTGATCGTGAGCGTGGCGTCCGCCTTGGTCTCGCCGCCGTTGTCATCGACGGCTTTCGGCGCGTCATAGAGGCCCGTGACGGTGAGGGTGACCGTGGCCGTCGATTCCAGCCCGCCGGGGTCCTTGATCGTGTAGGTGAAAGTGACGGTTTCCTTGGAATCGGCCGCACCGGTCAGGTGTTTGAACGCGTCTTTCGGATAAAAGACGAGCTTGTTGTTTTCAATTTTGACTTCGCCCTTGCCCGGCTGGGTCACGGCCGAAATCGACAGGTCCGTCAATTGGTTGTCCGGGTCGGTCGCCTTGCTGATGGCGTCAATGGTTCTATTCGTATCCTGATTTGTCGTCTCCGTGATGGCCGCGGCGACCGGCGGGTCATTGACCGGCGTGATGTTGATCGTGATGGTTCCCGTGCCTTCGGTCCCCATGGCGTCCTTGACCCTGTAGGTGAAAGTGTCGGCAAACACATCGCCGACATTGAGGTTCTTGAACTTGTCTCCCTGGTTGTAGGTGAATGTGCCGTCGGCCTTGATGACCACGCTGACACCCTTGGAAGACGTGACGGTTTCCGCGACAAAAGTGACGACATCCCCCGCGTCGTCATCGGTGGGGGTCGGCAATTTTTTGTTCGTCAGCGGCTCTTTTTCACCCGTCGTAAACGTTTCATTTCCCGCCTTGGGCGCGGTGCTGTTCGCGATGACGACGTAATCGAATGTGTAGGTCGTGGCGTTGCCATACGCATCGACCGCATTGAGCGTCAACGTGTATTTTCCGTTTTTCACGGTGCCGCTTGCGTCGACCGGGCTGCCGGTCATGGTCTTCATCTGGTCGTTGCTGATGGTGAACGCGCCGTTGGAGCCGATCGTGATGTCGGTCCAGTTCGTGCCGCCGTTGAAGCTTGCCTTGAACGAGGCAATGGCGCTTTCGTCGGTCACGGTGCCCGTGACGGCGGGTTTCGAAGTGATTTTGTCCGTTTTAGAAACGCCATCGTCGTCGACCAACTGCGATTTGATGACGGGCCCTTCCTTGTCGGTGATGACGCTGACGGTGACTTTCCCCGCCTTGGTGTTGGTTGTCGCGGCTTCAAGTTCGAAGGCGGAAACCCTGCCGTCGTTGTCGACGTCGAATTCCCCGTAAACCTTGATGTCTTCGAGCGACACCCCCTGCCTGGCAAGCGAGGAGATCGTGGCGTAGTTCAAATACCCCATGCTGGAAAGAAAGACGGCGTTGGAGATTTCGCCTTCCAAGGGAGAAACGGAACCGTCGTGGTTGATGTCGCCCGGCAGGAAAACATCGCATTTGAAGGAGCCGAAAGTCGACTTGTCGCCGCCGACGCGGATTTTGTAATCGCCGGGGGCCAGTTGAACCAGGAGAAGACTGGACGAAGTGCCGCCGAAATCGGCGTTGGAATATTTGATGGCGTTGCCGGAGACCTTGACGCCGTTCTTGTCATGGATGGATATGGCCGAAGGATTGAAGCCCACGGAGTCGGCGTCGATCCGGATTCCCAAAACAGGGGCCGTTCCCATTTGTGAGTCGACCCGCAAATCCATTTCCGTGTAGCTTGCCGACTGGGAGAGCGTCCCCGTGGCGGGAGCCGTCAACAAACTGGAAACCGAAAGAAGTTGCCTGTCTTCGAGCGGTTCCAACTGCGGTTGAAAACGCCTTGACGAGGAATGCTGTTTCCGAGACTTGTTGTTGTTTCCAAAACTGAAGATTTTTTTCATTATACTCATGAGAATCACTTTCCTGAAAAGAGCCACACGATCCGGTTCTGCACGGAATTGACTGAAAATTGATTTTGTTGGCAGCGGTTTATGACAAGACCGAAAATTCACCAAACAAGGGAAAAGTCAAACGATTAAGGAGTTTCGGTAAATAAGGTATTATAAAAAATATATATAAATAAAATTGATATTAATCAACAGCGTAAATCAGGTCAACAGATTAGTTAGAAAAAAAATTGGGATTTAAGATTTTCTTATGTTAAATTCCCAATGATTACCAAAATGGTTAAATTTCATACAATAAATTGCCTGCCAAGTTTATTAGGTTAATTGCGTTATTTCTGAGGAATTATGATGAAAAAAGGAAACTACTCGAAATATGTAGGATTTCACGGTCAAATAGTTCCCTAAAACCAAATCACACGAGGAAACTTTAATAAAAATATCGATTATGACGAAATTTACATTAAAACGCGCAGTTTACGCTAAATGAAAAGGAGTGTCGTCACTAATTTTGAGTCAGCAAAAAACCATGCAAGAATCATATTTTGTGCTGCGAATCCACATATCGCAACGTTGAGCAAAAAGCAAGCCAAAACATCATCATCTTTGAATCGTCACTTTCCAGATTGAAAAAAAAAGAATTTCGCATTCATTGGTTTATTACAATTTTTTCGAAAACTCACCGCAAAATAGGGTGTTTGCGCAAAAAATATCAGTGGATACGAAAAAAGTGCTTAATCGCACGAAAGCGAGACGATCAGTTTTTCGTGATATCATGTTTTCCGTGTTTCTGTCGATGTTTTGGATCGTCGTGAAAAAACGGGCGGCAGGGGTCGCTTGAAAGACAATTTTTCCGATGCTTCGGCAGTCTCCTGAGAAAGACATCAGGAACGGCAAAACGGCGTTTTTTTGATCCGATCGACATCAATGCAAAGGGTGTTGACGGCATTTTGAAAACGATTCATGTGAAATCTCAAAACAGAAAAACGCACCAGGGATTGGTTTTCTGGAGCAACATCAAACTCAAATGTTTCTTGGGGGAACATGCAACGGTAAATTGCGTGTGAGGAGAATCAAATGCGAGCTAGTTTCAAAAGAATCATGTTGGGAATCATGGCCGGCTGTCTTATCACGGCATCGGTCGCCCATGCCCAACAGGGACACACACAGTACGTTTCCCGTAATGCGGTCGCGGCCCAGGAACAGGGAGCTTACGTTCCATACCAGCCACAGGCCGTTTACACCAACACGAATTGGCAGACGGTGGATCCGTTGGCCGTTGCGGAATCCTCCTATGCCCAACCGCAGGGATATGGACAGGCCGGGGCTTATCCCCGATTTTACGGCGAGCAAGACTTCGGTTATCAGCAGGGTTATGCCTGTGCCCCGGCGTACAATCCCGGCCTGACCTGCGGCAAGTGGTTTGTCACCGGCTGGCTGGATCAGGGATTCACCTACAACTCCGACCAACCGAGATACAGGCAAAACGGCCCTTTGAAATTCAACGACCGTTGCGAGGAATACCAGTTGAACCAGCTTTATCTCTCGATGGGGCGCCGTGTGGCCACGTCCGGATGTAGCTGGGATTTCGGCGGACGGGTCGACCTGCTTTACGGTTCCGATTATTATTGGACCAGCGCCATCGGTCTGGAAACCCGCACCCAGAACGCTTTGGGCCATTACCAGGAAGACCCAACAGGTCTCCCGTCGCGCTGGAACAGCAACAACGGACCGCGAGGATCCTATGCCGGGGGTTACGGAGCTTCGCGATTCGGTTTGGCCATGCCGCAACTGTACGCCGAGTTTTACGTCCCGCTGCACCTCGGGCTGAACATTAAAGCCGGGCATTTTTATTCGCCCATGGGCTATGAATCCGTCATGTCGCCACAGAATTTCTTCTACTCGCATTCCTACGCGATGATGTACGGCGAGCCGATGACGCACACGGGCATCCTGTTTTCACAACGCCTGACGCAACGATTGACCGGAATTTTCGGCGTTACCCGCGGTTGGGACACTTGGGAAGACCCCAATGACAAGCTGTCCTTCCTGGCCGGATTTAAATGGGCGAGCTGCGACGGACGCACCGAATTTTCCTGGGTCGGCGGTTCCGGCAACGAAACCGTCAGCGACGGACAGGGCGGACGATCCATTCCCGGCGCCATTCGCTCCAACTACAGCATGGTCCTGTCGCACCAGTTGACGCCGCGTCTCAAGCTGGTCACGCAGCATGATCTGGGCTACGGAAAGGACGCCGCGTATGAGTTGATCGACGGCACCGTGAATCCCGTCAACGGGCATTGGTACTCCCTGAGCCAATATGTGTTCTATCAACTGACAGACAAACTGTCGTTCGGAGTTCGCGGGGAATGGTTCCGCGATGTCAATTCAACTCGGATATTTCGCAATTACCCCGTCAGGATGGTTGACGGCGCCGGCAATTTGGTGCAGCAAATCGACGGGCAGGATTATTCCGAAATCACGGTCGGCTTCAACTGGAAGCCCTACGACTGCCTGGTCATCCGGCCCGAAGCCCGCTGGGACTGGTCCGGCGTCTGCAAGGTCGACGGCAACGGCGATCCGATGGTCGCGGGCATGTACGACGATTTCAAAAAGAAAGAGCAGACCACCGTTTCCATCAGTGCTTACGTGACATATTGATGTAAAACATCGGAACGCCAAAGTTGGGCGGTCACGCCGTGCCCGCCGCCAAAAATACCCGAAACGGGAAATGTTCATGTGGAGCATTTCCCGTTTTTTCGCAAACTCCACACTTTCATTCCGGTCGTTTGTCTTTTGGCACGGCGAGAAACAGGCTGGACGCAATCACGGCGATCAACCCGACCACGGCGAAGGTTTGGTGGAAATACACCAGCGTAGAAACGTGATGCTCAACGCGGCTGTGACCGGCGAAAAACAGCAACAAGGTCGAAGCCGTCGCGACGCCGAGACTCGTCGCAACCTGGATGACGATGGAAAACAGGCTGTTGCCCTCGCTTTTCAGTTCGTCCGGAAGATCGTACAGTGTCATGATGGTCATGGAGGAAAACTGGAGCCCGTTGACCATGCCGAGCAGCGCGAAATACGCCAGCAACAGCGGATAGGGAACCGCGGGGGTGAGAAAAACGAAGGAACCGATCAACCCGCCGAGCAACAGCGTGTTGCAGAACAGGAAACGCCGGAACCCGAAGAAACGGAGCGTTTTCTCGACCATGCGCTTCGCGAAAATCGCCGCCAGCGTGAGCGGCACGAGCGTCAGGCCCGACCAAAGCGGTGAATAGCCGAACGAAACCTGCAAAAAAAGCGGAATCAAAAACGGCAATGTTCCGTTGGGCAGCCTCGCGAAAATATTGGCGAGAATCCCGAGCCGGAACGTGGGAATGCGGAACAACGCCGGCTCGAAAAGCGGCGTCGTGGCCCGGCGGATGAACTTCACGAACAGCGCAAGGCAAACCAAACCGGCGACGAGGCAGAGCAGTACGATTTGGAACGGAAACTGCAAAGCGCCCGCGCCGTCGAGCCCGAGCATGATCAGCACCATGGCCAGCCCGAACAGCGTGAAACCGACCCAATCGAAAGGACGGCGTTCCCCGTACAGGTCGGGCACGTGGCGCAGGGCCAGGATCGCGCCGGTCAGGCCGATCGGGATGTTGATCAGAAAAAGCCAGTGCCAGGTCGCGTATTTCAGGATGATCCCGCCGAGTGTCGGACCGACCAGCGGACCGATCAGGCCGGGAATCGTGATGAAACTCATGACCCGGATCATGTCCTTGTGCGGAAAGGCCTTGATCGCGATCAGCCGCCCGACCGGCACCATCATCGAGCCGCCGATCCCCTGCACGACGCGGAAACAGACCAGCAGCGGAAAATTCGGCGCCATCGCGCACAGCAGCGACCCGAGCGTGAAAACCGCGATTGCGCTGACGAAAATCCTTCGTGTCCCGAAACGGTCGGCCAGCCGGCCTGAAACCGGAATCAAAAGCGCGACCGTGACCAAATAGGCGACGATGACCATCGACATGGAAAACGGGCTGCGGTCGAACGCCTTTGCCATGCGCGGAATCGCGTTGTTCAGGATCGTCCCGTCGAGCATTTCCATGAAAAAGGAAATGGCGATGATCCAGAGCAACACCGGGTGCGGACTTGAAGACGGTTTTAAGGGCAAGGGCAAATCTCCGTGATTGAAGCGATATATCCTGTTTTGTTGAAAATGCTGCTTTGCGGCAGAATCATCAGGATGGACAGGATAAAAACAATTGACAATAATAGCACACAAAACCGTAACCCAAACGTCGGTGAGTGGCAAGAATCAGGGGTTACGCTGGTTTCTGTGCCCCTCTACTCACCCACCCCCTTTACATATCATGGGAGGTGGTGTTAAATAACGGGAACTATCGTATTGTTTCCCTGAGTGATTACAGTTGAAACTGAAAGCTTTTGTATCCGAATTTTGATCATAATGACCGATCCGTCGGCAATTTTTTCTGAAAATTCTCGCGAACATACGATAATGGCCTGTAAATAATTAATTTTCTTGTCTGATGTATCTTTGTTTTTCATATTGCCAACGAAGACCTTCAGGTTGCGACAATTATTTATGTGCGTGTGGCGGCATACAGAATATCGTTTTATCGCATTGATAGTAATATATTAATGTCATTGTGAGCATATACGGTACGGTTTTGCTATATTCATCGCTTTAAAGCCCTCTTAGCTCAGTTGGTAGAGCAACGGACTCTTAATCCGTGGGTCGAAGGTTCGAGTCCTTCAGGGGGTATTCATAAGCCTTTGCAACGCAAAGGCTTATTTCTTTTTAAACATGTTTTTTGACCTCTCGAAAAATGTCGCGGGCCACGCTTTAGGCAGCGCAAAAGTTACCTGCCACGTATCACTTTGCATCGAACTGCCCCATCTCCACGGACTAAAAGTCCGTAGTTCGTTTTCTTAACCCGTTTGACCCGTGTCGCGTTCTTAGGCAAGGTTCGCAGGGTTGGCCACCAGAGGGCGGATTGCGTCAGTCGCGGCGTGGGTGAATAGCGGGGTGGTATTCGGTCAGGAAACGTTTATTTAACAAAATACGTTTTCAGCGGTGGAAAGCCATTGAACTCCACCGAACAGCAACTCGACGTATAGGCACCGGCGGTCAACCAGTAAATACGGTCGGACGCTTTGATCTCCGTGGGCAATGGATTGCGGAAGTGCTCATACATGATATCGACGCTGTCGCAGGTCGGTCCGGCGATGATGAACTCCTCCGAAAGCTCGCCGGGCAACTCGCAATACAAAGGGTAGCGGATGCTTTCACCACTCGTTTCAATCAGGCCGTTGTATTTTCCGGCGTCGATAAAAACCCATTTCTCGACGTCGACACTTGATTTTTGCGAGACCATGATCACTTCGCTGACCAAAACTCCGGAATCGCCGACGAGTGACCGTCCCGGCTCCATGATGATTTCGGGGATGTCTTCCTCGAATTTCGCATTGAGGTAACGATGAATTTCCTGACCGTAAACCTCGACCGGATTGGTGTGCGAAAGGTAATGGGCTGGAAAGCCACCGCCGATATTGATCATGCGCAGTGGAACGCCTTCGGTCTTGAGTCGGGCAAAGATGTGACGCACATTGGAAATCGCGGCATCCCAGGCACCAACGTCGCGCTGCTGCGAGCCGACATGAAATGAAAGCCCGCAAGGGTCAAGTCCGAGCTCTTTGGCAAGGAGAACCAGATCAATCGTCATGTCCGAATGGCAGCCGAATTTTCGGGAAAGCGGCCAATCCGCTGTCGCAGAGCCGTCCGTCAGGACACGGAACAGCACTTGCGAACCGGGCGCTTCTTTCGCGATATTCCTGACGTCGGATTCACAGTCGGTCACGAACAGGCGAACGCCTCGTTCGTAAAAATAGCGGACATCCTCCGCTTTTTTGATTGTGTTGCCATAGCCGATCCGATCCGGTGAAACACCCAGTGAAAGTACCCGGTCCAGTTCGAAACTTGATGCAATATCGAACCCTGAGCCAAGGTCGCGTAAAAGTTCAATGATTTCCGGTGCCGGATTTGCCTTTACGGCATAAAAGATTCGGGCAAAGGAACAACACTCCCTGAGTTCATGATATTTTTTTTGAATTACGTTGAGATTGATAATGACGAAAGGAGTTTTATGACGATCGGCCTCGGCCCGGATGAGTTTCCAGTCGCCGGCTTCATAATAATCAAGAACATTTAAGCTCATCTTCGTTTTGCCTCGCGGTTCTGGGATTGGTCGCTACGATAACCGTGACAATGATTTGCGAATTGTATCCGAAAATTCCATGAGATACAACGTCCAAGTACCTGGCCAACAGAGGAACTGCTTTGGGCGGGATGTTTGAGCAGTCTGGCAGGCGACGTCAAAGTGTTTTTTGCTTTCGCCGATAAAATCACGTTATCCAGGAAACGGTTTTTTTCAGTTTCCCCAAGAAAGAAAAAACAGCCGGAGAGTAAAACTCTTTCGGCTGTTTCACTTATGAGAAACCATCCATGTCTAAACAGCATCCATGCTTTGCCGGGCTTCTTCGCCGAGAGAAACAAAGAAGCCTTTTGACCGGTGTTGACTTGAATAGACAAGTCATCGGCACGACATGCAATTATTACCAGTCAATGCCTTGTCCACCATATAATCAGTAAATTTTCACCTTCTTCACACAGTCTCTCCCTTTTTCCCCGGCAACCCTGGCAGCGCATTGATTGCCTTCGCCTGCTCGTCGGGATTGATATGCGAATAAATATTCATAGTGAGCTAAGGAGAAGTGGGCTCATTCAATTCCACCTTGTAATAATTCCAACCTATGTCATCTTTCGCGTCTTTCAGCTTCATGCTTCTATCAATAATGTATGGTTTATCCGGTAAATCACCACGAAGAAAAATTATTTCGCCATGAAAATATTCTAGCGTTGGTATTAATCCACCCCAATATCGAACTCTTTGTTGATCTCGGTAACAATGAAAACATCTGAAATCCCTAACACGTTTGGAAAGGATTTCTTCTGGATTACACGATGTCTTGAAATTGCCAGCATGGATTCGTTTTCCAAATAATCTAAAGTCTTCGTAGTAATAATTTACCTGACATGAAGTACAAACGACTTCAATTTCCCTGTATGAAAATGAAACAAAGAATAATACATTCGAAAGAACAAGTAACAGAATAAGTTTGATAAGAAGCGGAAAACGAACCTTAAATTTTGAGCGGATTATCAAATAAGCAATTAGCAAACAAATTGTGATCGATACTAACGAAAGACAAGAAAACAAGTTTGTTCGATCATAAACCGGAAATACATCATGTGATTCCATGAGAGCGTCAAAAAGGTTATCGCGGGAAGACATTATTATTCTTTCTGAATTTATGGTGACGGAAAAAATGATCCACACTTCACGGCCATCAGTTGCACCAAGGATTATTCTTGGCTGAACAAAATAACACAAGTGTATGTGGATTGGTGTCAGTGAAAATGACGATGATTAGGAAAAGTTGCCGTGCTATGCTCTGCGAAAACGTGAGTGCGGTGATTGACTGGGTGGCCAAGCAATTGGAAGCAGCGAAAACACTCAGCCGTAAAGCAACATTGGAATCTTTGTGCAAGATTCCAATTCAACTCAATAACACTTAATCGCCTAAGGGTGAAAGTTTTGTAACTATTCAGCCGAATTTTTATTTTCATTTTTTACCTGAAGCTACGGAACTTGCGTACTTCAGGGAGCGAAAAATGGCGAATGTGCAACAATTGGACATTTTATGAAATTATCCAAATTGAAGTCAGAAATTCGGCTGAAGTGTTACAAAGTTTTTATATTCCAAAACAGGGCAAATAATTTAGTTAAATTTTGCGTTAATGAGAGCAGCCCAAGAACTTAAATCTAACAACCTGTCCCAAGGAGTAGACGTACTTCCCAGTGTTCCGTCATTTCCTGAATGGCCGATTTTTTCTAATACACCGTGCCATAACAGTTCGTGGAGTAGTATATTAGCATACATAGTGTCATGGTGTCCCCTTGCGCCAGGATTCGAGGTGAAAACATTTTCCACATTCTTCGGGGAAATAGTGATATTTTTATGATCTGAATTCACGGCAAGCCCCCCACCGATTGATCCAAAAAATTCTTCGAATTTGAGTGTCGCAAGAAATTGATCGTCACCAGGGTTAATAATTTCAGCTTCCGTATCCTTGAATCCCAATGAACTTTGCGGTACTGAATTATATGCTTTGGTTTTGAGCACAACTTGGCATTTGATACCTGCACTGTTGATAGCCTGTTGCATCAAGGATTGCACCGCACTTTGATTGAAGGGAGCACCAGCTATTGCTGGACGTGTTGTATCCACGTAGATAATCAATGTATTGTCGGCATATTTAATAAAATCATGAATTGCCGCAGTAGCAGTCCCCTCACCGACCTTGTAGTTGACATTTGTTGTATTAACAACTGCCTGAATACCTTGGTTAAATAAATGATGAGCATTTGGAACTTCGTATGTGTATGTTGTTTCAGTTTCTCCCGGCCTGAAATTAACTTCCACCTCAGTATACACATTCGTTGCCGCTCCATTCATCAAATGCTTTAATTGAATTTTCACTTTTTGTGATCTCCAGATAGCACCTTGATTGTCTTTCTCGACAGTTCGTGTGACCTTAAAGATGATGTCCTTAACATCTTCCGCAAATAATGCTTCTTGTCCGTCCTGAACCTTCGCGATGTTAATTGTTATTGATTTAACTCCATTCACACTTGTTTTGTCATTGTCATGAATTAGCCCTGTTGCATTATTTTCTGGGATCACCGTATAATTTGATCCAGATAAGCTTTTAATTGAAAAAATTAATGTTTCATCGCCTTCACTAAGGGTATCATCATAAATATCAAAGGTAACAAGCTTTTCCTTTTCATACTCGGAAAACACAAAAGCTTGATTGTAATCCATAGCAAGTGTCACATCATTCCCAACGAGGCTGCCATAAGTAGCAGTTGATTCAGGTTCAAGTTTAAACGAATATTTTATGGTTTCACCCATCTTTCCATACCGTGTCACGGTATATGTAAGAGTATTTTTAACACCAGCTGGTAGATCAATTGGATCGGCGCCTATTTCATAGCCTTCATCGCGACCGGAGATAACAAGAAGAGCATCATTGCCAATATCTTTAATCGTTCCAGTTGCGGAGGCTGTTCCTATGGTATATGCACCGAGGTCACTAGTATCAATTGTCAAAGTCAGCGTCTCGTCTGGCTCTTTATCAGGACCATTATTATTGATAAGAAAATAAACAGTTACTGATTTCTGCCCTGCAGGGATGATCGGAATGATGAGTTTTGGTGGATCGAGATTATTGGATATAGTTCTATGTAGCCATGAATTCGGCATCGCATCATACGAGTAATCCATAAAATTATTATTACCGTATACTTTTCCAGGCGTTAATGCCGTCAATTTAGGAACGGTTGTTGTCCCCGAAAGTTTGACCCCAACACTTAACTCTGAACTAATATCTGTTGTTTCACGTGTTATCTCAAAAGCAAGGTAATCTTCATATTCATCATGTTCAAAGGCAATATTTTTTATTGTTTTTATGGAAACCTTTGGTTTTACCGCGGCAGCGGCAAGAACCTCCATGTCCTGCGGCGGTGTCAGATAGCTTTGATCATCTAGTTTCATGGGACCGTATATTGCGTCTGAATCAGACTTGAGATACTCTTGCAGTAAAAACTGGTTTGAAATATCAGCCGCAAGCAAAACGCGGTCCTCAAGTGGCTCAGATGTTAGTCGACGCTTTCGATTTGGGATAACCCTTTGCTCCGGCTTGAAAAGTAAAGTATGGATAGATCGTAATATCGTTGTTTGCTTCTTCATTGTTTTCTCCGTTGCTGAGTGAGGGTTGTGTTATAGGCCGTTCAAAATATAAACAGAAATGCCAACATTGAAATTTAACTCAAAATTAATAGGTGTACTTTTACTTTTGAGACATCATCCACAATTCAACAGAATTCGATACCGCTTTCATAATGAACATCCTCTATTTGCCATGTCCGTCAATTGAGCTATAAGCAAGCAATATAAATGATGATTCAAATTACATGCACGATTACGGTTACGACAGGGATGATGTTCTAGCACAACTCGAAAATAAATACAACTGTTGTGTCAAAGAAAATGTCACTATATTCGATTCGTATTTCCAACAACAAAAGTTACAATCAGAGTTTTGAAAAGAAGAGTTGTTTATTGAATTATTGATTTTGGAGCAAACACGGTTATTTTATAGAAAAAAGATTTCCATAATTCTTTATTGCACATAGATTTTGCATTGAAACAGAACCCTTCGCCCACGAATACAAAATTCGCATAATTATTTATGGTAATGTTCTGATTAAGTCGTTGCAATGAAAAAAATATTTAGTAAAACTCAAAATGATTTCCATGATTTATCGTTAACTTTGAATCGTAATTCACAAAAAGCCCTCGGCTAACCGAAGTCCACCGAGGGCCTTACAAAGTGCTCACGCCCCTTCTTCTTTTTTCCCCGGCAACCCCGGCAGCGCATTGATCGCCTTCGCCTGTTCGTCGGGATTGATATGCGAGTAAATATTCATGGTCAAAGAAATATCCGAATGCCGCGCCAGTGCCTGGGCCGTTTTGGGTGAGACGTTGGCCAGACTCAAATTCGTAATGAACGTATGCCGGAGCGCGTGAAAATCCGCGAACTTGCCGGAGGAATCGCAGTATTTCAGGTAATTCGAGGCTTCCCGCTGCGTTTTTTCCTCCTCGCTTTCCGCTCCGGCGATCCAAAAGTTCCGGGCCGAGGTCAGGTCGAACTCCATCATGCTCGCCGTTTTGCGTTCGACACCGCAACTGGCCAGCGAGACCGGAAACAGAATTTCATCCTCGTTGACCGGGCAGCGAATTTCAAGCCATTCTAAAAACCTGGCCACGATATCCGGGTGCAGGATTTGAACGTCCTCGCGGCGGTGCTTGCTGTAGGAGGCCTGAATGGTCACCGTCGGGTTGCTCATGGTCAACTTGAAACTCCGCAGCGTGAGGCTGCCGAGCTCACCCTTGCGAAAACCCGTCCACGCGGCCAAGAGATACAGCATGGCCCGATCCATGCCTTTGAGTCCCTCGACAGGAGGCCCCGTGCGGGCGGCTTCGTACATGAGCAGAAACTCGTCCATCGCAAGCGCCCTGCGGTCATGTCGACGGTCGGTGCGCGTGTTGTACAGCAACACCTTTTTGAGCGGATCGCGGTTCAGGCGTTCATTGTTGAACATCCAGCGTGTGAAACTTTTGATCGAACGCATGTAATGATTGCAGGATTCGAGCGAAAGCTGTTCTTCGTCGCGCAGCTTGAGCACGAACTCCTCGACCGCCGTCGCCTTGATCTGCGGAACCTCGCGAATCCGCTGCTCCAGAATGAAGCGTTTCACGCGCCGCAAGGTCTCCCGGATATGCCGCGCCGAGTCGTTCTTCGCCTTCATGTGATTTTCGTAGGCGTCGATGTGAATTTGAACCGGTTTGAGCATTTCGCTTTCGGTCGGGTCGACCAACCCGGCCTTCTCCTTGTCAACGCGCGTCACGATCTTGTTGAGCATGAGTTTCGCGGTCTTCTGGTCGGCGGACAGCGGCTTGTAGCGCGTGATGCCGAGGGCGTCCTTGTAGCGGCCCCACCATTTCTTCGATTCGGTGACCACCCTTTCGCCCGTCGTTTTGTCTTTTGTCGTCGTTTTCTTTTTGTAAAGCGTCGCCATGAATGTCCCTCGTAAAAAATGTTTGTTGAACAACGAAACGGATTTGTTTATCCGTGGGTTACCATACTCCCGCGAAGATGGGAAGCCGCATGCAACGGAATTTCACTTTTTTTCGCGGAGATAATGCCAAAGCTCGCGTTTCGGGCAGCCCGCGTCGATCCACTGCTCCAGTTCCTTGTAGCGCCAAAAGATTGCCCGACCGATCTGAACCGGCTGTGGTGTGTAGCCCATCGCGTCCCAGGATCGCCATGTCCGCTGCGTAATCCCGCAGACGAACGCGGCGTCCCGGGCGGTCAAGAGCAGTTTCATGTCGTCGGTGACCACGACGGGTTTCGGCTTTGGTAAAATTCCCGTATTTTTCTTCTTCATCGGCGTTGACTTTCGTTTTGTGTTCGTTAGGGTGTGAGAAAACAAGGCGACTGGGCGCGAGCTTTTCAACACTCTTACCCGCCCGACCGCCAGGCAGGCGGTGGCATAAAAACCGTCGTCTGCTTTTTGAGACAAACGTCGATCCGTGCGCTCTGATGCGAAAGCATGCCCCGCCACGCGGATCAACACCGCGACCGGCGTTTTAAGGCCACCGTGAGGTCCTCGCCAGAGCGCCGTCGCGACCGGACGTCCTGAACCACAAATTCAGGCGTCCGGGTTTTTGAGATCGGTGCCGGTTTCGGTTGATGCAAGGCATCATTTTACGACCCGAAACCCTGCCCACTGGGACGCGCCGGGCATGACCCCGGACGTCCGAGGTTTTGAATGACAAGGATGCTCCGCGCGACATGTGTCGCCTCGCGCAAAGCGGAGCATCCTCTCCCGCGGGTCAGATGAAAATGACCTGCGGGAAACCGGTTGTTTTGCGGGCGGAGCCAGTACGTCCACCGTCATGCAATCGACCGCCGAGGGCACCTTGAGTTGTTTCGGGGTGCCCTCACTTTTTCAACTTCAAGGAGACCGCAACATGGCGAAACAAGATCACATCAAACTGCTCAAAAAGGCCCAAACCCGTTTGGGGTCGGCAATCAAGCGATTGAATCAGGCCCACGAATTCATGACGCAGTTTCGGGCTGCGCTGCCGTCGCATTTACGAAACAAGAAAAAGCATTGGTACGCGATACCTCCCGAGCTGTATTTGGCCTTCGACATACGCGGCAATATCGTCAACGTTCGGCGTCAGGTGCTGCGGCTGGTCTTTCAGATTCAATTGGTGCATTACCTCGAACGCCGCAAGGGCTACACGCTGGGCGACGTCTATGAAAAGATCAAAGCCGCGAACGAAGCCCGGATTGAGGAGATGACCGCACAGGCGATGAAAGAACTTGAAGCCGAGGCGGGAGAAACCGTCGAGACGGAGCAAGAGGAGGCCGAAGCGGAGTGAATTCATGCGATCCGTTCGGTAGGCCTCGCACAAGACCGAACGCATCGCAAAGGCGGCAAGGGCAAAACCCTTCGCCGCTTTTTTTTGTTTCTTGAGTCGATATGTCGCAAAAATATTTTTCATGCGAGCCGTTCGTGCCGGGCAGAGCGTGTGTTTACTGAGTCGGTTATGATGAAAAAACTTTGCTGATTCTTTCAAAAAACAGCTTGAGTTGTTTTTTTGCGAGCGTATCGTGTGTGGTGTTGAAACCAACGCAAACCGTTTTTGATGAAAGAAAAACGATGACGATCAAAGCCGCTACGCACCGCACTTTCAAGGCCGCAGCCGACCACGCCGAACAAAACGAAGGACTGGTCGCCCTGATGGTCGGCCATCGCTACCTGACCACAACGGAGGCCGAAGCGGACAGGATCGCGGCGGCGGGCGTCTCCTTTGCGTATCTCTTCATCAAGGACGGCAAATACCTGACCGTACCCGTTAACTAACATTTTCAGAAAGGTCCAATCATGAAACCTCAAAGCATCCACCTCAACACCGTTTACCACATGACCCTTGGCCGAAACGAAGTCCTCGGCGAGGTGATCGCTGAAACCGAAACCGGCTGGCAAGTCCGCCTGACCGCCAGCGACAAGGTGATCAAAGTCAACGACCCTGCTCGCTTCCTGCGCAAGGCGCGAGTGATCGCCACCACGCAAGAGATCGAAGAAACAACCGCAAACATTGAACCGGAGGCCGCTGTCGCGACGCCTGACGCCGAGGTGCAGCCCATTGAGACCGAGACGCCCACAACCGTTGAAACGCCGCACAGCGAACCCGTGAAGCCACAAGAGGGCATGTCGGCGATCAACGCCGCCCAGCGAGTTCTGCTCGAAATTGGGACGCCTCTCAACGTGCGGCAGATTGCCGACGCGATCCGCGAACGCGGCTATGCTCCCAACCTCAATGGATTGACCCCGCAAGCCACTATCAGCTCCTGCCTCCAACGGGAGATCAGGAATCGCGGTGTCGAGTCGCGATTCTACAAAGCAGGCAAAGGACTGTTCGCCGCTTACCCGGTTCAGGAGTGATCACCAGTACCCCTGACTCGTATCCCGTCCCACGCCACTTGGACCGGTGGCGTTTTTCAATGCTTCGAGCTTCTCATCAATGAACACGTCAAACGCCATTTGGTCGTCCGGACGCCGGGGCAACCCGTTACCCCAATCCAGAAATATCTCCGACGCGGGCCCGCGCAGATTGCCCTTCGTGGCCATGACCACGCACCAGAGCGGCGTATTTTGCCGGATTTTGAGCTGGTATTCCGCCGCCGACGCGGTATACTCGACGATTTGATCGGGCTCGCGAAACACGACCACGGGCGGGAATTCGGCGAACCAGAGACCGAAGGCACAGTCCTCGAAGTCGGCGATCTCCGAAGCCCAGGCAAGGGTCGTCACGCCGTCGGCGACCTCGGACGTCAGGTTCAAAACGGCTGGCAGGCCGATCACCGGCTCCTCACCCGACCGAATCATGACGTTGCGCACGGCCCGGTCGACGGTATCCCGCCAAAACAGGGACGAAGTGAGGATCGTGATCTCGTAATCGCCGTCGGGCAATTCGACGTCCGTAATCGAGCGGTCAAGAGTATCCTGTTCCATGAAACCGAGATCGCGCCGTTCGTTTGTGTCAACATTCCGCAATAAAATGCGCCAGCCCGGTTTGACGAAGGCCTGCCTGTGCAGGGGAATTCCCGAAAGCACCGTTTCCAAGGCGTCGAAACGGTTCGGGACCAATGCTTTCCACTCCTGCGGGATCGCCTGAAAGCGGCCCGGGACGCGTTTGAGAAGGAGACCCTGCGCGTCGAAACGCATACACCCGCCCGTGCGGGTCACCGGGATGGAGGCGTCGAAACGGTTGACGCACTTCTGCGTGATCCAGCGAAGCGAATCGAAACGCGCCGCCATGCCGGTTCGGGCCGATTCCGGTACGTCGAAGCGTGCGGGTACGCCGTATTTTTGTTCGAAACGTTCGCGCAGCGCGTCAAAACGGTTGGGTACGAACTCGCGATAAAGCGGCGTCGCGTCGTAACGCAGCGCGAACGCCGTTTGACCGCCGTGCGTTTCCGCGTCAAAGCGAATATAAAGGCCGTCGTAAAACCGGCCAGCGACATCGAACCGACAGGAAAAAGGCGCGTTGCGGTCGCTCATGTCGGCGTCGAAAAGGACGGACTGGCAGTCGCGCTGCACCGGACAAACGTCGAATCGTGTTTTGACGGAAGCGAAAATGGGCATGTTTCCTCCGGTCAGTACCAGGAAAAATTCAGGTCACCCTCCAATCCCTGACGGGCCTGCGTCCCGTCGAGAATGGTCTGCCGCATCCAGATGCCGACCGACGCGCCGCCGAGCAACGAGTCGGAAATGAGGCATTCGTCCTGCGAGGGATAGAGCCCGAAGGTCACGCTGTCCGGCGCGATATTCTCGTTGGCGGGATTCTTGTAAAAACCCGCGGAGGGGAGATTGAGGCCGAGGTCGATATCGCTGGTCGGCTCCACGACGTTGCCGGACGTCCAGCTCACGGCGGGCAAACCGCGATAGCCTTTCACGGACGCGCCGACGGTGGTGGCCGCCTGCACGCCCTCGAACTGGATCGGACGGGCGTTGCTGTAATCGCCGGTGAACTTTTTCAGGAGGAGCGTTCCCGCCGCCGTGCCCGCCGCCCACGTGCCGCCGGTGAGGAGGACCTGATCAATGACGGCCGATTCAGTGGACTGGCCGCCAATCGTCATGCCGGGCGCGAGTTCGCGATTGCCGCTCTGGAAGGCGACCCAGCCCCAGACAATCGCCTTCGTGTAGAGCGAGTTGCCGCTGCGATAATCGACATAGCGCAGGTCGCCCGCCCCGGAATTCGCCGTCTTGTTGCGCACCCAGAATCCACGAATGGGCCAGGTCGAGGCGTTGCTCACGCTGATCGTCTGCGGCGCGGTGTAGGACGGGTTGTAGGTGCCCGATACGATGCTCGCCGTTCCGACGGGCCTGCCGCTCCACACCGAGAAGGCGTTCATCGCGTCCTGGACGAGCGTCGCCTTGTTCTTGGCCGCCACGAGATGGTAACGGGTGCGACCCACGCCGTCATTCGTCTCAAAACCTTCGTAGTTGGGTATCAAATTCCCTTTCGGGAAGGTCAGCGTGAAGGTGTCGCTGCGGCTCGATGTGGAAAGCTGTACGAAGTTGACGTCGATGAGAATATAGCCGGAAAGATCGGAGTTGTAAATCGGGAGATTGACCGCGTTGGCGGTCAGGGGCACTTCCGGCCCGTAATTGCCGCTGCCCATGCGGATGGAGATGACCTTGGCGCTGTTGTAATTCAAGGTCAGCGTGCCCTCGCCGAGCAGGGCCGAGGCTTTTTTGATCGTGACGCCCGTGACCTGCGTTCCGGTCACGGGCTCGATTTCGGGCTGTTTGCCGGAAACTTTCATGTTGAGCACCTCGTGGTTCGAGGCGGTGCGTCCACTCTGCACGAGGCGTACCATGTCCCCGGCGGCGGGCGTGACGGGCAGCGGCTGGGCGAGGGTCAACTTTTTCGTCGCATTGTCCCAGCTTTTGACGTGGAAGGTCTGGCCGCGCAAGGCCGCCGTGGTCGCGGTGCCGACGAAGAAACCGACGGCGCCGTTCCAGAAATTCGTCGCGTCGTTCATCGCGGCGATCGGCAGACTGGTCAGCGTCGCGCCCGTGCCGATCACGCGGTCGGGCAGGACGGCGCCGGTGGTGGTTAATTCCTTTGATGTGTAAAAAATGCCCAAGAGATCGGGGGTTGGTGTTGCCATCTCTGAAATCTTTCTATAATAGATGTGTTGGTATTGATGCGTGTGACAATCATTCGACGGCTTGAACAAAGGCGAAACGATGAGCACAAAACCGCTTGGAGATTCCAGCATTTATCCGACCGATGGGGTGCTGGAAAAAATACTGGGGAAAGTGTATCCCGTGTATGAACACCTGATCGCAACAGTCACCGCCCCGGAAATCGGCCTGACGCACGAATGGCGTTACTACAAGGACTGCAAATCCTGGCTTTGCAAGGTCAGTTTCAGAAAGAAAACGGTTTTTTGGCTTTCTGTCCGGGAGAGATATTTTTTGACCGGGTTTTTCTTCACGGAAAAGACCAAACCCGGAGTGCTGGAATTGCTCATTGACGACAATCTCAAATCGATTTTCAAGAATACTGTCGTGTCCGGAAAAATGATTCCATTGTCGATTCTAGTCACCGGCAAGAAACAAATCAGGGATATTCTCGTATTGGTCAAATACAAAATAATGTTAAAATGAAAAAATGTACTTGCCATTCGATTGTTTCGTGAGGATCAATTCCGGCACCGGCGGCAGGTCGGTGGCGAAGAATTTGACGAATTCGCCGCCGTTTTGCGACTCATGATTGTATTTATCGAGTGATTCAACGCGAAACCAGTACCAATGTCCGTTCTTGCCGTCAAGTTCGACGGGTGAATTGATCTCCATGCGTTCGACGCCCTGTCGGGCATTGACCTCGCTGACCATTGACTCTTCGCCATTGGAAAAATCGCCGTGGTAGATGCGGTACCGAACGGCCTCCGCGACGGGATTCCATGAGAGCAAGGGCTTGATTTGCGGCATTTCCTCCGTGGCGTTGGGCAGCTGCTCCCAGTCGTCGAATTCGTGAATTTCCACCGAGGCACACTGTTTCGCCGAAAGCGGGATGGTGATCGAACGCTCCAAGGTTTGCGGTACGAAGGGCCCGAGCACGAACCTGCCGTTGACGAATATCCAGGACAGCATGTTTTCCGACACGCTCGTCCACGACAGCACGGCGCGGGTTTCGTCCTTCGCGCGAAGGGTGAATTCATCGATCCGCATGAGCCGATCCCTCCTTGGCGGCGGCAACCTCCTGCGCGATACGATCCCAGTCGGGCATTTGGTTTTTCGTTTGATATCGCTTGCGAGACTGCCGGATCAATTCGAAGAGTACCGGCCACTCTTGGCTTTCCTCCTCGGCCTCGTGGAGGTGGCCGACGAAACGCAAATGGTAGGCATAACCCGCGTGAATTTCGGAAGCGAGCACCATCGCCGCGCCGAGGTGCTTTTCGACGCATTCGAGGCAGCTGGGTCGAGAGGCGGGTTCACGCGTTTCAAAACCCGCATTTTTGCAGCGACACGCCCGGATGCCCGGCACGACCATGCCGTCGTCGGGCCGGGCGTGCATCATCCGGCAGGGCGTCCTTTGGAGCTGCGAAACCTTGCGGATTTGCCGGACTTCGGAATGGCTGCCGGTCTGGATCGTATCGAGCGTTTCGCTACCGTGGATCGTGCATTTGTAGGCGGGTTTGCCGTCGCATTCGAGCAGGCACTGTTCGCCGCTGCGGAGATCGTACTCCACGGTGAACAGCGAGTTCGTTTCGTTGATCCATGCGCCGGAGACCAGCAGCTTGTCGGGATCGTCGGCACGGTACGAAACGCGGTACAGGTAGACGCCGAACATCTCCACGGTGCGGTCGAGTTCGCGGTCGTGGATGTGAAAGCGGTCGTACAACTCCGCCGTGACGAGCCGGTCGCGAACCAGGAAGCCCGCGCGGGTCGGACGGATCGCCACCGGCTGGGAGAGCGCGTCCAGCGTCGGGCCGTCCATGCGGTACAAGCGATAGACCGGGTCACGGACCGCGCCGCCCGCGACGAAGGTCACATGCCAGCCGCTCCCATCCTGCCACGCCGTCGGCGAACATTCTATCGTTTCGGGCGAAAAGCCGGTCGTAATGCGAAACGGGATTTCGTCATTGACCGAAACAAAAAGTTTCCAAAGATTGTTTTCCTCCGCGACGCAGAAAAACAGGATGCGATTACCCGCCAAATCCCTTGTCAGAAACGGCATGTGGGTGCAGTGGGAAGTGAAGTCGATCATGAATTTTTCCTTATTGAAGTGAGGGCCAGACGGGATTGCCGTATTTGTCGGGGCAGGCGATCTGCAATTCCATGTAGCCGTTGTAGTAGTAACTCGTGCGAAAGGAGTCCGGCAGACCGACCAGTTGCCGGTCCTTATTGACCGTGCCGCTGCCGTAATTCAGGCCGTATCCGCGTTCAATGAGACGCCAGGCGATCGCGCCCTTTTTCGCCTTGCCCGGTCCCTGGTACGGCCTCAAATCCCAAACCGGATTCTCCGAATTCGTCGTCGTACCCGCCAAAACGTAAGGCACGCACTCGGTCTCGCAGCAGGTCTCACAGCGTCCGTCCTTGTTCAAGACGGCGACGTAACCGCCCTTGAGCACGCCGAGTACGCCCTTGCCGAGCAGCGCGATTTTGCCATGTTCTTTCTTATCCGGCATTTTCATCCTCCACGCAGGAACTCAAAACGAAGGTTTCGTTGATCCAGCCGATGACCGGCTTTTCGTCCGAATCGAAATGGGCGTAGCCGAAGGTCGCCTTCGTCATCTTGCCGATGGCCGGTCGTTTCCACTGGTGCGGTGAGGCCGTCGGATCAATGCCGCTGGCGAGCGGCTCGTCCGTGAGCGCGTGCGTGACGTTGTAACGCCACGTCGTCGCCGTCTTTTCGTCACCGTCCTCGCCGCCGCTTTGCGAAAGTTTGACGGGAAACAAGCCCGCTTCGCCCTGTTCGCCGTGCCCGATCCGGATCAGCGCCCATTTCGGGCCCGTCCCGTTTTCAATCCAGAGGATCGACGCGCCGCCGGTCGATGCACCGGTGAGATCGAAGGTATAGCCCTCCCCGACGTCGCAGGCTTTCGGCGGCGTGAAGTCCTTGCCCTCTTCCGGCTCGGGCACGTAGACCCGCGCGACCGTGAGCCCCGAAATGCAGGCCCTCGCCACGCCGCCCGGCGACGTGGCCTCCTGCATCACGACGAACTTGCCCTCATGCCGTTTCGCCGGAACGACGCCGCGCAGCACCGGCGTCTGCTGGAAGGCGTCCGCCTGCTCACGCGGATTGAATACCGGCCCTTCGATGCCCAGCACCTCGAACTGCTCGAGCGCATAGCCCGTTTCGTTCTGCACGAGGACATGAACGCCCTGATCGCCACGCACCGGCGCCGGACGGTTCGGCTGGCGCAGGTTGGCCAGCGCCGCGTCGAGCATGGCGTTGTAGGCCGTGGCGGGGATGGTCAGCGGGTCGCCGGATTTGACTTTACGGAATGGATCGGACATAAAATGCAAGGAATTCCATTGTTTACAAAATTGAGAAGAATCATGTTTTTCACGATCCACAAACGAATTTTGACCATTTTCTTATTTTTTACACAAAACACTTGAAAATATGATCGGGCCGAATATTGTTGGCATTAATGTTGCTCTGTATTCCATTGACAGCGAAACAATCGTCAGTTGTTGGCCTGAGGAAAAATGTTGGGAGGATGAGTTTTTCAAAACTAATATGATGGGTAAAGAATGAAAACGGTAAGATTCCATTCGCTGGTTTTTCTGGTGATCACTTTCAGTTTGTCGGGCGTCTCCCAGGTTCTGGCTGATTTGAATGCCTATGAAATCGTATCGCAAGTCAACGCGTTGAACGACGGTAAGGGGATCGCGTACCAGACCACGACGACCTACGGCGCGATGCGGGCTTTTTCCGCCGACCCGTCCTATGATTTTGCCGACACCTCGGCCTACAGTCGCACAGCCGGAACGGGCGGGAACAACTTTTTCAAGAGTTTCTGCGTCGCCTATTCCGTCAATCCCATTATCGACACGCTGAGTTACGGGACGCTCAACTACCAGAACGGTAAAAGCACGACAAGCCGTGGTTGCAGCTTGAATCTTGGCGCGGCGTTTCTCTACAAGCAATTTGCGACCGGCGCCCTGGGCGGTGTTTACAACTATGCCACCGACAGCAATTCCTTCGACCTGCGATACGCCGTGCAGTATTTGATAGGCGATACCAACTACACGTCCTGGGAAAGCAACACCTTTCTTCAATACCTCCTGACCGTGAATGCGGACAAGTCCTTCTGGTACGGTTCGTATGATCCGGGCCAGTATTACAACCTGATTGGCGATTACTCGGTTTTCGTTTTACGCGTTTCCGATGGAACGACAAGCAAGAGTTGGCAGGATCACCTTTACCTCGCCCAAGCGACGAGTAGCTCGACCCCGGAACCGGCGACCCTCGCCTTGTGGGGACTGGGCTCGCTGGGCATCGCGGGAAGTCGGTATTATCGCCGCCGAAAGTCCTTCACCACCCGATCCCCAAAGACGCGAAATTGAGATACGGATACACCTGTTCGACGTAGGCCCCGACGGGTCGTTTGACGAGGGCGCCCGCCTCGGTGTCGGACTGGTCTTCGTAGCGCACCCAGACGTAGGCCCAGCCGGGCTTCCAGATGGGGCCGATGTCGCCGATCCAGATATTGTCCATGTTGGGACTGACGGCGAAACGATAAGTCAGTTCGACCCAGCGTTCGTCGCCTTTATACGAGCCCGAGACCCCGAGAAAACGCACTTCGTCCGCCGCATAGCCGCGAAAGGGATAGCCGTTCACCTTGCCGTAGGCGCGATTGACGAACGACATGTAATTCTTGGTTACGAATTCCGGCGGAAAGTAATGCGTTTCGGAGAAGGTACTCACGGCCACGTCGAGATCGACGCCGTCCACGGCGTCCTTCGTGACGCCGATCAAACCGCCGAAATACGGAGCCCGACGGCCCGGCGGCGAATAGACTCCGAGGGTGCGATAGCTGTGCAAAAACTTCTGCTGCGTCCCGGAGATTTCAAACTGAAACGAGGAGACGGGCCATTTCTCCTGATCTTCGTTCGTCTTGTTGGCGATCTGGCCGTAATTGACCACGGCCTCCCAGGCACTGTTCGCGACGCGGGTAACGTCGCTGTCCTTGATGCGCCACGTCCGGAACCTTTCCTCGTAAAAACCGAGGAAGGCATTGACCGCCTTGTCGTAATCGGTCGTGCCCATGATCATGTACGTTCGTGTCGCGCCGCTCGGCTCGCCGTTGAACCCGAGTTGAAACTGGGGACTGTCCCAGCATTCTTCGATGGTGATTGTTTCCTTTGCCATTTTTTATCCAAATGAAAGAGAAGTGGATTGTTTCGAGTTTTTGAGCATCTGTTTCGTATTTTTCGCGGTTTCCTCGGTCGCCCGGGCGACACGATCCATCGCACTGCTGTTGCCGAGTCCCCAGACGCCGAAGGCGTTGAACGTCCCCGCCGTTGAAACCTTTTGTTCGGTTTCCTTATTGGCCTTGTCCGCCTGATTCATGAACGACACATAACCGCTGTTCGCCTCTTCAAGGCGTTTCGCCGCTTTTTCGAGCACCTCTTGCGCGGCGCTGATCGCGTCCTCGTCGCCTGTACCTTTGACGTTGTCGTATTTTTTCGCCGCCTCGTCGAAGGCCTGCGTTGCGTTTCGCAGCTCGTTCATGATCTTCGCGTATTCCGCGCCGGAGACTTCCTTCTTCACCGTTTCGATCTCGCGCGTCGTTTTTTCGACGGTTTTCGTATCGCCGCGCTCTTTGGCGTCACCCAAGGTCATGGTCAGTTCGGACAATTTTTTGCGAGCCTTTGCGAGATCGAAGTCGATCTCAAAAGTCTTTTCATCGCGAACCGTTTTATCACTGTCGTTTTTCATGCGTTCGAAGCCGTCGTTCGCCTGTTCGAGTTTTCGCGAGGCTTCCGACAGCACGCCTTTCGCGAGTTGGATTTCCTTTTCGTCGCCGCCCTGTTTCGCGTTTTCGTATTTTTGGGACGCTTCCTCGAAGTCGCGCTGTGCACGGTTGATATCCGCTTGAATTTTTGCACTCTCGGCCTCCTGGAGTCCCTTTTTCGCCTTCCGCACCTCTTCCTGAGCAGCGTCCATTGCAGCCGGATCACCGGACTGGGCCGCGTTCCCGGCCTCAAAACGGGCGTTGAGCAGTTTTTTCTGGGCCTTCGCCACCGCATAATCCTCGTCGGTATAATCGCGTCCGTCCGGCGTAACGCCGAAGGCCGCGTTTTTCTGGTCTTGCGACGCTTTTTCAAAATCGATGCGAGTTTTTTCCAGCTCCGTGTCCAGTTCGTCAATGCGAGCTTGAGATTGTCGATCGCGCTGCTCACGCTCTCTGCCGTAATCATCTTTCGTTTTCCTTCCTGATTCGTTGTCCGCGAGTTGTTTTTCGAGGTCCTCGCGGGCCTGTTTGCGTTTTTGTTCGAGTTCGTCCTTGCGCTGCTGTTCCTCCTCACCGCCGGTGAGTCCAACCCAGTCGGTGAACTTTTTGATCCAGCCGAATACGGATTGAAACACCGTGACGATGGCGTCCCAAAGCAATTCACCCGCCGCGATCAAGGTATCGATCACGACGTTCCACGCCGCGACGATCCAGTCGAACACCGGCTGCACGTAATCCCTGATCCCGGCCCAGATCGTACCGAACACGCTCACCGTATTGTTCCAAAGCCCGACGAAAAATTTCGAGACCGCCGACCAGATGCCCTGAAACCACGTCACCGTTTCCGCCCACGCGATCTTGAAACCGTAGGTCACATAAGCGAAAATATTTTTGAAGTTGGTTGACCACTTGTTCCAGGTCGCATACAATGCATCCAGCCAGCCGCCGAACTGTTTTGATACCGCAAGGCAGCCTTTATTCCACTCCAACTGAATGAGCTTCCACAACACGCTTGCCGCGCCCGCGAGGTCGCCGCTGGTGAGCATGCTGCCCATCATGCCCATGTATTTTGAAAAGTCGGTGTACATCGTTTGCAAACCGCCGCCGATCCAACCGAGGAACCATTTCGCCGATTCCATCGCCGTCGTGAACGCGGCCTTGATCGAATCGCCGAAATACTGCCATGCCGCGATACCCGCCGCCACGGCGGCGCCGATACCGATGATGACGGGAATCGCATAAGCCGACATGCCGACAAGAGCAGAAACCACCGTCGGGATCGCCGTCGTCGCCAAAGCGGACAATTGAAAGGCGACCGCCGCGAGGCCTTGCGACAATAATCCGGCGACGTTGACCGAGGCGATGGCCATGAGCCCGGCGCGAAGGCCGCGTAGAAGTGTCTGCGTTACGAAAATCGTCGCGTTCCATGTTTTTTGAATGACGGCCATAACGGTGAGCGAACGCGCCGCCGTGGCCACCGACCTGATACTGGCGACCACGGCGGAAAAACCGGTTTTCGCAGAGACGGCAATCGCCAAAATGGATGTTTTCGTGAGCGCCGCCGTGGCCGACCATGCGGCTTTCGCGGAAACAACGACAGAATTCCAGCCGGATTTAACCGAAACAAAAGCGGCAAGGAAGCCGCTTTTCAGGGCCATTGCCGCGCGATTCGCATACATGCGCATCAGGGACGGCATGGCGGCAAACACCACAAACATGCCGTTGAAGGCTTGCTGCAAGGTGTTGGCTCCGGCCATTTTACCAAGTAGCGCGATCATGCTCGAAAAGGTTTTTCCGATGACGCTCTGCATTTTCGCAAACGCGCCCGGTAGCGTGACCGCTGCGTTCAAAAGGCCGACGGAGAGTTTTTCGGTCAAAACAGCCGCCGAAGCGCCCGCCGCCGTCGCGATACGGGAAAATGCGCCGAGTCCGCGCAGCATGCCGAACAACCCAACGGTGGATTTGATGAATGCCTTGCCCAGAGCAAAGGCCTGTATGCCAAAGACCTTGAGTAATTGTACCGGCGTCACGACGGACGCGCGCAACACCCCGAAGGCCGCCGCCAATACGTAAACGCCCAATGATGCGGCCTTGAGAAGAGCACCGAGCGAGATCAGCACCACGCCGACGCCGCCCAACGCCACGGCTGCCAGCCCCGCGACAACGACCACCGCCTTGTGCTCGCGCAGCCACTGGCTGAGGATCGCCATGTTGTTCGTGAAGAATTGCGTCACGGTTTGAACGGCGGGCGCGACCGCCGAACCGATGGCCAAACTGACGCCCATAAAGGATGTCTTGAGTCGCGTCATGTCGTCGGTGAGTGCAGCCGCCGCTTTTGCGTCCTCGGTCGAAAGCGAAATGCCGAGCTTTCGCGCTTCCTCGCGCAGTTCGGCGATGCCCTTGCTCCCGGCGGCGACCATCGGCAACAATTGGGTTCCCGACTTGCCGAAAATGGCCAGCGCCGCAGCGGCGCGGATGATTTCATCCTTGATTTCAAGCAGCCTATGCAACAATATGAAAAACTGCTCTTCCGGCGTTTTGCCGTCGAGATCGCCGAGCGTGAGTCCGAGTTTTGCCAGTTTTTTCTCGGCGCTGCCCAGTTCGTCCGCCGCGCCGGAGAGCGTTTTTTGCATGCCTTTGATGGAAATTTCGACCGCCTTGATGTCGGTTCCGCAAATTTGGGCGGCGTAGGAGATTTCGGACAACGCCTCGCTGCTCATGCCGGTGCGATAGGTCATTTTTTCGATCTGGTCACCGAAACTCGAAAAGACTTTCGCGCCGGTGATGAACGGCAACGAAAACGCGCCTGCCGCCAGCATTGCTTTCATGCCCATACTGCTGAGTTGTTGGCTCCACGCGTCCATGCGTTTATTGATGGCCAAAAGGCCTTGTTGCAGTTTACTGTCGTCGGTAAAAACCTCGACGAACGCGCGACCCGCGCGTATGTCGTTTTGACTTGGCATTTCTATTACACCCTTGCATTATGGATTTCCATGTTTTAGAATAGCAATCAATTCCAGGAACCGGAATTTAAACCTCCCGCCTCTCCACCTCTCCGGCATACGAAGGTGAATTCATGTCGCTCAAAAATCTGCTCGCATTCTGTCTTATTCTCACTTCGCTGTTCGTCGTTCGCTTTGGCCATGCCGACGAGTCGTATCGCGGAAGATATTATTCCGGTCGTGGGGATGTTGATTACATCCGACTGTTGGATACGGCCTATCGCATGTATTGCCCCGACCCGGAACTGCAAAACATCTCCATGCTTTATGAACCGTCATGGAACGGCTTTGTCGAAGGACCGACTTGGGACGCGTGGTGGGTTCAAAACAGCTATGGGGCAAGTTTTTGCCAGCTTCCGTTTCTCCAGGAACCGTATGTCACGTTCCTCAACAATGCGAATGATCTCTGGTATGGGGAAATGGGAGATGGAAAACGCAAAGGGGCCCATGATTGGGTCGGGCCTGACGGATGTCTCTGCGATGCCGCAAGACCGGGCTGGGTGGTTTACAAACAGGGGGATTGTCGGATTGACATTCATGACTGGGGTATGGAATTCACCGCCGCCGGTTCGTTGATTCAAATGGAGTCGCTTCTCGTTTCACGTGACATGAAGGCCATTCGCCATTATTTGCCGATGATCGAGCGAAGCCTGAATTTCATCGAATCACGGCGTGACCCCAAAACGAATCTTTTTCTCGCGGGTCCTGCCGGAAATCTGCTCGCCCCCAGTTTCGCCGGGTGGCAGAAACCGGACGGAACGTTTGATACAGCTTACTTGACGGGCTTGTCGATTTCCTACATCGGTGCTCTTGACCGTTTCATTGAACTGCAAAAAATGGTCGGCGATAAGGAAAAAGCAGAACTTTTCACCAATCGCCGCGATCTCGCCAAACAGGGATTGTCGCAATTGACCACCGAGGAAGGGTATTTCATCAAATCGCTTGACCCGGACGGTACGAAACACGGCGTCTATGGTGCGGAAAAACATGGTTACTTCGAAGCGGTGTGCAATCACGACGCCGTGGCGCTCCGAATCGTCGACGAGGAACAGGCGAAAAAGATTTACGAAAAAATCCGGTCGATTCCCGGCTTGAGACCGCATGATCTGATCATTACGAATTATCCTGGTTTGGACGACACCTACGAAACCAGTAAATCCGGACTCTGGCAGTTCGGCACCTGGGTCGATGGCGGACACTGGACCACCTGTGAAGCCAGGATGATGATCGCCTATTATCGGGTTGGTGCTTATGATGATGCCCGACGTTCGATGAAAAAAATCGAAGCAATGGCCAGAAATTTCAAGACCGATAATCCGCTCGTCGAATTTGGAAACGCGCCGTACCAGCCGAATCTGCCGATCAATTGCGTGTATGACAGTTGGGGAGCCCCCGCCGCATTGATTCGCGGGCTTTTCGAGTATCTTTATCGTGCCGACAGCCTGGTGATCGTTCCTCATATTCCGACGGGAATCACGCAATTGGAACAAAACATTCCGATTCGATTCGGCACGAAAAAAATCTTCATTTCGACTTCCGGCAACGGAAAGATTCAATCCGTTTTCCTCAATGGTTCCGCCTGGGATCGCCACGATGAAAAAATAGTCACGCTTCCTTACGAATCAATGCCCGATCTTGCCCGGTTGCATGTCGTCATGCAGGGCGGCAACGCCGGTGTCCCTGAAATGAAAACCATTGATCCGGTGGAAAATATCCCGGCGGAAAATGATCCTTTCTGGAATCTCGCCGAAATCCATGCCGAGCTTGTTCATGAGACCCCTTATCCGCCTGAGCTTCAGGAGCTGGGTAAAATCGGCATGTTTCTCAAACAGTTGCGCGAACATGGTTTTGGCGATTCCTATGAAGCGAAACATGCCCGTTTGATCGTCGATTATGTTTCCACGCTTCGGACGCGACAGGAACTGCTGGAAAGTGGAAAAATCGCGCCGCTCGCCCCGGCGTCACAGGAAGCGGCCAATCAGCTTTATTTCAGCACGATGGCCAAATTGATCCAGGGCTTGAAAAAAACTATGCAGGGATATCAAAATACGACCGATCCTCGGCAAAAAACCGTTTTTACCTTTTGGGCGGATGCCATGAAGGAAGCCAATGCAACGGAAACGGAAGGTCGCATACTGGTCGGCGTGGATTATTTCGCCGGTTGGTGGAAACCGCTCCCGAACAAATGGACCGGGCCCGATGGCAAAGATTGGCGCGAAAAATATCCGGAACGAGTCCCTTTGCTCGGCCAATACAATGAACAGGAAACGATGGATCACGAAATTGTCGCGGCTTCCGGGCATGGAGTCGATTTTTTCCTGATGCTTTGGTACTTTAACGGAATCGACAATACGCAAGAACGTGAAAAAAACGCCCGATTTCTCAATGTCGGTGTTGAGCAATTCATGAAGTCACCGAATGCCGCCCGGATGAAATTCGCCATTGAGTATTGCAATCACGAACCCTATCAGGTCATTGATCAGGCCGATTGGGATTGGTGTGTGAAAACGTGGGTGGAAGCTATGAAGCACCCGGGTTATTTGCGAGTCGGCGGCAAACCGCTTTTCAAAGTCCACAGCTGGCATCATTATTGGTTTGAAAACAAGGAAAACATGGATCAGTGCATTCAACGATTGCAACAACTCCGACAAGCCGCTCGTGATGCAGGTCTTGGTGAAATGTTGA
Source organism: Thermoguttaceae bacterium (assembly GCA_031548645.1). GTDB lineage: Bacteria > Planctomycetota > Planctomycetia > Pirellulales > Thermoguttaceae > WRMR01. Next base: position 48,154 of record JAVBQX010000073.1, read on the forward strand.
TTGGCGCAGGTATCGGTTCCTATCAAAAAATCACAAACCCTGAAGATCGTGTCGCCCAACTGTTCGATTTTACGTCGACCTACATGGAATTGCCGCCCGATCTGCCACTCAAGACCGGGGATGACTACCCTTACGAAACCTTGGCTGAGTTCATGCGAGGTTCACGCAAGGTGCATGGCGAGGATGCGATTCCATTTCTTCCTTATTTCGGATTGAATTTCAATGCCAAACCGTGGGGAGACCATCGTGCCCGGTTTCAATTCCCCACTCGTGAGCAATTGAAAGAGGAATTTCAACTGCTCAAGAGCGATCTTGAAAATCCGTCGCTCCATCTTGGTGTTCCTTTGGAAAACGGCAAGTTGCAGAAAATATTCACCATTTACGCCTGGAATGAGTTTGGTGAAGGTGGTTTTCTCGCACCGACCGAAGGAGAAAAAACGATTAAACTCGAAGCAATACGAGAGGTCTTTTCCTCCGAAAACGTCGAATAGCCTCATCCTTTCGGCAAAAAGATTTTGAGAATGTGAATCCCGAGCGGATTGGGCAGCAAAACGTCCTCCTTTTCCCGTTTTTCACGAATAAGAAAGGGATGGAAGTCGGCCGGTTTGCTGGAGGCTTCCCGTTTGCCGAAGCTGAGCCGGTTGTCGATCATGGCCAAAAGGTGGGCTGTGTGATTCCAGGCCTCGCGCTGCTTGCCGTCGGCCATCGCCGTCAGTTCGCGGAGGGTGAGAAGGTCAGGGGCGGCTCCTGCGATTCCGGCAAGTTCGTAGAGGTTTCGCCAAAGAGTGCGAGAATCTTGTCGACTTCGGCCTCCATGTCCGTGCTGTCCATCTTCATGAGGCTCTTCTTCCGCAAAAGATCGACCATCTCGTGCCCCTTTTTGATCGCCCGGTCGACCGCCTGCCGTTCCTCCGGGGTCGGGAAAAAACTTTTGAGTTCCTCAATGAGCGCATTCTTTGCGGCGCCGATATGGTCCCCGGCCATTGCCGCGCCGAACTGCTCGTCGCTGATGTTCTTCGCGTCCGCCTGCGACTTGCACAGGCAGTACAAGACGTCGACCAGAAAAATCGGGTCGGCCAAAAGACGCGGCATGGTCGCCTGAATATCCAGCAGATCGGCGTTCATGACGTCCCGCAAACGTTTGACCGCAGCCACGTTGATGGCCAGTTCCCATGAATTGTTCTGACTGTCTTTGAAAACTTTCATCTCTGAACCCCTTATAAAATTGTTGATCGTTCCCATTCTGCATTCTTCACTCTACATTCTGCATTTCTCAAGGCCCGTCGTTTTCCACGACGAACCACGACGGCTTGATATTGCCGTAGGTCGGTTTGAATGAGGTGCTGGCGATGAGTGCCCCGTCGAGCTGCTCGTCCCGCGAAAACTTGAACACGCAGCAGGTGGCCCGCAGGCCCTGCGAGCCTTTTTTCGTGACCGCCCCGTCGAGAAACAGCATCTCCAATTGCTCGTCGAGCAGAAAACTTTCGAGCAGTTTTTTGAAAATGCTCGCCTGAACGTCCCAAACCGTTTCGCAATCGATGGTTGCCTCTTTCAGCGTCGGCAAAACCTCCTTCCATCCGTTCGAACCTCGGGTCGTCACGTCCGCGTCGCCTTTTTCGAGGTTCAACGTCACGTTGCGGATGATGTCGATCTCTTCCCAGGTCGGCGTTTGCGTGGTGGATTTGTTGATATAGGCTTTCGCCTCGTAACCCAATGGGATTCTTCCCATAAAATACTTCCTTTGTCAATTGTGAACAGCGTTCCGCCACGCCCGTGGCAGATACGGCTGTGCTTTGATGAGCGCCGGGCCCATGAAGGGACGCGGCGGATAATTGGGATCGTCGCCGTACACGGCGGCGACCAGTTCGTCGTCTTCAAGACGTTCTGCGATCAACATTTGTTCGGCCTCACGGGCAATCGCCTTCGATTTCGCGACCATATTGGCGGTCGCGAGGCGAGCGAAGTAGACGCTCGAATACACTTTCTGATTGCCGCGTTTGAGCCAGCGCGGCGGGCCGATTTCAATGGGGCCGTGTCCGCCGAGGTGGAGTTTCCAGTTGTTGCGATAGTTGGTTTTTCGCGGCTTCCGTTTCGGACGTCCGCCGAACTCGTGCAAATGGGCGACCAGCCCGATCTCCGTGTGTGTCGGGCCGACCACGACATCCCGGTCGCTGGCCGCGAAACGGATCGAACGCTTGAGGGCGCCCGTATGCGTAAACGGCGGTGTGCCCGGCGCGGAGTGCGCGTTTTTGTTCTTGCGACGCCGGATCGAATTCCTCGCGATACGGTAGATCAAGCGCCCCGCCTGTTCATGCGTTTTGATCACAGCGCGACCGGCGGCACGCTTCACCGCCTGCGTATTCATCCGCGTTTTGGCCTTGTACTTGATCATGGCGTCATGGTTTCAAAACAAGTGAAGGTCAGCGTGATCAGGCTGGTGAACTGCCGCCATTTCGCAAAATGCTCCTGCGCGTAGATCGGTTCGTTCTCCGCCTTGACGCAGAGGGCGTCGCCGAGCGGTTTGCCGTCGAACACTTTGATGAGTTGTTCGGCGATCTCGCAGAGCGGGTCGAGCTCGGCGGCATTGCCTTTTTGAAACTTCTTCATCAATGCGACGTCGACGGCCACATGGACGCAGTTGTGCGAACGGCTGGCCCGCTCGTAACTGATCTCTTTCGGCACCACGATAATCCGGAGTTCTTTCGTGTCCTTGAGCTCCAGCGAAGCGACGTATTGACGTTCGGCCTTGATATCGGGAAACGACGCCTGGATTCTTTCAAGCACCGCGTCGGCGGTTTTAATGGGGAGACTGCTCATGTTTCGGTTTTTCCTTATCTTTCGGTTTGATGTTGTTCATGGCCAGCGTCCACATACGGGCGAAGTTTTCGTCCTGACCTTGCTTGATTTCGCGCAGAGTTTGAAGCTGGTCGTTGAGCAGCTGGACGATATGCTCGTCGCCCAGCGAGACGTTGTTTTCCAGATGTGAAAGCCGTTCTTCCATTGCCGCGATCCGGCCCGATCCCTTCGTCAGGAACAGGCGGCGTTCCCACACGAAATAGATCAGCACCGCCGACAGAAAGCCGACGATCCCGACCTTCTCGAAGCCCTGCAAAAACTCGGCGTCGGGCAAGGCCTGTAAAAACGGGATGCTACCGATCCCGAACAGGATGCCCAGCGTTTTGAGGTCCAGAATTTTCATGATGTTCTTTCCGAAGGCAGCGGCTTGATCGGACCGGCGGAAACGACACGGCCCTCGTTGCATTCCACGCTGATCGCCCGGTCGTCGTAGAAATGCTTCAAATACTGATCCTTCTCATTCGTTACCGGCAGACGCTTGCCAAGATGTTTTTCGCACCAGTCCTGCACGTAACGAATGGCGAGCCGACGTTCCGCGTCGGACTGCATACGACTCACCCGGGCCGTGAAGATACGCACATCCTCGCCGTCGGCGATCAGTTTTTTGACCAATTCGACCATGCACGGGATCGGTTCGCCGATGTGCCCGATCCCGCGCCAGTCCGATTCGTAGGCCAGCGTCCCGTCAAGATCGACGCCGATCCAGGGGACCGGGTTATTGAAGTCGTCGTCGAGCCAGACCTCTTCGGGACGCGGAGGGGTAAACCAATTGTCGGACATTTCAGAACCTCCACTTTTCCGGCCACGGGACGGAATTCTTCACGTAAAACGACCGGTCATGCACGGTCACCGATTCGGGAAAGACGACATACGGAGGGCCGTAATGGTGCATGGTCGAGCAGAATTTCATAGCGTTTTTACGATCCATCCAGCACATATCCGCCGGTTCGCCTTCGTCGCTGCTCTTGTATCGGGCGCCGTGGGAGTTAACCCAACCGACGTACTCCGTGCCGTTGACCTTACGATAGGCGGTAAAATGGGTTGCGTGGGACCAATTCCCGGAGACAAGGACCGTTTTGACGCCGTTTTTATCGATTTCACAACCCGAAACGGCATTGGAGTTGCCAACCGTGACCGAAAGCCCCGCCGCACAGCAGGCGAAAATCTCATTACAAAGTTCCTCGCCGCGAAAATCCAAAAACAGGATCGACGATTGATACTTCAAGGCTTCGTCGAGATACTGTTTGTAATTGCCTGGCATGGCAAGGTTGTTCGTGCCAACCAATCGCTCAATGAAGTGACCGATTTCATTGGCACCTTTTGCGATTTCCGAGATGGTCTGGCCACCCCTCAACGAACCGCCCTTGGTGATCGCCCAAGTGACCAGCGGATTGAACGGACAATACTTGAGCGGGGCACCTCGCGCGATCCAGTACAACACCGACGAATGGTGCGCGAAGGCGTCCGCATGGCCGGAGCAGCTCGGCATGTTGCCCTGCGACCAGTATAAACGGTCGGACTCCTTGCGATTGGCGTCGAGATGCTTGATCACCTGCCACGGCAGCGTGCAGGTGATCCGTTCTGAAATCAGTTTTTCGTTTTCACGAATTTGATCGTCTCGCCAGTCGGTGAACGCGTCGTCGTACCGGAGTACCGGCATCTGCCCAGACTCCCAAAGCGTCGTGAACGCGACCGCCGCATTTTGCAGTTCCGCATACACCTCGGCGGCGTAAGCGTCCATCGTCAAACAGCCGTGCGTTTGCAACCGGTCGCGGTCGATATTCTCCCGGCGAAATTTTTGCTGCTCGGTGTATTCCCTTTTGATCCATCTTCGCATATAATCTTCCTCATGGGCCGGTAGGTGGGTGATTTGATTGAATGAATGGCTTGCACCCGCCTCCGGCCTTGTTGTTAAAAATTTGTGAAAATTTGTTTTTATCGTTGCGGGCAATTTCCGGTTGGGCAGTTTTCCACCGCTTTGACCTCAACCCGCAAACCCTGCGCGATTTCCCGATACAAGGCCGCCAAATCCTTCGTATTGCCGTTGCCAAGTTTCTCATTAACTTGCGTTTCAAGCCCGTCAAAGAATGCGCCCCAGACTTTAGCGTTCACCTTCGTTTGCGTACAGGTTCGGACGGAGGCATAAGCGGCGTCAACCGAGCGGATCATTCCGCGATCCATGCCCGAGGCCGCGCTGTCGAAACAATCGGCGAGGAATTTTGTATTGCTTTTTCCGTCGGCGGGAATATTGTGCGTGACCCAGTCCTTGAGCGTCAGCGGTTTGGGTGGTTCGGGTTTGGGGTCGGGTTCCGGCTGCGGATTGCCGCCGTAATGAAAGGCGTGGGTCAGTACGATCGGCCTGTTTTCCACGAGGGTGGCCGCGATGATCGTGTAATTTCCGGCCTTCGGCGTCGCGAACACGAGCGTTCGGCTTGATGTATCGACGTAAAACTCGGTCGGCGGCACAATCTGCCAGTCGGCAATCGCCTCTTCCGAAGTCAGGTGAAACACGCAAAGCTCGCCGACCCCGGCGCTTTTCGGCCCGTCAATCGCCACGGACTGGCCGAAAACCGCAGCCGTCAGCACAAAAAACACGACAAAACCAAGCAAAAATGACCGTTTCATAAGCATCTCCATTAATATTGAGGGAATGTGAGCCACGGATTTTCCCGGATGAAACACGGATTCGATTTCAAAAAAATCCGTGTTCCATCTGTGTTCAATCCGTGGCTAAAAAAACTACCGCTTCAGCAGTTGCACGAGCTGAATGATCAGCCCGATGGCCGCGATGACGATGGCCGGATTTTCGACCGGTACGGCGTCGGCGATCTCGAACAGGTTCTCCGTCGCGCTGCTGTTCATTTCATCGAGCGGGATTTTCACGCCGTCGCGTTTCGCGTCGTCGTGGGCCAGGATCGCGAGGTCGTACACCGCGTCCCAGGCCTGATCGCAGTCGATGATGTGGATGGCCGCCATCGCGACCTTGTCGTCGATGGTGTTCTTCGTCATCGCCGTGAGCAGAGAAAGATCGAGCACGACCGGGCGCAGCCACGCGCGGAGTGCCCCGGAACTCGCGACGCCCGGATAGGTCGCGATATGCTTCAAGGCCGAATTCAGCGGCCCGGAGTATTTCCAAACGTAGCGCAGACCGGTGATCAGAGTTGTCATGCGTTCAAACATAAAAAACCTTTCGATTGAGGGGTTAGGGACGAGGGGTTAGGGTTTAGGGATTGAAGCTGGGGACTATCCCCTGGCCCCTAATCCCTCGCCCCTACCTCCCTCGTATGAATTCTTAGTAAATGATGATGGGCATCGCACCATCGCCAGCATTTTTGCGAACCGAGGTTCATGACCTCGTACTGCGTGTCCCCGACGATAATGCCGTCGCCGGGTTCGGGTTCGAACGGCAGGGCGTTCGTCCGAATGAGAAAGTCGACCACGTGCGAACCGAGCTTCACGCCGTATGCGTCGGCGATTTCATATTCGGTACGCCCGTAGGTCGCGATCAGCGGCAACCGTTCCCCGTCGTGAACGTAGATGATGTCGCTTGAGCAAAACTTCTCCTGCTTTTGCGCCAGCCAGAGGGCGGCTTTGGCCAACATGTCCATCGCTAATTCAGCCTGACGCGGACAAGCGTATCGGTCGCGACGGTTTCCGCCAATGCAATGCCTAAAAGCGTATTGCCGCTGGCCGTGAGCGTCGCCTTTTTGTCCGTCGCGCTCCAATAGACCTTGCCGTAGAGCGGGATGACCGAGGCGTCCTTCGCGAAATCGAATACGCCGACCAGCTGCAAAGCCCCGAGCGTTTGGGCCGCGATATCCACAAACGATATCCCGACCCGATCCCCGAGCACCACCACCGTCCCCGCCGGAATATCCGCCGCGGGCACGTAATCAATCGACTTGCCTTCATGTATGAATCTTGCTTCCATCATAACCTCCCAAAAAGTGAATCACTAAAAACAATCCAGCGCAGAGAGCAAAATGCAAAGCGCAGAGTATTTTTACTTTGCGCTTTTCGCTCAGCTCTTTGCGCTTCCTACGCTTCGCCTTTGACCTTGAGCACACCGCGCCAGTCCTGCTCCTTGACGCCGAAGTCGATATAGCCCCGGAACTGGATGCCGAGCACGTTGAAGTCGGCGTCGGCGCGTTCGACGGTCGGACGATCCAAACCGTTCAAAAACGCGACTTCGAACGCGGGCAGGCGGTTCGGATCGGCGAAGAGGTACCAGGCCTTTGCGCTGCTGCCCTTGACCGAGATATTCGAGAGATAGGAACTCGAAACGACTTCGAACTTGCCCGCATGCGGATTCTGGTTCGGTTTCGGCTTGTTCTCCGAAGTCGACTCGTTGAGGGTCGTACTCTTCATGAGCATCTCGGCCACGACCTTGAGAGCCGTCGGCACGAGCAGCAGGGACGCAGGGATACCGAGCGGGCGACCGTTCGGCTTCGTCTGTTCCATGAAGGCGATTTCGGCGAGCGTGAGACCGTCGACCGACAAGGCGGAATTCGCTCCAGTGAGGTAATTCTTGTGATCGGCGTGAAAGAACTCCTTACCGTCCTCTTGCGCGGGATTCGCGTGCAGCAATTCCCAGACGGCATCCATGATCGCCTCGGCGGCGCCCATGCCGATCTGGCGCGGGATGTCGGTCAGGGCGGAGAGATCGTCGTTGATGATCATCTGGCGCGTCAAGGCGAACATGATGCCGTAGGTCTCGGCCTTCTGCGTGAACTTCATCTCGTCGATTTTGCCGTGCTTCATTTCACCGCCGTCGCCGATCTTCTCGAACTTGAACTCGCTCGTGAGCCGGTAGCGGTGGTTCGTCTTGAAGTCGTTGACGCTGGAGAATTTGCAGATTTTGCGCCAGGTCTCGTCGACGTAATTGTAGCCGTCGAGCAGCATTTTATTGGCGATATTGGACAGGATGCCCGGCAGCGAGTTCGTACTGAAGGCCGCCTCAAGCCAGCCGATGGCGTTCCGCTTGTAGCGCGGCAATTGGGCGGAGCAGGCCAGTTCGCAAAATTCCTGAATCCCAATCCCGCGATACTTCTCAGCGGCTTCGAGCACCGGCTCGTTGAACTGTTTCTCCAAACATTGCAGGGACATGCCGCCCGTCTGCAGGGCGACGGCTTCGAGCACCTGCTGCGTCGGGCGATGGGCATCGGGACGCACGCCGGACTCGACGGGCCGCGAAAGTCGCAGGTATTCCAGTTCAAACCGCGTGAGGTCCCAGCCTTCGCCGATGGCCCGCGCGACCAGCTCGGGCTGCTGGCCCTTTGCAATCCTTCGGATGCCCTCGACGCGGTTCGTCTCGGCGAGAAAGGCGGCCCGGTATTCGCGCTGCATGTCCTCCAGCAGCATCGGAGCGGTCATCCGCGTCGCGGTCTGATCCGTTGCCTGCACGACGGGGGGCGTCGCGGCGGGCTGGTTGGCGACAAAGGAGCCGCTCGCCGTATTGAGCGAGGTATCCGGTTTCGGGATGACGGAGGGCGTCGCTGCGTTCGCGGTCACGTTCGCGCTGGTATTCGCGTCGGCGGCGTTATCGACGAAACTGATCTCCTTGAGCGTCATGCGGCGCACGACGTGGACCGGGCCTTCGAACTTCTGGCCGTTGACCTCGACCATGTTGCCGTGCGGTACGAATTCCGCTTCGAGGATCGGCCCGCCGATACTGGCCTTCCACGGGAAGCCCTTCGTGCCGGAACTGGCGACGTCCCGCGCGAAGCTCGTCTCGCGACTGATCAGACCTTCGGCGACCAGTTCGTTTTTTTCGATCCCGATCTTCGTCGTATGACCGACGCCCTGGTAGGGCTTGTGGTCGAGGCGGATCGGGATGCTCTGGGAAGGGATGTCCAGCCCGGAAAATTGGACCACGACCGGATGCGGGAATCCGTCGACCTTCATTTTACCGCCGGTGTAGGCGATCATATTGAAGGTCGGCGTCGTCTTCTCGCCGGAGGCTTCGAGAAAGACGGGAGTCGTGTGAAAGGTGAGAAAGTCAGGGTACATACGTGTCCTTTACGAGGATTTCGGGGTGAAGTAAAATGAACGGTACGCCCAGCGCGAAACACGCGAGCGGACCGAAAACGTCGTAAATGTGAATCATGCCGTTCGCGAACGAACGGTGGTAAACGCCCTCGAAGTACGGATCGTCGAGGTCGATATTGACCTGCCTGACGGACGGCATAATGGTGGACATGGCGTCTTCGCCCGTTCGTGAGAACGAATGATAAATCGTGCCGTCGCCGTCAATGACGCCGCTTGAAACAACAAGAATCGTGCGAACCGTACCGAAAAGTAAGGCGTTGCCGTGACAACCGAAGGTTCGCGTTTGGAGCGTGGTTTGAGTACCGAGAGAAAGGGAGCAGTTGTCACCGATCTTGAGGGATGTCGTCATTTTTGACTTCCTCCTCGTCTTCAGGATCATCGGGTGGTTTGTCCGAAACACTGGTCGTCAAATGGAGTTCTTCCATCAATTCGCGTTCCTTCGCAATCTGGCGCAATTCGACCTCCCAGTCCTTGCCCTGCCGCGCATATTCCGACGCCAGCGTGGTCGTCAGGTTGGCCAGTCGGGTGCCCTGCGCGTTCGCTTCCTTCGCCGGATCGACATGCTCCTGCCCGTCCCAAAACCAACAGCGCAAAACACTGTTGGCGGGAGCGGCGTAGGTCAAACCCGTTGAAACATGCCCGACCGAACGCGCCAGCGTGTATTCCCGAAACCACGCGTCGAAAATGCGATCCATCACGACAAGCGCAAGATGATCCTGCTCGATTTTCAAGGCCTTGAAATAGGTCTGGTGATCCAAACGCCCACTGGCGTAGTTGTGTCGCGACGAGTCGCCGGTGACGATGTTGATGGGAATCTGCAGGCAGCGTCCGATTTCGCCCAAGATTTCCCGTTTGAATTCGGGATAACTCGTCGCCGGTTGTTCGGCTTTGATCTGGCCGAGTTTCCAGCCGTCGGCCAGCACCGTCGCCATGCGTTTTTCGAGCGGGATGACGTCCATCGGGTCGAGCGGCATCGCTTCACCGTTCGCCGGTGCGTCCGTATAAATGACCGCCGCGAAATCCGCCGCCGTTTCCGCCGCGGCAAGCACCGCCAATGTGTAACGGCGCAATTGCGCAAAAAGTGGCAAAGCCGGTGTGATTTCCGGGACGCCGCGATGCTGCTCGGGCCGTTCCTGACGGAACCAGTGGATCATATTCTCGACCGGTACCCGCGCCACGTCGTCGATACGAAACGTGAGGTCGCCCGGATGGTTTTTCAGTACATAATAGTGCGTGATATTGCCGAATGGATCGAATTCCACGCCATCCATCGAGTTGACCGCACTGGGAAAATGTTTGAAATTCGGTGACGTCACCCGCTCCGCTTCAATGAGCCGGATGTCCAATTTGACCTCGTGATCGAGGTTCGGATTGCCGACCAGCATGGCGAAGGCCTCGCCGTCCGTCGCTTTGGCCATGCGCATCGCGCGGAGTTTGGAAGCGAGGTCGACCTTTTCGGCCCAAAACTCGAAGTCGAGTTCGACTTGCCGGTTGTCCTCCGCGCCCTGCGTCTGGAGTTGCAACCTCGGCCCGGTGCCGACGCAATCGCAGGCCATCGTTAAAATCATGCCCTTCGCGTAGGAGTTGTTGGCCACCTCATAACGCGACCGGTTGCGCAAGGTGCGCCGCACTTCCGGCGACATGGCCGCATCCGCGCTCAGGCCGTCCGCCATCGACCAGTGCCGGATGTTCTCCGAGGTCGTCTGCGCCGCGTCGTATCGCGCCTGCAATAGTTTTTCCGGCGAGGCACGGGATTTCTTTTTCTTATTCCAAAATGACCAAAACATTGAAACTTTTTCCTGAAAACATGTTGCTTTGAAAAGTGAACCAGACTTCGTGACCGAAAAATCGTTCTACTCGTATTTCTACATGTCAAAAACCCCCGCGTGACGTAGAATACTGGTAGAGAAAGGGAGTGACACGACCATGAGAAAGAGGCCAATTTTCCGCATGATGAAAAGCGGTAAAAAACCGGATTATCCGATGAATTCCCGCCATGCAAATGAAAAGGCATCAAACGCGTTGGCCATGACTTCGCGATTCCAGCGAAAGAGCCTGCGTTCTTCGAAAAGCCAACATTGATTGATGTTGGCTTCGTGGTGACTCCTGAAAGCATGGCCCGTGAGCATCCGTTCGCGGGCCATGCTGCTTTTTATCACGTCGTACCATCCGGCGAAATTTTGACGTTTCTGATTCCCATACCGTGTTTGACCGCTTCCTTCGAGGCGAGATAACGATCGGCGGCGATCTGATCCTGCAGCGAATGCTGTTCGATACTGCCCGAGTCGCCCTGGGCCCGTTTCGGACCGGCGGCGTTCTCGCGGATCGTGTCTTCCAAATTTTCTTTATCCATTTTTTTGTTTTCAAGTTGACGAGGTGTGACGATGAACATACAATATTCGTTGATCTTTGACGGTCAGGTAGCTTGAAAGACGCAACCTCAGCTGCGCACCTGGACGCGATAGCGGTCGGTGGTCGCCGGTGGCACCGCGAAGTAGAGCGTGACCCGGTTGGACGAAGTCGGCAGCCACTGAACCTGAACGGGCGTCGTACCGTTTTTGTAAACATCGACCCGGACTTCCATGCTGTCGAGGTCGTGCGTGACCGCCAGTTCCGTCGAAGCACCGTCGCCCGTGACCGTTCCCTGCCAGGCACCGCCCCCGAGCGCCCCGTCGACGTAGCGTTTCGTGGCCACGTCGTCCGCGGCGGCGGGATCATTCGACTTGAGTCGGAGATTCCCGTCCCACTGGACGATCCGCCCGACGGTCGGAGTCGTCGTCGCGCCGTGAACGTCCGTCGCGCTGGTGTGTTCGTAAACGGCCGCGCCGGTCGGGACCACGCTCGCGTCGTTCGTGATCGCCGCATAGGCCGGCAATTGGGCGATGGGAACCTTGACGGCCGCGTCGAGCGTCGCGACGCCGTTCGCGACGCCTTTTTCCGTGACCGCAATTGCGCCGACGTCGGCGGCCACGAGGACCACCGAGCCGACCTTGCCGTTGACCGAATCGACCGCGCTGGTCGGCGTCAAAAGCTCCTGCCAGTTCGACAGGGTCGAGGACGGCGTATCGATCAGAATGAACGACTTGTGGACGTCCGTGCGAACCGCGACGTCGCCCCGCTGGGCCGTGAGCGCGAGCATCGCCGCTTCGTTCGCGACCACGAAGGTGCTGTTCGTCGTGATCGAGGGCAGTACGGACGGGTTCAGCTTGCCGTTCGGGCCAATCGTCGGCACGTTGCCGGTGGCCACGCCGGTATCGCACAAGGCCGCCGAGCCCAGCCCGACGAGCTGCGTGACCGTATGCGTATGCACCGTGTCCGCCTTCGTTGCCAGTCCGGCGTCGACGTACTGTTTCGTCGCGGCGTGAAGATTTTCCTGCGGATTGCGCGGGAGTTGGAGATCGGATTCAAAGAGAATAGCCATAAACGCTTTCTTGCTAAAGATTAAGGAGTGGATTGTTTCGCCAGCATGTAAAGCCGGTTTTCCGTGGAAGGGTTATAATTGGGCATCTGGAGCATGGCGTATTCGTTCGAAAAGAACTGCAAACGAAAGACGGCGACGCAGGTGCCGCGAATGACCGAGGCCACGTTGAGACGCACGAATTTGCCCCGACGCGGCGTCGTGACCGTGAACTTGCGGTCGATCAGCGCGATGTTGCCCGACTGCCGGTCGATTTCAGCCCAATTCGTCCCGTCGTCCGAAACCTCCACGGTCCAGTCCTGCGGCGTATTGTCCTGCGTATTGCTCGTCTTGAGGTCGTAGCCGTTGATCATAAGAGAACGCGGCAGCTCGACCTGAATCCAGCCGCTTTTGACCGTCGACGCGGTCGCCCAATAGACCGTGCCGTTGCCGTCGAACGGCTTCCAGCGGGAGTTCGTCGCGCTCGCCTCCGAGCTGACCGTGACGGGATAGGTGCCGGGAACGGTGCTGTTGAGGAGCACCGGCACGACTTCGCCGTTCTCGAAATGGCGCACGCCTTTTTTGCCGACCAGTTCCGGATATTCGGCGACCTCATGCGTGTTCATATTGCAGGCCAGCCAGCTGCGTCCGAATTCGTCCGTGTACGTTTCATCCGTCTGGCCCAGCAAGACACGGTCACCGACCTGCAAGTGATCCGACGGCAAACCCGATTTCATTTTCACAAAAAACGGACAGCCGTAGGCGTCGTCGCCTTTTTTCGGCAGGGCGTATTGTGTGATGCTGTCGTGGAGTTCCAGCTCGCTGATCGACATATAACCCGTTCCGGTCGACTTGCTGAAGGCCCAGCGAAAATACAAAGCCGCGCCCTCGTAAGGCGTCGGCAGTTCGAACACCTGCCGTACCGTACCACGCGCCGCCGGGTCCCAGGTCACGTTCTTGCGATTGTCGATGGTCTGCCATGAACTGCCGTTGAGCGACGCCTGCAGCATCCATTCCGTCGGATAGCTGATGCTGCTCGAATACTGCGAAACAATCGAATAGCCCGTGATCCGGCCCACCGGTGTGGGAATTTTCCGCGTGATCATGTTCGACTGGCTCAAGGTCGGGCCCGCCATTCCCTGCCAGTTCGAGTTGTATGTGCCGTCGAACATGTAAAACGCCGTGGCGATGTTGCCGACCGACAGGGTGATTTCATTTCCCGCCGGGAGCGATTGCGACTGCATGAGCGGCAAAAGGTTTTTGAAATACGGCGCGACGGCTTTCATGGTCGTGATTTCGGGATAATCCCGCCCGTCGAACGCCACGGGCGTAGCGCGACAGGCCCACCATTCGTCGCCGTTGCGGACATCCTTGTCCGCCATGAAAGGCCGGTACAATTGGGCCGTCATGGGGAATCCGTCCCCTTCGGCGGGCGGCGGCTCGCCGCTCACCTCGACGAACCGGACCTGATCGCTGGCCGGTTCCCGACGCAGGGCATAAACCTTGCCGTCGTCGGGCGGCAGGAGAGGTTCCGAATTCGCGTCCACGTACTGTTTCGTCGCCGCCTGCAAAGGTTCGACCGGGTCACGCGGCAGTTTCAGATCGGATTCAAATGCGATGGCCATGCTTGTGCCTTGTTATTGAAGGATGATTTTGAGGACACGTCCGGCGGCGAATCGCACGTCCGGTTTGATTTGAATGGCGTTGTTGGTGACCGGCTCCCAGTTCACGAACAGCGATTTTTGCGGGAGTGTCGTTACGTCGAAAAACGCGACCTGCAGCGCCGTCGTACCAAGGTCGTGCGTCACCGTATAAACGTCCGACACGCCGTCGGTCGTGAGCGTCGTCTCGAAAACATTGCGGTGCAGGGCGTGGTTGTTGACGTGCGAGCTGATACTTTGATCAAGGCGGGTGATCGTCGGACTGCGGATATTGCCCGATACGGCCAGCGTTTCGCAGTCCAGCTCCACCGTATCCTCCGGCGGTTGTTGGTAATTCGGGTCGATGGTGGTACTCATGGGTTACATGGTTTCCCCCTTTCATTGAAAAAATTGTGAAAACCGGGAAGGTGTCGTGTCGTTGTCTCTACCCTCATAGGACTCGGGGCGCTGAATGTGTGCCCGGAAAAATGCCGAAAGAAACGATTTTTTGTGAAAAAATGAAAATTTCCGGCGGCTTTTCCGTTGACCATTCCCACTTCGCCCTCGGCCTCCCTTTGTTATATTTCTTTTTGCGGTGGAAAACTTGCACTTTTTTTGAGGGATTTTTTCAAAATCATTTCCCCCGAAGTGGTTTTCGCTCGCCCCTTCTATTCTCTTAGGACACGGCGCGCTCAATTCGCATCCCAAAAAATGCGCATTTCGGTTATTTTCCTGAAAATAATTTTTCGACCGCGCAAACCCAACGTCTCCCTTTTGCGAATTTCGGTTTTTTCGTGGACCACCTATCGCCGAAAGTCAGACAATTTCACGCGCGGTCGTTGCGGTTTGGCAATGGTTTTAAGCGTCCCGAGTTCCACGCCCTGAATGGAAGCCGCGACGGCGCAACCAACCAAACAGTCGAGCCAGTGGGTGTCGGGCTGCGAAGGCCGGATTTTCCCTTCGTCGAC
>JAVBQX010000244.1:0-9309 GCA_031548645.1 Thermoguttaceae bacterium
CCTTTCAGGGAATTTTCGAGCGACAACTCAATCACTCTACAATATACAATGCGGCGATCGCGCCGTGACCGCCCTAACTCCACATTCTCACCGATAGTCAGGACTCAACCTTCACGTCACGCACGACGCTATGCACGGAACCGTCGGTGAAACGCGTCGTGATTTCGTCGCCTTCCGAAAGTGCGGCGGCGCGGGTTTGCAGCCGGTTTTCGCGGTCGAAGGTCATGCTGTAACCGCGGCCCAACACGGCCAGCGGACTGAGCGCTTCGAGCGTCGCGGCGCTGTGTCCCAGTTGCGCGGCGGCGCGTTCGAGCCGCGTTTTGACGCCCTGCCGCAAACGTTCGTCGATCTGGTCGAGCGTCTTTTGCACCGGAAAAATCAGCGTTTCCACAGGTCGCGTAAAAATCGGATGCTCGCCGAAGCGGGACAGTTGCTGTTCGGCCAGTTGCATTTTCTGGCGCATGCCGCGTTCGAGAAAACGTTGCGTCGCGGCCAGGGCTTCGAGCAATTCGACGTCGTTCGGGGCGATGCGTTCGGCCGCTTCGCTTGGGGTCAGAGCCCGTAAATCCGCCGCCAGGTCGCACAGCGTGACGTCGATTTCGTGACCGATCGCCGAAATGACCGGGATGTGCGACGCGGCCACGGCCCGAACGAGCGGCTCCTCGTTGAAGGGCCACAAGTCTTCGAGGCTTCCGCCGCCGCGTGTGACAACGATGCAATCGACCGGTTTTTCCGGCGGTTGATTCCCGGACTCCGCGCCGGCAACATGTCGGTTGAGCATCGTGATCGCGTCGGCGATTTCAACGCTTGCCCCGTCGCCCTGCACGCGCACCGGAACGATCAACACGTCGATGCGCCGCGTCCGCCGCGCCAAAACCTGCAAAAAATCCCGCACCGCCGCACCGGTCGCACTGGTCACGACGGCCACTCGCCGCACCGTTTTCGGGATCGGGCGTTTGCGTTCCGGCGCGAACAGCCCTTCGGCTTCCAGCTTGGCGTGCAACTTTCGGAACGCGAGTTCCAGCCCGCCCTGGCCGAGCGGCTCCATCCGGTCGATGACGAGCTGGTATTTGCCGTGCGGCGGGTACACGTCGATGCGCCCGTGACAGACGACCAGTTGCCCGTCGGACAGGTCGAAACGGATGCGCGAAGCCGACGAACGCCAAACCACCGCCGGGAGTTGCGCCGTTTCGTCTTTCAAGGTCAGATAGTAATGCCCTGAACGCGGGCGGCTGAAATTCGAAATCTCGCCGACGACCCACACGTCGGCAAAGGCCGCGTCGAGCGTTCCCTTGATCAAAAGCGTCAGGTCGCCGACCGACAGCGGTTCCGGCTCGTTTTCGGGCTGTTCGAGATAATCAAATAGGCTTGTCATGTCTTTTATCATTTTTCCCATCGCGTGACGATGCCGACTAGGTGCCGTTGCGTGACGAAGGGTTCGTTCCAGCCGCGGCTGTCCGCCGAAAAAGCGCTGTTGTCCCCGAGCAGGTAATAACAGCCCGGCGGAATCGTCACCGCATCGGCGTCTTGATTCATGTAATACACGTCCCGCCAAGCCCGCGGATTTGTGATCTGCCGTCTGAGGGCCGTTTCCTGTTCGGTTTGTGAAAGTCCATCGCTTTCCGGCAGCCGAAACGCGAACGGGCAAAGGTTTGTCTCGCCGGATATTTCGAAATCATCGAAAGGCGAATCGGCAATCACCGCGCCGTCGACGGCCACGAGCAGGCGGCGGTCGAACAGTGAAATTTCAATTTTGTGCGTCCCGCCGTTTGCACGACCGAAATCCAATCGCCGTTCGTCCGTATGTGCCCGGATGCCAAGCGGCCTTGTCGCATCGGGTTGCCAATCGAATTCGAGCGTCAAATCCCGTACCGGAAAAATGCCGCCCGGCGGTTCGATGCGCCACTGGTTTTCGCACAACTGATTTGTCACGCCGAACAACGGGCCGTCGGACGCCGTGTCGGATTCCATATCGCGTTGCGATGCGTCATTTGTCGCATAAAGCGTTCGCACATGCGGCACGTTGCGGACCGGGCGCCAAGCGAATTCGCACTGCCCCGGATCTTTTCCGGCTTGCATTTCCCAACGGCCAAAAGGCACGGGAATTCGCATGGCACGTTGTAAGGCGAGCGGTTTGGTGACGATTCGGCCGTCGATGACAATGTCGCCGTCGCGAATTTCGAGCGTTTCCCCGGGCAGCCCGACGACTCGCTTGACGGTCAGCGTTCCGTCATCGGGCGTGCGAAAGAGCACGACGTCCCATCGCCGAATCGGTCGCAACGACAGGGCCGCGCGATTGACGAGAATGCGATCGCCCATGCAAAAGGCGTCCTTCGGAACAGGGGTTTGCGCAAACGCACAGGCGGGACACGTCCCCCAACGCAGGGGCGGGGCATTCTGCGAATCCTGCGGCGGATCGCCCGTTTCAATACAAAACGCGGTTTCGCAATCGGGGCATCGCAGCATGTAATGCGGCCCGTGCAGCGAGGGCGACATCGAACCGCTCGAAACGACGAACGACGTCAGCAGACCTTCCGCCAGAAACGTTTGCGTGAGCAGCAGAAAAACCATCGCAAAGACCACCCCGCGGAGACATTCGCAAGGAAAAAAATGCGTGAAACCTTTGGATGATTGTAGTTGATGATGGCACACGTCAATTACGGTTCCGGTAAAACCGTCCCCGGTTCGGTTTGGTCATTTTTTCGTTTGTCCGGATAAAGGCAAAATCACCGTCCCTCCACGCAAAGGGCGTTTGTCCGTTTTGCAAGAAAACGAACAAAGCAGTAAATCAACGTCCCGGCACAGAAAAGATAA
Source organism: Thermoguttaceae bacterium (assembly GCA_031548645.1). Classification (GTDB taxonomy): domain Bacteria; phylum Planctomycetota; class Planctomycetia; order Pirellulales; family Thermoguttaceae; genus WRMR01. The sequence goes on from JAVBQX010000244.1 coordinate 2,815, forward strand.
ATCCAAGGTTTATCCCAGGTGAAAGCGTCATGGACGCATGCTTCGCTGACATGTTCCAGAGCGAACAGGACGACGATCAGGGCGTAAAATCCATGGTATTCCCTCCGGATCGCGGTTTTCCAGGAAAACGACAGTGACGGCTTTTGCCACTTCCACTTCCACGGAAAAAACGCCGGTGTCCGGGCGCACCATTGAAGGTATTCCCGGCCGAATTTTCGACGAAGAAAATTTTCCTCCGTAATGACGATCCGTTCGTAGTAGAGGCAAAAGGCCATCACGTAAATCAGGCAAAGCCACCAGCAGCGGGGAAACAGGACGGGAGCAAGCCACATGAAAAAGTTCCCAAGATAGAGCGGATTTCTCACCAGGGAATACATTCCCGAAGTATTCAACGTGGCGGCCAATTGGTTTCTCGTATTTCTCCCCGATGTGTTTTTCGGGGCGTAGCCCACGGTCAAGATGCGGATTGCCAGTCCCATGAAGCCGACGGTCAGACAAACCCCCTCCCAAATGTTATCCCAAAACCGGCTCCCCATGGGATAGTCGAAACCAACAAAAGCGGGAATAAACAACATGAAAAACAACAACGGCAAATAACTCCTCCATCGGAAAAGCCATCGTCCTTGCGATTCCATCTCTTCGTTCATCGGCATGAAGCAATCCCTTTCTTTCCGCGGAACGCGCGAAATTGTATCGAATGTTCTATCGCGTCATTTTATCCCGAACCCGATAATCCGCAAGATGAATCAGACGCGAAAAAGGGCATGAAGTCCGGTCCGTTTGGAATCATGATCGCGGCACCTTTGGTTTGATCAATAAAAAAAGCCCTCGCGTGGAGGGCTCAAGTGGTTTCCTGTTATTCACCCGGCGCGTCATCACCCGCGGTCGCGGCGACCGGTTCCTTGTCTTCCGGCGTTTCGACGACCGAGCCTTCGAAGATGAGCTGCTTCTTGTCGCCGACTTCCTTGACCTCGACGGTGACGCAGTTTTTCCCGGTAAACTCGCCCTTGAGGATTTCCTCGGAGAGCGGGTCTTCGATGTTCGCCTCGATCGCGCGGCGGAGCGGTCGGGCCCCGTAATCCAGCGTGCTGCCGCGCTTGATGATGAGTTTCTTCGCCTCGTCGGTCAGCACGATCTGCATGCCTTTTTCCGCCAGACGCTTGCGCAGCTTGCTCAGTTCGAGTTCGATCACGTCGCCGAGATCGTCTTCGGTCAGGTGACGGAACACGATGATCTCGTTCATGCGGTTCAGGAACTCCGGACGGAAGAACTTCTCGATCTGTTCCTTGACGCGTTCCTGCATGCTTTCGTAGTTGCTGTCGCCGTCCTGTTTCTGGAACCCGAAGGCCGATTCATTCTTGATCGCCTCGGCGCCGGCGTTGGTCGTCATGATCAGCACCGTGTTGCGGAAGTCGACGTGGCGTCCGAAACTGTCGGTCAGGCGGCCTTCTTCGAGCACCTGCAACAGCATGTTGAACACGTCGGGGTGCGCCTTTTCGATTTCGTCAAACAGTACGACCGAGTAGGGCCGGCGCCGGATTTTTTCGGTCAACTGGCCGCCTTCCTCGAAACCGACGTAGCCCGGAGGGGCGCCGACCAATCGACTGACGCTGTGTTTTTCCATGTATTCGCTCATGTCGACCTGGATCAGGGCGTCTTCGTCGCCGAACATGAATTCGGCCAGCGCCTTGGCCAGCAGGGTCTTTCCGACCCCGGTCGGCCCGGCGAAAATGAAGCTCCCGATCGGGCGTTTCGGGTCCTGCAAACCGCTGCGGCTGCGGCGGATGACCCGAGAAACGGCGCCGATGGCCTCGTTCTGGCTGATGACCTTCTTGTGCAGTTCGTCCTCCATGCGCATGAGCCGCTTCGAATCCTCGGTCGACATACGTGTGAGCGGGATGCCGGTCATTTTCGAGACGACCTCGGCGATGACATGCTCGTCGACGACGCCGCCGGTCTGCTGCGAACGTTCTCGCCATTCCTTCTGCATGTCCAGTTTTTTCTTTTTGATTTTTTCCGCCTGGTCGCGCAGCGCGGCGGCTTTTTCAAAATCCTGCGCCGAGACGGCCTCTTCTTTTTCGCGATTGAACTGCTCAATCTGCTGGTCGAGGTCGGCCAGGTCCGGCGGCCTGGTCATGGTTTTCAGGTGGACGCGGGCCCCGGCTTCGTCGATGACGTCGATCGCCTTGTCCGGCAGGCAGCGGGCCGTGATGTAACGGTTCGAAAGTTCGACCGCCGCGAGCAATGCGTCATCGGTGATCGTGACCTTGTGGTGTTTTTCATAGCGGTCGCGCAGCCCTTTGAGAATCTGCACGGTTTCGTCGGCGTTCGACGGCTCGACCATGACGATCTGGAACCGCCGTTCCAGGGCGCTGTCCTTTTCGATGTACTTGCGGTACTCGTCGAGCGTCGTGGCGCCGATGCACTGGATTTCGCCGCGTGACAGGGCGGGCTTCAGCACGTTCGAGGCGTCGATGGCCCCTTCCGCGCCGCCGGCCCCGACGAGCGTGTGCAACTCGTCGATGAACAAGATCGTGTTTTTCACCCGCTGCACTTCGTTCATGAGCGCCTTGATGCGTTCCTCGAACTGGCCGCGGTATTTCGTCCCGGCGACCATCATCGCGAGATCAAGCACGACGATGCGGCGGTCGAGCAGCAGTTCGGGCACGTTGCCTTCGACGATCCGCTGGGCGAAACCTTCAACGATGGCCGTCTTGCCTACGCCCGCCTCACCGAGCAGCACGGGATTGTTTTTCGTACGGCGACTCAAAATCTGCATCGTCCGTTCGATTTCGTTGTCGCGTCCGATGACCGGGTCGAGTTTTTTCTGCCGGGCCAGTTCAGTCAGGTCGCGACCGAAGCTGTCGAGCGCCGGCGTTTTTGATTTTCCGCCCGGTTTTCGACCACCTTCTTCCGGCATGCCGCCACCCAGTCCGCCACTGAAGGTTTCGCTGCCGGAACGTTCGCCGCTGTCGATCGAATCGAGCCCGTGTCCCAGCAGGTTGAGCACTTCCTTGCGGACTTCGTCAAGCTTAAGCCCCAAATTCATAAGAACTTGCGCAGCAACACCCTCCTGTTCGCGCAGCAGCCCGAGCAGGATGTGTTCCGTTCCCACGTAGTTATGGTTGAGGCTCCGGGCCTCTTCCATCGAATATTCAATGACCTTTTTCGCGCGCGGAGTCTGCGGCAGCCGGCCCATCGTTACGAGGTCGGGCCCGCTTTGCACCAGTTTTTCGACTTCCTGCCGGATTTTCCGCAGGTCGATGTCCATGTTTTTCAGCACGTTGGCCGCCACGCCGCTGCCTTCCTTCACCAGGCCGAGCAAAATGTGCTCCGTCCCGATGTACTCGTGGTTGAAACGCTGGGCTTCCTGATTGGCCAATTGCATCACCTTCCGTGCACGGTCGGTAAATCGCTCGTAAGGCATTCCGTAACTCTTCTAATAATAGTTGTTTATGTTGATCGGCCGTTTTCTCTTCCGATATCTTGTCTTTGAAACGATAATATTAGCCTAACATTCTCTTGATTATAGGCATTGCAAACAAAATGGCAATTTCTGTTCGGGACGAATTCACAAAATACCACTTTCGGGTTTTTTCAACAACACCATTCTCTATAAATACCATAAAAAACGAAACATAGGAACAAAATAGCAAAAATACGCAACGGAAAGAGTTGTGTTCAATATTTTGTTTATCGAACGTTTTTTGTGAAGAAATATGCTCACTCTATCTTATTTACGCAGTTTGATGAGACATGTTCTTGATTATTGTTGATAAACGGATAAAAAAGGCAGGGCGTTCTCGCCGAAACCGCCGCCGGATTGTCAACCGGTGTAGCCATGTCCGTTCAAGTTCGACCGCTCCATGACTGTCGCGGCTCTGATTCTTGTCCCTCGCTTACGCTTCGGGTTCTGATTTCGCGGTGCATCTTATTTTCGTACAACTGCACCTAAATCAAAATTTTCAAGCGACATGGCGTCGAGACTTTTCCGGACGGCTTCAAAACGGTCCGGGCGGACGACCAACACAAGACCGACGCCCATGTTGAAAACACGGGCCATTTCGTCTGTGTCGATATTGCCGATTTTTTGCAGCCATTCAAACACCCCGGGGACGGCCCATGAACCCGGCGTAATGTCGGCCCGGACTTCCGGCGGGAGAACGCGGCCGAGATTTTCCGCCAGTCCGCCGCCGGTGATGTGCGCGATGCCGCGAATGCCGTCGTTGGCCCCGAATTCTTCGAGCAAAGCCAAAACCGGCTTGACGTAAATGCGTGTCGGCTCCAGCAGGGCCTCAAAGACCGTGCGGCCGAGTTCCGGCACGAGGTCGGTGCCCTTGAGTTCCGCGATTTCAAAAACCGCTTTCCGCGCCAAGCTGAAGCCGTTCGAATGCAGGCCGCTCGACGCGACGCCGATCAGGCGGTCGCCCGGCGCGACGGCCTTGCCGTCGATGATTTTCGTCCGTTCGGCCACGCCGACGCAAAAGCCGGCCAGATCGTATTCGCCCGCGTTGTACAGGTCGGGCATGATGGCCGTTTCGCCGCCGATCAGGGCCGCGCCGCTTTCCCGGCAGCCGACGGCGATGCCCGAGACGACGGCCTCAAGCAAATCGGGATCGTCTTTCGGCATGGCGACGTAATCAAGGAAGAACAGCGGTTCGGCCCCGCAGCAGATCGCGTCGTTGACGCTCATCGCGACCAGATCGATGCCGACCGTATCGTGCTTTCCCGCCGCGTAGGCGAGTTTCAGTTTCGTGCCGACGCCGTCGGTGCAACTGACCAACACGGGGTCGTCGTATTTCCGACCGTCCTGTTGCAGGCGGAACAATCCGGCGAAACCGCCGTCAAGCCGCATCACGCGCGGCGTAAACGTTCCCGCTGCCAGTTTCGGAAGCCGGGACATTGATTCGGCGTACACTTCGAGGTCGACCCCCGCGTCTTTGTAGGTTGCTTTTTTGGCCATGGCCGGCGAGCCTTTTTCTTGTGTGCGTTGGCAAATTACAGTATTTTTTCGTTTTTTCCATTTCACGAACCGTCTATTTTACACGCAAGGCCATGCAACACAAGCGACGAGTTTTGACGCCCGCAAACTGTGGTTGCGGTGTGTTTTCATTGACAGTGACGCACAAATCACATAAAATATGAATAACTGTGCGTTTTTTTTGCAATGCAGAACAATATGTGCCGGAAATCGAATACAAAATATCAACGGAGAAAAATATCATGTCATCACGAATCAATCGTCGTCAAATGTTGAAAGCGTCGGTTGTGGCCGGGGCGGGGGCCATGTTTTTGCGGAGCGGACTGCTTTCCTACGGCCAGTCGCCGAACGAAAAACTGAACGTCGCGGTGGTCGGCATCGGCGGGCAGGGGAAATACAGCCTCGACAACCTCGAAAAGACCGTCAATTTCGTCGGACTTTGCGACGTCGACGACGTTCGGGCCGGCAACGCCTACGAACGATTCCCGGGCGCGAAAAAATATCTCGATTTCCGCAAGATGTACGACGAACTTGACAAGCAAATCGACGCGATCGTCGTCGCGACGCCGGACCATACGCACTATCACCCGGCGATCATGGCCATCCGCATGAAAAAGCACATTTACTGCGAAAAACCGCTCGCGCATTCCGTGGCCGAATGCCGCCTCATCACGACGGAAGCCGAAAAAATGGGGGTCGCCAGCCAGATCGGCTCGCAACGTCACGCCATTCCCAACATGCACCGCGTCACCGAACTGATCAAGTCGAACGCGATCGGCCCGGTCAGGGAAGTACACGCCTGGATCGGAACCGACCGCGGCATGCCGCCCATGCCGACGAAATTTACGGAGGTGCCCGCCTCGCTCGATTGGGACCTCTGGCTCGGCCCGGCGAAAACGCGGAAATACAGCCCCGAGTATTGCCCCTACACCTGGCGGTTCTTCCGCGATTTCGGCACGGGCGAAACCGGCAACTGGGCCTGCCACGTGCTCGATATTCCCTACGCGGCCCTCGACCTGGCCTACCCGAACCACGTCGCGGCGACCGGGCCGGAAGTCGACGCGGAACGAACGCCCAAGTCGATGCACTGCACATTCCAATACGCCGCCCGCGGCGAACTCCCGCCGGTGACACTGCACTGGTACCAGACGATCGAGCACCCGTTCAAAAAGGAATACGATCTGAAGGACAAATACGTCGACACGCTGACGAAAAAGGAATTCAATTTCCCCGGCGGTCAGGGGGCGCTCTTCGTCGGCGAAAAGGGGTTGCTGTTGGCCGGCTTTTCGAATCACGTGCTGCTGCCGGTCGATAAGTACGCCGATTTCAAGTATCCGGACAAATTCGTGCCCGATTCGCCCGGTTTTCATCGGGAATGGGTCGACGCCTGCAAGGGCGGGCCCGTCGCGACCTGCAATTTCAACTATTCCGGCCCGATGGCCGAAACGGCGATTCTGGGCAACACGGCCTTTTACGCGGGCCACAAGTCCTTCGCCTGGGACGCCCAAACCATG
>JAVBQX010000057.1:0-13379 GCA_031548645.1 Thermoguttaceae bacterium
TGAAATTTTGGACGCCGTGGCGTTCGCCAAGTCGCAATCGGGGGCGTATCTCGAACTGATCGCGCGGCAGTTGGTCGAATCGGCGATTTATATTTTGTGCGGCCATTATTTTATCGGCCAGGCGACGAAATGCGACCGCAAAAAACGGGTCGCCAAACTGTACGTCGAAAAGAAACGCCCGCAGGTGACCGCGAATTGCGATGTCGTGAAAAACGGCAATGCCCAGGAAATCGAAGACTACGATTTGATCGCCGGCCCGATTCCCGCGGTGGCATGACGTCACATAACGGACCGGCAGCGGTCGCGGTGATCAAAGTTCGCCGAAACTGCCGGAGCTTTCATAGCGGAACACGGTCGTCGGCATGCTGTGGAACTCGGAAACGTTGTAAAGCGGCGCGAGTTCCTCAAGCGTCCGCGACAATTCCGGCTCACGCATCGTGGTGGCCCAAAGCAACTTGACGGCGTTGCCGCAGATTCCCTGTTCGAGCTGGTCGATGGACGGGATGGTCGCAAGGATCGTCCCGTAATAGCAAAGCCTGCGCAGCATCAGGTAAATCACCAGGTAATTGGCCTGACGCCCCGGCTGAAACCGCAGGAACGTTTCGTAGGTTTGCGAATGGTTTTTGAGCGCCCCGATCAATTGCAGTTCGACGATCGCGGGCAGCGAAAACGGTTCGTTGAGCAAGGCGTCTTCGTCGGCGATGATGATATTCTTGCGATGTTCGTCAATGACCGCGTTGATGCGTTCCTTCAGTTCAATATTTTCCCGGGGGACGATGTCCGGCATATCCCGGGCCGCGGTCGCCAGTTCGCTGACGCCGTCGAGCATGAGGTCGATCAGATCGCGATCCAGCGGAATGATTTCCTTGCGAACGTAATCCAGCAGGGTTTCCAATCCGTGCGCCAGGTTCGTCGTGGGAGTGTTTTCCAGCATGGCAAAAGCGCCCTTCAGCGCATGCAGGCGGCGAAACACGTCGCGCATCACCTTCGGATTGTCGCTTTCGTCTTCCAAGGTCAGTAATAGGTCCTGCAACTCGGCCAGGCTTCGCCGGACTTCTTCGATCAGGTCAACCGCGTCTTTTTCGCTCAATTCATAAGAGACGCCGTCCGCGGGGCGGTCTCCGCCGTCCATAAAGCGTTTCTGGTATTCCCGCTTGCTGTTCAACTCCTCCTGCGCGTCATGCGTGACCGTCTTCAAGGAGCGCGTTTTCCTCGACGGGACGGTTTCATTCGATACATCCGCATTTGAATCCAAATCGAACAGCGGCGTTTCGGTGATGATCTTGTGATCGGACGCTTCGCCGGTACCGGTCGCCAGTTCGACGACGGCGTCAATGTCGACCGTCAATCCGATCTGTCCGCCGCCGATGATGCAGGTTCCCGCGACACCCGGGGCCGCATTGCCGAACATGTCGGTCTCAAGCGGAACGTTGACCAGCTTCTGCGGCGAGAGAAATTCCGTGACGGTGACCGCGATGCGATCCTTTTTGCCTTCGAGGATGACGATGGGCACGATTTCCGGCTTGAGCGATTCGGAAGGCCCACCCCCGAGCAGCTCCTGCAAATCGAACAGAGCCACCGGTTCGCCGAGATATTGAATGAAACGTTCCCGATCCATCGTCGCCTGTATCTGTTCGACCGGAACCCCCTGCAAACTGGTGACTTTTTCAATGGCCAACGCGAACAGGTTGCCGCTGCAACGCACGATCAGCGCATCGATGATGTTGACCGCCCGCAATTTCGGAATCATGAGCCGGAAGGTCGTGCCGGTTTGCGGAACGGTCGTGATTTCGATCTTTCCGCCGAATTCGGTCACCATGTTGCGGACGATGTCGAGCCCGACCCCGCGACCGGACGTGTCGGTCGCCTGGTCCTTGGTGGTGAAACCGGATGTGCACACGACGCTCGTCAAATCAAAAGTGTCGCCCGGCCCCAGCAGGCCGTATTGTTTCGCTTTCTGGCGAACGAAATTGACGTCGATTCCGCGTCCGTCGTCGTTGACGACGATTTCCGTTTCGTTCTCGCGTTCGATGGCCTCAAGGCGAATCGTTCCCTGCGGCGGTTTTCCCATGCGCGAACGTTCCAGCGGCTGTTCGATGCCGTGGTCGGCCGCGTTGCGAATCAGGTGCAGCAAGGGTTCGACCACGCGTTCGGCCAGCGCCTTGTCGATGAGGACGTGTTCGCCTTCGACCTTGAGTTCGATTTCCTTTTTCAACGTGCGGCTCAAATCGCGGACCGGGCGCCGGAACATGCGGAACGTTTCGCCGATTTCGACCATGCGAATGGCCATGACCAGGTCGTGCAAATCCTGGCTGATGCGTCGCGACGCTTCATCGGCCGCCTTGATCGTTTGAATGCTGCTTTCGATGATCGGGCGATGATAGGTCACGGCATCGACCATTTCCCGCTGCAGATCGTGCAGCGTCGAACTGGTGATGATCACTTCGCCGGCCAGGTTGAGCAGCTTGTCCAAATGCTCGATCCGCACGGTCATCCGGTCCACGGCGCGGTTGGTCTGTATCGTCATGTCCGTCATTCGTCATTCTTTCCGTTTCACAAAATCCGGGAAAATACGGATCGCGGGTTCAAGGAGGGATACTTAGGGCGTTTTCTGAAGTTCCGGACTTTCGTCATGCCGGTGGTTGCATGCTGTTTTCCGCGCAGTCTCCAAGGCGGAGCAGGTCATGACACGGGCGACCACCAGTTCGGCGATTTCCTGGTCGAAGGGTTTCGGCATAAAATCGTCCGCTCCCAGCTTCAGTCCTTTGATGATATTGGCTGCGTCGCTTTCGGTCGAAACCAGAACGAAAGGGGTATCGTCGTACCATTCCTGATTTTGCAGTTTGTAACACAATTCGAAACCGTCCATTTTCGGCATACTGATATCGGAAAAAATGATGCAATATTGACCAAGTTTTTTTTCCAGCATTTCCAACGCCTCAAGTCCGTTGGTCGCCTCATCAACTTCGAAACCGATTTTTTGTAAAATGTAACGAAAAATCCGACGCGTTGGAACGGAATCGTCAATGATCAGTGTTTTGGCGTTGGGCGGAAGTATTGATTTTAGAGCGATATTAAAGCGACTCATAATTTGGTTTCTTGTGCGTTTTCAAAATAGTCTATATTTACTGCATCTTCCATAAACACTTAGCATTTTTTACATGGATAGGTCAGGAGATTGCTCCAGATTATGAAGTATTCTGCGTTAAAATGGCGAAATCGATGAAAATAGATCAATAAAGACATATGTATAATTTACGTTAACATGATTGATTTTAATGATTTTTCTAAAAAAATGAAAAATGCGGGCCAGTTTATGGCCTCGGGTTGCCGAAAAAGTAATGAGGGACCGTTGCATTTGCGATTGCGAGACGAAAATATTCGTCCATTGATTTAAGAAGCAAAAATGAATTCCATTTCCTATAGCCGATATGCAGCCATGATGAAAAAATTGCTCATACTTTTGGCGTTTTACCTGATTCAACTGCCGATCACTTCCGCGGTTTTGGCACAACAATGGGCCGAAGCCATGTTCGAAGAGCGTCGGCACAGTTTCGGAAGCGTCGCCATTGGCGTCGAAGCGGTACATCGATTCAAGTTCAAAAATCCGTACCCGGAAGACGTGCATATCGCTTCCGTCACGTCCTCGTGCGGTTGCACGACTCCGGGCTGGCCGAAAACGCCGATCAAATACGGCGAAACCGGGGAAATTACAGCCCGGTTGAACACGGACGGACGCTTCAAGGGAGACAAATCGGCCACGCTCACGGTGGTCATCGACCGCCCGTACCGCGCCGAGGTGCAATTGCAGGTCACGTCCTACATTCGGCCCGACGTGGTCATCACGCCGGGCGTTGCCGAGTTCGGTTCGGTCAGCGAAGGAAAAAAGACGACAAAAAAATTGACCATGCAATATGCCGGTCGACCGAACTGGGAACTCACGGACATCAAATGCACGAATCCGCATATTCACGTCAAGGCAGACGAAGTCGAACGCAAAAACGGCCGCGTGGTTTATGACATCGCCGTCACGATATGGGATACGATGCCAAGCGGTTATGTGCATGACGTGGTGCGATTCATCACCAATGACACCAACCCCAATTCCTCGGTGGTCATGTTGCCGGTTCACGGTTATGTCGCCGCCCCGTTGGTGGCGAAGCCGTCGCCGTTCGTCATCGGGTTTGTCAAGCCGGGCGATACGGTCAAAAAGAACATCGTCTTGCGCAGCGACGCCCCGTTTCGAATCACGAAAATCACCTCGCGCGACCAACGATTTCAATTCGCCCTGTCGGACCTTGAGCACAACGTGCATGTCCTGCCGATCACTTTCACCGCCGATTCGTCATTCGGGCCGTTGGACGAACCGATCATCATCCATACGACTCTTGCCGGACAGCAGCAGATGCAGCTCCTGACCCAGGGCGTGGTGTTTGACGAGAATAATTTGCAGGTTCCCTACAAACAGATGTTGGCCAAAAAATCACCGGAGCAAACGCCTCCCAAGGAATCGCCGGCTCCATCGCCCGAGCCTGAAAAGCAGCGTCACCAAGTCGCCGAGTCGTCGGAAAAGGCGGCGAAAATGCAAATCCAGATGGCGCCGCAGGAACAAAACCGTTCGAAGGGCTTGGGCGAACCGCCCGTCGTGCGGGATGCGGAAACGCTGGCCGCGACGCCGCAACCGACACCCGGCAAGTTGTCGGTGAGTATTGAAGCCGCCGATGCGTCGACGCCGGTCCCTCAAGTTGCGGCGAAACCGCAGCCGTCGAACGCACAACCGGTGACGCGACCGATCACCCGCATGCCGCAACCCGGCCAGTCGCTCGCAGCGGCCCAACCCGCCATCGCGGCGGAGGTTCGGCCGGGCAACACGGCGGCGCTTCCGACACCCCCCGATTCTCATGCGACGGCAAGTCCTTCCGTGGCCGACACGACGAAGCCGTCACGCGTTGACGAATTGGAAGAGGTGCCTTTCGAATCATCGGTGCCCGAAATGCCGACCGTGATTGCACAAAACGAAACGAACGGCCAATCCGTTCCCGTGACCGTGACGCCACAGGTTTCAACACCCCAACAGGCGGACGATCCGTCCGTGCCGATTTTCGAAGTGATCGGCGATGAAACGCAACATGTGCCGGCGGCCACTTCGAATGTCGCTCCCCCGAACAATGCGGTCGCCCCGGGAAACCTGCCGATGCTTGCCCAAAATCCGGCCGTGAAATCCGCGGAGGAAACCGTGGCGATGCGTCATGACGCTCCCGCAATCGACGGCAACGCGATGCTTGATCTTCAGCCGCCGTCTGTCCCGCCGTCAACGGATCAGCCCCCGGCGCAGGGACTGTCGTTCTCGAAGCCGTCCATCAAAGACAACCTGGCCATTTTTTCGGAAACGAAACCGAAATCGGTGGATATTTCGGATGTGTTTGACATTGTCGAACCTCAAAACGCAGGTGCGAAACCCATACCCCCGGGCAATGCGATTCCCGGCACATCGGTCTTGCCGTTGCTCGACGCAGCGCCGCGTATCGCCCGGGCCGTTCCTGCGGCGGATACCCCGCGCATTCCGCCCGTGCCCGGCATGAAACCGACGCAGGTGCCCATGGTTCCGCCGCTCCCGATAACCCCGGCCCCGCCGGAGAACCGGGTGCAGCCGGAATTGAAACCGCCGGTCGCGAGAGAATTGCCCCGTGATTTAACGCCTCCCACGACGTCGAATACGACGATTGCGTCGGAGGACGGCGATTTGATCGCCTCATTGTTCGGCGGAACGACAACTCCCAAGACGGGTGGGCCTGTGGCCGTGCCTTTGCCGCCGAATCATGCCGTGCGGGAAGGAAACCAAACCGTGCAGGGCGACCTGAAACCGCTGGAAGTGCAGCCGCTGGAACCGGCCAAACTGAAAAGTCTGAATGGTCAGCGGATGTCGATTCCTTCTGCCTCCGGCGGAATTTCGGGTGACGATGGAGTGATGGGACAGGATTCGATTTTGCAGCAGCCGGACGCGATGCTGCTGCCGCTTGAATTGAATTCGCGCACCAATGCGTCCAATGCAAACCGGGGACGCATTTCCCCGCCGGACGATTTGCCGATAAGTATCACGACCGATTCGGTGAACCAGCGACAGGGAAATGTCGGCCCGTCGGTCATCGCCAACGGGGCGCCGATCCCGACGGTTTCGCCGACCCGTGCATCGGTGCAGGAACGGATGGTACCGAACAACATGCAAAATCAGACGGCCAATCGCAACGTGCGTCTCCCGTCGGAGTCCATGCAGCAGCGTCCGGAAACGCGGTTGCAGCCCGGCAATGCACCGCAAATGCCGCAACAGATGCAGCAAAGGGCCGCGTATCAACAGCAGCAAAACGCCGGGCAATCAGGTCAAGCCGCGACGACGAATCAACCGCAAACCGCCCGTGTCGCCCAAGCGAACACCAATTCGCGGCCGCAACAACAAACCGTCACCCCGCCGGCGCCGGTCGTGCAAAACACGCCGATCATGACCCCGGCCCCCGATTTTCGCTGAGAACACGATTCGTCGAGATCAGAGCCCGTAGCGTAAGCAAGGGACAAAATCAGAGCCGCGACAGTAATGGAGCGGTCGAACTTGGCCAGACATGGCGCATCTTATTCCGGCACGGTGGCGGTCTCGGCGAGACCGCCCTACCTTAATTTGGGTAAGATATACTAACCCGAACCAAGATCAATGCGAACGTGTGCCGGCATGGCAATGTGGGATTTTTGCTGGCGATAGGCTCCCTGGACTTGCGTGGTGCCGGTGAACTGTCGGAGCTGCTTCCGGGCCTCTTCCTTTTTTACGATCAGGCTCTGTTCGGCCGCCCGGTCGAATTCCAGTGTTTCGCGAACGAGGCGGTCGCATCGGGCGATCATTTCGCGGCAGCGTTCCCTCATGTCCGGGGTGGGCCAAACGCGCTCTTCCGGGTCATCGACATGATAGCCGGCAATTTGGCGGTCAAACCCTTCGATTTCGATCAGCAAACGCTGTTTTGCTGCAAGAATTTCAAGAACGGCCCCCATGTTGTCCGTTTCGACGTACCGCATCTGGTTGCCGGAACAGGAGTGCAACTGTTCCAGCCGCTCCAGTTTCTGTTGCACCAGTTGGTACAAATGCTCGGAATCGGTCATATCGTGCCTCCATGCAAATTCGTTAATTTCGGCGGGTTGCTTGAAAAACCGGCCTGCGGGGGATTATAATGAAACTTCGGCATATCAGGCAAGACGAAAGAGGGGATTTTTCAGTCAAACGGGTATATTATGACGCAATATTCTGTGCAATGGTTCGGCCACTCCAATTTCATGATCGGCGCGAACGATTTTCACGTGCTGATCGACCCGTTTTTCAACGGAAATCCGGCCTGCAAGGCAAGTTGGCGCGACATTGCGCCGCCGAATCTGGTGCTGGTCACGCACGATCACGGCGATCATGTCGGCGATGCGATTGAGATTTGCGGCCATTTCGGGGCAAAACTCGGCTGCGTTGTCGGCACGGGGGAAGCCCTCATCGCTCGGGGACTTCCCAAACCATTGCTCCTGAACGGCATCGGTTTCAACATCGGCGGCACGATTGCGTTCGGTGGGGCCGAAATCACGATGACGCAGGCGTTTCACTCGTCCGATTCGGGCGTCCCGGTCGGATATATCGTCGAAATGCCGGGCGGTCTGACCTGGTATCACGCGGGCGACACGGGGATTTTTTCGTCCATGGCCCTGTTTTCGCAACTGCATTCGATCGACTTGGCCCTGTTGCCCATCGGCGGCGTTTTTACGATGGGGCCGGAACAGGCGGCCCAGGCTTGCCGGCTTCTTTGCTGCAAATCGGTCATTCCCATGCACTGGGGAACCGTCCCCGTTTTGGAGCAAAACACGGAGCGTTTCAAAAATCATGTCGCAAATCTGGCGCAGGACTGCCGTGTCGAAGCCCTGCGTCCCGGCGAAATGCGGACCATTGATTTCCCGTAATGGCATTTCCATGCAAACTGTCGTACTATCAATCGAGAAAGATTTCCATGTTGAAAAAATTTGTGACTTTTGCCGTTTTGTTTTCCTGCGTCCTGTGCCTTCCGTTGTTCGGCGCGGAGCCGGTCGACATTCTTTCGATCAACGTCCGGCTCAGCACGGCCAATGACGGGAAGGACGCCTGGCCGCTTCGCAAGGAGCTGTTGCTTTCGGTCGTCAAAGCCCGCAACTACGATTTCATCGGCGGCCAGGAAGTGTGCGTCAATCCGAACGACGATTTGAATCAGGCCAAGTATCTCGCCGACAACCTGTCCGGTTACGGCTGCCTGTATCTCTGCCGCGAGAAAAATCCCGAACGCGGCGAAGGGACGCCGGTCTTTTACCGCAAGGATCGCTGGGAACCGGACGCCGAAGATCAGGGTACTTACTGGCTTTCGGACACGCCGGACGTGCCCGGCTCCGTCACCTGGGAAGGTCAAAGCGGTTGCCCGCGGGTGGTCACCGGGGCGCTGTTTCACGAACTGGACGCCGATGGCAAAAGGACGGGCAAATCGCTTTACGTCTACTCGACGCACTTCGACCATGTCGGCGAAATTCCCCGGCAGAAGGCCGCGGCGATGATTTTCGACCGTTTCGAACACCGCAAAAACAAGGACGTCCCCATGGTGCTGATGGGCGACTTCAACTGCGGTGAAAACAGCCCGGCCATCCGTTTCATCAAGGGCGAAACCGTCGAATTGGGCGGCGAAAGCAACACGCCGGTGATTAAAATGCTCGACACGTTCCGCGTCGTGCTTCCGGAGGAAAAAAGCGTCGCCACGTTCAACGGATTTCGCGGTCCGCGATTCGACGGCAACGGCGTCAATGAAATCGGCGAAAAAATCGACTATATTTTCGTCACTCCGAACCTGAAAGCGACCGACGCGGAAATCATTCGCACGAATGACGACGGCCGCTACCCGACGGACCATTACCCGATCCGCGCCACGGTGGAATTCGCCAATTGAAAGGTAGGGCGGTCACGCCGTGACCGCCGCCCGAAGGGCAATAAAAAAACGCCGTGAGTATCAACCTCGCGGCGTTTTTTTGATAATACCGATTCGCAGGATCGGGTTATTTGCCTGCGGCCTTGCGCTTGCGGTAGGCCATGCCGGCGGCGCCGAGGCTGCCGAGCGTCCAGAGCAGAATGCTGGCCGGTTCGGGAACGTCGCTGCCGCCACCGCCGCCGCGGACGACATAGAGGAGGTCCTGGCGGAGGGCCACCGGACTTCTCGCCAAGGTGTCAAACTGGTTGTTCATGACGAAGACTTTGGCATCGCCCATGAGACCGCCGTAATTGCTGGCGGGGTCATAGGAGGCAAGCCAGAAGGCCTGATTGTAGCCGGCCATGCCGTTCAACTGTTGAAGGAAGGTATTGTTCGTCCAGCTCGTGGCCGAATTGACCAGATTGGCCGTTTTACCCAACAGGAACCAAATCGCGTCCTGCAGGAGGACGGCGGAATTGACACGGCCGTTTCCATAGGTGTAATTGTAGCCCGCGAGGTTTCCGGCGGCAAATTCCTTGTAAAGATAGGCAACGCCGACTTTCAAGGTGTTTCCATAACTAGTTGTCGTGGTGTTGGCCGACGAATTGTAGCTCAGTTTGCCGGCAGTATTTTCGTTTTCGTACAACGACCGTTCCGGTTCGACGCAAAACGACTGGAAGAAAAAGTTCGATCCCGTGCCGCTGCTGGCCGTCTTGCCGATGTTGTAGGCCGAAAGGTTGGGGGTGTTCGTTCCCGAGTTGATCAGGCGGACTTCGCCGGAAAACTGACCATAATAGGTATTCGACGTTTGCGCTTGAAAAACGTAGCCTTTTCCGTTATTCATGGAATTGAAGGTGTTGACAATCGTCTGCGTCGCCAGATCGGCAAACACGGACCCGGAAATCAGCGTCAGCAAGAGCGCCGACATCAGGAGGGGAAAAATTCTGTGGTGTCTCATCGTGTTCTCGTAAAGCATGTTAGTGAGGGTGTAATATTACCATTATCGCCAATGAAAAATTTAAAAATGGTATTCGGCACCATTATGCGCAAATTCGAGAATATATACAAGTGTTAAATTGCTTATTATGTTAAAATATTCATAATAATTATTATACACAACTTAGTTAACAATAATGCGTTGCGTCTGCTATTGAGCGGTTTTGTTTGATAAATGAAAACAATCCAGTACAAAATGATTCGCGATAAATAACACAATAACAGCTCTGTCAGTATTACTTTTTCTTATTGTCAATGATGTAAATGTAGGTAATTTATACATTTAACGCAAAGCGTAATTTAAAATAAAAACGCCGTGAACTTGTTCGTCCACGGCGTTATAATCAAACAAAAATTACTTACTCAAGGATTGTCATTTCAGGAAAATCATGGTCATGGCGAACAAAATCGGCAGCAGGATGAGCACGCTGTAAACCATGTAGCCAAAGAAACTGGGCATTTTGACGCCGGATTCCTCCGCGATGGCCTTGACCATGAAGTTCGGGCCGTTGCCGATGTAGGTCATGGCGCCCATGAAGACCGAGCCCAGGGCCACGGCGACGAGCAGGTAATGCTCAAGATAGCCGTTCGACACTTTCACGAGCGGAATCGTGCCGTCGGCGGACTGCCATTGACCGTTTTCCTGCACCCATTTCGGGGAACCGTCTTCGTTGACCTCGGCCTTGAGTTCCGCCTCGCTGTTGGGTGTCAGCGTTTTGGCCGTTTCAAAGAACACGACGTAAGTCGGGGCGTTGTCCAGCACGGAACTGAGCGACCCGGTCGACCAGAAGAACAGTTTGTTTTCCGAAATGCCCGTCTTTGCCTGGGCCGTTTTGACGATGGTCGGCCCGCTTTCGTGCAAGATTTGCAGCGGCGCCTGCATGCAAATGAAGATGCCGAAGAACAGGGCGGCCACTTCGATGATGGCGCCGTAACTGAATTTGTTGGCCAGGCGAACCTGTTTGCTGCCCAGCGTCAGGGACAGGAAGACGAGCCCGAGTTGCACGATTTCGCGGAAGAAAACCCACGGATGCCAATCGGTTCCCGGGAAGGTCTTGCTCGGATCCAGCAGGGCGACGGACGCGACGATGCCGAACAAAAGCGGCACGTTGACCTGCCAGCCGGAGATCGAAAGGCTCGTTCTTTCCGCGAGATCGGCGGCTTTGTCCTCTTTCGACTCCTTCGGGTAAAACCAGAGCGTGTCCCACAGGAAATAGAATCCGATCAGGATCAGGTTGACGAACATCCACTCGACGTACAGGCCGAAAGTCCAACTGAAGGGCACGCCGCGCAGGTATCCGAGGAACAGCGGCGGGTCGCCCAGCGGGGTCAGGCAGCCGCCGCAGTTGCAAACGCAGAAAATGAAGACGACGACGGTGTGGACCTTGAATTTCCGCTGCTTATTCGTTTCGAGCAACAGCCGGATGAGCAGCATGGCCGCGCCGGTCGTCCCGATGAAACTCGCGAGAACCGCCCCGATGAGCATGATGACCGCGTTGGTGAAGGGGCTGGCCTTCAAGTCGCCGGAAATGCGGATGCCGCCGGTGATGGTGAACAGCGAAAACAGCAGCACGATGAACGCGATGTATTCGCCGACGATCGCGTTTTCAAACACGGTCCAGGCGAGTTGGAAATTGGGGCCGGCCGAAGGTTCGGCAAGCCGGTGTCCGCCGGGCCAGTGGGCCGCGATCGGCGAATTGTGCAGGAACATGTAATACAGCAATGTGACGACGCCCAGCGAGGCGGCGACGAGAAAGCGGCTGGAATTGTGCTCCCACCAGTGGGCCGTCGCGGGAATCAGCGGCAGAATGGCGATGCAAAGCAGCAGGGCCGCAAAGGGAATCACCATCCAAAATGGTGGCGGTTCGACGGTTCCGCCTCCGTGTGCGGCCCCGGTCTCTTCGCCGTGATCGTGACCTTCGTGATCGGCGTGATCGTGCCCCGCATGATCGGCGTGGTCGTGGCCATCGTGGGCGTCGTCATGATCCGCGTGTTCTCCGGCAGTTGCGGCGGCCTGTTCCTCCGCGACTTGCCCGCCGTCCGTCTGTTCGCTGTGCGCCGGGTCGCCCACGGCGGTTTGTGTCCATTTTTGCGGCACGCCCATCGAAAGCAGAGCGATGTAAACGATAAACACGGCCAAAAGCGCCGCGACGACGCCTATGCCGGAGCCGGATTTCCGCCCGTTCTCCTGATGATCTTGGTGGGACATAAAGCTTCTCTTTCCAGAATTTGTAAAAATTGAGGGTTATATTGAATCGTGATGGTTCATTTCACCACGAAGGGCACGAAGTACCACGAAGAATGAGCAGGCAAGGCAATATTTTCAGCATTGATTTTTACAAACGAACGACCTTGTTTTTGCATGACGATTGATTTCATGACAACTTCGTGTCTTTCGTGTTCTTCGTGGTAAAAAAGGGGGTCCCGCATGGGGCAATATACCAGTCTGCAATCCGTAAATTTTTATCGAATGCTTTTTGATTCTACCAATAATCACTCATTTGGGAAGTATTGCCGACCAACGAAACTCGTTTGTACAGGAATTTTGTGTTCCCAAATGCAGGATACGCAAAATATACGACACAATTAACAAAAACCGCAGGGTCGGGATTGTTCCCAAGCGTTTGAATGACGTTATAATGGGTAACGTGTATAATATTGTCGAATCTTCTCTCTTTGCCGGAAGGAGTGCGTCATGTCCCTGCTGGAATCGCTGGTCGCGGAAACGAAAAACGTGTTCAAAAAACAGTTCGGGCTCGACCCGAAATGGCTCGCCGCGGCGCCGGGCCGGGTCAATCTGATCGGCGAACACACGGATTATAATGACGGTTTCGTTTTTCCGATGGCCATTGAACGGCAGACGGTCATCGCCGCCGCCCCGCTGGCCAAAGGCCCCGCGAAGGTCTATAGCGTCCAAACCGGCGAAACGGCCGATATTTGCGTCGACGGAACGAGCGTGCCGCCGAAAACCCCGGGCGACGTCAAATGGTCGAGTTACGTGCAGGGCGTGGTCGCCGGCGGTTTTGAGGCCGGTTTCAAAGCCGCGCCGTTCTGTGCGGTCGTCAACTCGAACGTGCCGCTCGGGGGCGGATTGTCGAGCAGCGCGAGCCTTGAGGTCGCCGTCGCGACTTTGCTCGAAATGATGACAGGCAAAAAACTTGCGGAAAAACAAAAGCCGCTCCTCTGCCAGAAGGCCGAACACGCTTACGCCCACATGCCCTGCGGAATCATGGACCAGTTCACCTCGGCCCTGGCCCGGAAGGATCACGCGATGCTGCTCGATTGCCGCTCGCAGGAGCCGAAGATGATCCCGCTTTCGGACGCCGCCGTTTCGGTGCTGATCATCAACAGCAACCGCAAGCACGAACTGACCGGCAGCGAATA
>JAVBQX010000175.1:0-8098 GCA_031548645.1 Thermoguttaceae bacterium
CCTCGGGACCGAGCACGAACATGCCCGAGTCGCTGACGCTGCGGAGCGCGGCGTCCATTTCGTCGCAAATTTCAGCATATTGACGCTTCAGGTCGAGCAGGGCCACCTGCTGAATGGTTTCCCCGCGGGACTGTCCGATGTTAATGATCTGTGCCATGAATTTGGGCTTTCTATCCTTGAAAACGTGGGTCATTCCTTGACCTGCACCAACAGAAGCAGCTTTGGGCGGTCCGCGTGCGAAAAGACAAGTGATCCGATCGCGAAAAGGCACAAAACGAACGTCCTTTTCAAACGGCGAAAGAATAACATTTTATCGAATGGCCGTCAAGACGAATTTTTTGCGTCAATAATGCCGCACTTTCAATAATTTCGAAAAATCTCATTTTTTTAAATCCGCAAAGTCAGCGGGATCGTCATCTTTTTTGTATAATGTGCGAATAGCGTTTCTCGGTGTCAAAACCGTCACAAACCGCCAAGTCAATAAACCAAGGGAGGTTCCTCATGCTTTTCAACAAGTGCCGAAAAACTGTATTGCCTTTAATGGCAATGCTTTGCATGATTTTTATTGCACAACATCTTCTTGCTCAGGAACCGGAGCCGACACCAGAGGGGCCAGTGGCTGGTGTCCATGAGGGGGAAGCTGAACAAAACGCGGAACCGATGCCGGAAATATCGCCACAAAAACCAGATGATATTCACGTCTTGGATGATTTGGATGTCGTCATCATTGACCGCCCACTTCAAGACGATGTCAAAAGTATTATGGAACTTGTGAGCGTAACCGAAGTTTTGTCCGCGAAGCAACCTTCCGAGGATTCCGCTGAAAAACCGGAAGCTGAACCGCCTAAACCCAGTGCCGTCATTGAGAAAGAACAGACGGTTTACGTGCCATATGAAAAGCTGAAAAACACCTTCGAAAGCGAAGGTCGCGGCGTTTTTCTCCCTTACGCCGAGTTTCGCCGTTTGTGGGACGCGGCCAACAAGGCCGAGGCAAAGCAGCCCGAACCGGAGCCGGCCAAGGCCCCCATTGCGGCGATGATTACAGAAACGGAAAATATCGCAGGCATCAACGGCGATCTTATCGAAGTCAACGCGACGGTTCGATTCGACCTGTTGGAACCGGGTTGGCATCGCCTGCCGTTGCAGTTGCAGCAGGCGGCCATCACCGAAGCGAGCATCGGCGGGCAGCCCGCACAAATATTAGGCGACAATCAAAACGGCTATGTCTTGCTCGTCGGGCGGAAAAAAGACGACCCGGTGCGGGGCGAATTGACGCTCAAATACGCGAAGAGTTATGACAAGTCGCCGGGACGAAATTCGGTCGCGTTCAACGTGCCGCAAGCGCCGCTGAGCCGCTGGGACTTTCGCGTGCCGGACGCAGGCGTCAAGGTGGATTTTCTCCCGATGATCGCGGCCAGCGAACTGCCGGCCGGCGAGGGTTCGCAAGAGACCGTGTTTCGCGCGTTCGCCGGCTCGGCCCCGACGGTGCAGATCGGCTGGACGCCAAAATCGGAAGGCGCGACGGGATTGGAAGCATTGGCCAACGTGCAGACGCAGCAACGCATGTTCATTGAAGAGGGCGTCGTACGCAATCGCGTGCAGTTGAATTACACGATCAGTCGGGCCCAGCTCGAAAAACTGGCGGTTGAAGTGCCGGGCGATCAGAAAATCACCGGCGTCGCCGACGACAACGTGCGAAGCTGGAACATTTCGCAGGGCGAGGGCGTACAGGTCATCAACGTCGAACTGTTCGAAGCGGCCAAAGCGACGCAAAAATTACTCATCGAGATGGAAAAATTCGTGCCGGTCACGGATACGTTCGATGTTTCCGTGCCGCGGGTCAAGGTCATCGGGGTCGGCGGTCACCAAGGAATATTGGCCGTCGACGCGACGCCGGGATTGGCCTGCGAGCAAAAAAAGACTTCGGGCCTGATTCAAATCGACCCGGGCGAACTGCCGCAATTGCTCCGCATTCGCGCGGGCGGTTTCGCCTATCGGCTTTCGGCGCCGGCCTATGACCTTGAATTGGTCGTCGAGAAGGAACAGCCCCGTATTTTCGCCCGCTCGCAGGTGCATCTCTCGCTTGATCCGAATTCGGAATCCGTCACGATGTACAACGCCTACCGCATCGAAAGGGCGGGCGTTTTTCAATTGTTATATGATATTCCGGCCGATATGAACGTCGTTGCCGTGCAACCGTTCAACGGCATCAACCCGCGAAACGATTTCGGAAACGCGGCGCCGGGCGCAATCGCCGCGACACCCGCCAACAACGCCCCGCAAGCGAACAATCCCGCAGTCAGTCGGGCAAACGTCGCGCCGGCCAATGTGGTGATCGACGGCTGGCAGCTTTCCGATCTCCCGGTGGAGGAAGGCAAACCGAAAATGAAGCGGCTGACCGTCAATCTTGCACGCAAGGCGATCGGACTCGTCGGGGTGCAGGTGCAACTGCACGCGAAGGTCGATCGCGAGGAACTGCGAGGCGGCACGGAAAAAACGGTCGAGGTCAATATGGTTTCGCCGGTCATTCCGTCGGAGGGCGTTGAACAGAAAGAAGGCGTTTTGATCTTTTCGGCGCCGGAAAGTCTGCGGGTCACGCCGACAAGCTTCCGGGGGATGCAGAACGTTTCGTTCGACCAGTTGTCGGACAGATGGGTGACCGCCGGACCGCAGCGGGGAAACCTCGCCTATGTGTTCGCGTCGGAACAGCCGGAACTTTCATTGCAGGTGACACGCCGCATGCCGCAGGTGACGGTCAAGCAACTGCTCTCGGTGCGGGTCGATGACGGGGTCGCGCGTTTCAGCGACAAAATCTCGTACAACGTGCTGTACAGTGGCGTCAAATCACTGCGAATCGACGTGCCGAAAGACATTTCGGAGATCGTGCGGAACCAAACGAAGGAATTCCGCGACACGGTCATGACGCCGCAGCCGGACGATGTCGCCGAAGGGTATGTCGCCTGGAACTTCGAAGGCGACAGCGAACTGCTCGGCAACGGCGTGATCACGCTGAACTGGGAAAAACAGGTTCCGCAACTGCTCGAAGGGGCGAGCGTCGCGATCGCGATTCCGCGACTCGTGCCGCATAACGTGTTCCGTTCGTGGGGACAGATATTGCTGGCCAAGGCGGAAACGGTCGACCTTTCGGCTTCGGACGTCAACAAGGGCTTGCGGCAGATCGACCCGCAACACGACGTCGCGGACGGCGACCGGGTGCAGGACGCGGCCTACGCGTTCGAGTATCACGACGCGTGGGAACTTTCGCTCAACGCGACGCGGTACGAACTGCAGGAAGTCAAACGGGCGAGCATCGAATACGGTTTGCTGCGGATCGTGCTGACCCGTGCGAACACGCAATCAGTGCAGGCCTTGTACCGGATACAAAGCGTCAAGCAGCGTTTGCCGATCATTCTTCCGGACGATTGCAGCTTTGACATCGAGCCGCGCATCAATGGCGTGCCCGTGACGCTTGAGACCGATTCGACGGGGCAATTTTTGATCCCGCTGACCTCGACCATACCGGACAAACCGTTCCTGCTCGAACTGCGTTACACGCAAAAGAAGGCCGACGCGGCGCCAGAACGCAAAAAAATGGTGATTCGCGAAAGCGTTGCCATGCCGCGTTTCCCCGACGAACCGGCGGTGCAGCATATTTACGCCGCGGTGTACGTGCCGGAGGAATACGCCCTGACCTCTTACAAGGGCCATTGTTCGAAAAACTTTCAAACCGTCAACGGAAATGACAAAAACCGGATCGGCACGGTCAATATTCCTTCGGTTGAAGGCGTGGCGTCCGACCTGCAGAAGGGCATGACGCAACAGCCTTCGTGGCGGGATTTCCCGGTGGACGGCGTGCCGTACATGTTTTCGTCTGTGCAGCCCGACCCGGGCGACGGTCATTTGCTGTCGTTGCGAATGCGGAAAATCGGCTGCATCAACGTGTTTATGTTCGTCGCGCTCTTGGCCGGCGGGGCGGTGCTGACGCGGTTCAATTGGCGCATTCGCGGAATCGCCCTGTTCGGGCTGATCGCGCTGTATGCGGCGCTGGGTTACGTCGCGCCGACGCTCATGTTCGTCGTCGGGACGGTGACCGGCGTGCGATGGGCGATCGTTTTGGTCCTGCTCGCCTGGGTGCTTTGGTCGCTGATGAAAGGCTGGGACAAATTCCGGCAGGCAATGACGACGCCGATTACGTTGAAAAAACAGAACGGCGGACCGTCGCAGCCCGAAGCTCAGCCCGAAGTCAAGGCCGAAGTCGTGCCCGAATATTCGACGGAAAATGCCGGCGAACCGAACTCGAACGAACAGCCGCAACAGGATAACCAGCCGCGACAGGACAACGCGGAAGGAGGGCATCATGCGTAAGTTGATTTTATGTAAATTGATTTTATTCGTGGTGACGGCGGCGATGTTGCTGCCCTCTCTCCCGGCGAGGTCGCAGGACGTGCCGGAAAAGAAACTGACCGTGCGCGAGGTGTTCGTGCCGAGCGGCGAAATGGCGTCGCTGCTCGAAAATTGCAAAGACCGCATCTTGCTTTCGCGGGAGGAATTCGAATCGCTGCTGCTGGAATCGCTGCAACAGGAAAAGCCCGAACCGGAGCCGGGTGCGCCCGTCGCGTCGGTGTTTCTTTCGAGCGATCTGGCGATTGCCATCGAAGGCGAACAGGCGAAAATCAAGGCCGTGATCGAATGGGAGTCATACACCGACAAACTGCACGCGGAACCGCTTGCGTTCCGTTCCGTCGCGATACATTCGGCGATGCTCAACGGGCAACCGGCGCAACTCGGTTTCGCAAGGACATCGGAATTATCGAAATCGCAAGTGCCGCGAAACGACGGTGAAAAGCAATACACGTTCTTTTGGAAGGGCAAGGGCCGCCAGCGTCTCGAACTGGAACTGACGACGCCGTTGACGCTTGACTCGGTGCGGCAGGAAATCGCGTTCGAAATTCCGCGGGCGCCGAAGGCGTCCGAAACGCTCGTCGCGCCGGGCGACGTCGAATTGAAAAGCGGCGCGATGATCGTCAATCGCAAGGTCGAGGGCGAAGGGCCCGACCGCGTCACGCGTTTCGAACTGCTCGCGAACGACACGTCGCAACATCTCGTGCTGACGCTCAACAGCCACCGGACGCGGCTGATTCGTTCGGTGCTGGCCAAGAGCGTGCAGTTCGCCGAAGTGACCGAGCATTACGAAAAACTGCACGCGACCGTTTCGCTCGACGTGCTGCACCAACCGGTCAGTGCGGTCGAATTCGCGATCCCGGAAAATTTCGAAATGACCGACGTGACCTCGCCGCAACTGGCCCGTTGGGGCGTCGTCCAGCGCGAAGGCCGCTTGATTCTCGACGTGCGCTTTCGCGAACCGGTCAGCGGACAGGTGCCGCTCAACCTGACGGCGGTGCGTTTCTTTGAAACTGACGCGGCGGTCGACACGCTTTCGGAATGGGCTTTCCCGATGTTCGTGCCGCTCGAAGTGAGCGCGAATTCGGCCGTGTTCGGACTGTTGGTCGATACCGGCTGGAACGTGCACAAGCTCGACGCGACGCGTTTGATCGCACTGGCCCCGCAGATTCTGCGCGGCACGATTCCCGAAAGCGTGTTCGAGGCGAGCGTCGACGCGCCGTCCGTGCGAACGGTGGCCGCGTGGTATGCCCCGAACGCCGAAGCCGGGAGCGTCACGTGCGAATTTCTCAAACCGAAGCCCGTGTTCGACGTCGTGTCGCACCAGGTGCTGACGCTCAACGACCGCGAACAGACGATGCGCGGGCTGTTTCAAGTGGCCCCGCGATACGAGAAACTGTTCGAGCTGAAGTTCGAGGTGCCGGAACACTGGACCGTGACCCGCGTGAAGAACGAATCCGACGTGCCGCTGCCCTTCGAGCAAAAGGGCGACCGTGTTCGCGTCACGGTGACAAGCGGCATTGCGCCGGGGACGATTTTCCCCGTCTTTTTCGAGGCTTCGGGCAATACATCCGGCTGGTTCGACGCCTGGACGGAACAGCGTTTGGCTTTTCCGCGATTTTGTTTGGCTGACGCGGCCGCCGACAGCGGAACGATCGCCGTCGACGTCGATGACGACATGATCGTGACGCCGGAAAACGATGCGCGACTCGTGCCGCTCGACAATCGCGAACGGACCGAATTTCTCGCGGGGCTGCCGACCGACCTGGCGTTCCGGTATTTGAGTCAGCCGTATGCGACCGACCTGGTCGTGCGTCGCGCGACGCCGCGATTGACGGCTCGGACCTTTGCGTTTTACCGCTTCGCCCCGTCGCTGATGGCGGTCGGTTACGAATTGCATTACACCGTCGAGCAGGCCCGAACGAAATCGCTCGCGTTCCTGCTGCCGACGGACACGCCGGAAAACATCGGCATCACCGCCCTGAAAGGCGCGGCGATCAAGGATTACGCCGCTTCGACCGTGACGATTGACGGCAAAGAATATCGCAAGTGGGACGTGCAGCTTGCCGATCCCGCGGCCGGGCTGATCGTGCTGGGCGTGCATTTCGAACAGGCGACGCCCGACGAAGGCACGCAATCGCCGCCGCCGGTGACGGTCGACAACGTGGCGTGGCAATCGGGGCTGGTTTCCGTCGAGGGACACGAGGAACTGAACCTGGCCCTGGTCAAAACCGAGGCCGCGCGGCAGGTCGACGTCGGCGAACTGGCCGCGACGCAGTACATTCCCGGGCGGCGACTGCTCGGCGTGTATGAAGGCGTGAACGACCGCGACGCGCTCAAGGTGGAAGTCCGGCGGAACCCCGATTTTCAACTGCCGGCGTCGCTGGTGCAACTGGCCCTCGGTGAAGTGGAAATCGCCGCCGACGGCAAGCGGATCACCCGGGCCGTGTACGACCTGAAAACGCGGGCGACCTTCCTGAAAATCGACCTGGCGGCCGACGAGGAAATCTGGGCCGTCTCGCTCGACGGCACGACGGTCAAGCCGCAGAAAACCGGCAGCGCCGTGCTGGTCGACATCCCCGCGCGGGACGACGCGGCGATCCGCGAACTGGAAATCATCTGGGCCACGCGGGCGGACTCGCGCGCGGCGAAGCTGTTTTCCAGTTCGGACATTCGCCTGCCCGACCTGATGATCCCGCAAAACGCGGATAACAACAGCCGGGACAACAGCAGCCGGAATGAAGCGAAGCGTAATGACGGTATCAACGACGGGAAGAAGGAATCGGACAAAACCGCCGAAAAGGCCGCCCCGGTTTCGTGGAAGAAAATTCCGGTGACCCGCGTCGCGTGGAACGTGACGGCCCCGCCGGGCTGCGAAGTGACCCGCATCGGCCGGCAACGCGTCGAAACGGAAACGCCGCGACCGCTCGTTCTGCGCTATTTGCACGGGATGTTCGCCTCTTCCGGTGAACCTCGCGAACGCCGGCCCTGGAGCTTCGGTTGTGGTGGCCCGGCACAACAAACTTTAATGATGCCAAAAGAGGCTGATTCCGTACAAGATTTGTTGCCCGCGGAGAGTGCGCCCAAACCATCGTATTTGTCCGATGATGTTAAATTTAGAGAAAAGACCAAATCTTCGAGCATGATCAGCGGCTTGGCATCCGCCGATTCATTGCAGAATGAAAGGAATGATGAATTTGAAAGTTTGAGCAAGGATGGCGAAGATGCCGTGATAGGCTCGCGATTCAGGATTGAACGTGATGCGGCCAGACGATCCGGCGAATTCAATGCTTTTATGGATCAGGATAAGGCGTCAATTCCCCAATTACAGGAAGGCAAAACCGGGGACCTCTCTATGAGCGTTGGAAGCAGCAGCGATTCCGGGCTGGTCGGCCGTTTTAGTTTGGAACCGCGGGTGCCGTACCAGAAGCGGACGCTGCAAACGGTGCGGCCGGTGCAGGTGCAATTCCAGCAGAATCTTTCGTCGCCCTTGCAGCGCCATGCGCAGTTTCAGCTCGTCGGCGGCAGCGAAACGCAACTCAAGGTGAGCATGATCAACACGCGGCTGGTGACCTTCGGGGTTTACCTGGTGTGGGGCGGCGTCCTGTGCGCCGGACTGTGCCTGCTGCGAGCGACGCTGCGTGTGCGCGTGATTTACGTGCTGGCCGTCATGGGGCTGGGGACGCTGCTCGTGCTG
>JAVBQX010000132.1:0-10876 GCA_031548645.1 Thermoguttaceae bacterium
CTGACCGAGCGTCATCGGCACCGCGTCGGCGAGATGCGTTCGACCGATTTTCAATACGTCTTTCCACTGTCGGGCTTTTTGCGTCAGCGTTTCACAGCAGTCGGACAGCACCGGAATCAGCGTGTTTTTGAGCAAAATCGCGACGGCGACGTGAATGGCCGTCGGGAACATGTCGTTCGTGCTTTGCCCCATGTTGACGTGATCGTTCGGGTGAATTCGTTTCTTGGGATCGAACCTGTCTCCGCCGAGCAATTCAATGGCGCGGTTTGCGATGACTTCGTTCGCGTTCATGTTGCTCGAAGTGCCGCTGCCGGTCTGGTAAACGTCAATGGGAAATTCCGCGTCGAATTTCCCATCGGCCACTTCACCTGCCGCGGCGATGATGGCGTCAACGTCTTTTTTCGTGAGAGGAGACGCACAGTTCTCAAACTTGCCGAGTTGAAAATTGACCTTGGCCGCGACTTTTTTGATCAGTCCCAACGCGTGAATCAAATCCGGGGAAATTCGCTTGCCGGAAATCGGAAAATTATCCACCGCCCGCTGCGTTTGCGAGCCGTAATAAGCGTCGTGTGGAAGGGAAACCTCGCCCATTGTATCACGTTCAATACGCATCGAATCCTCGTTTTCTATCATTATGATCCTGTGACAAAATATACATTGACAAATCGGGTAGGGCGGTTTCGCCGAAACCGCCGGAATTGGTTGTTGGGCGTTGAATTCGCACGACGATTGCGGCGGTTTCGCCGAAACCGCCCTACCTTTAAATTGTGTTGTTATTTTGTCAAAGAACCGTTTTTTATCAACCGCCGAGATCGTCCAGTTTCAACCCTTTTTTCGAAAGGTCTTCGAATTTCAGGGGACCGGCTTTCAGGATCGCTTCCGGCGAATCCGCTTCAAACTTCGCGAAATTCAGCTTGAACAAACCCGCCAGATACATCGCCAGATTGTCGTATTCGGTTTTGTCTTTCCAGGCATTTCTCGGATTGAGAATTTCGCCCGGCACGCCGGCGCAAACGGTCGGCATGGCCAAACCGAAAATCGGATCGATTTCCTTTTTGCTCGAAGCCATTTCCCCGCTGTGGATGCCGTCGATGATCGCCCGGGTGTGCTTGATCGAAAGCCGTTTGCCGACACCGTATTTTCCGCCGCTCCAGCCGGTGTTGACCAACCAGGCTTTCGAGCCGTATTTTTTCATGTTCTCGGCAAGGATTTGCGCGTATTTGGACGGGTGCCAGACAAGGAAAGCGGCTCCGAAACATGCGGAGAAGGTCGCCTGCGGTTCGGAAACGCCCATTTCGGTTCCGGCGACTTTGGCCGTATATCCGCTGATAAAATGATACATCGCCTGTTCCGGGGTCAACTCGCTGACCGGGGGGAGAACTCCGAACGCGTCACAGGACAGGAAAATAATGTTTTTCGGGTGACCGCCCATGCAGGGCTTTTTGATGTTCTGGATGAACTCGATCGGATACGAGGCCCGCGTATTTTCCGTGACCGATTTGTCGTCAAAATCGACGGCCCGTGTGACGTCATCATAAACGACGTTTTCCAAAACGGTTCCGAAACGGATGGCCCTGAAAATCTCGGGCTCGTTTTCCGGGGACAGGTTGATACATTTCGCATAGCAGCCCCCTTCGATGTTGACGATTCCCTCTTCGGTCCAGAAATGTTCGTCATCCCCGATCAACTTGCGCTGCGGTTCGGTCGAAAGCGTCGTGTTTCCGGTTCCGGAAAGGCCGAAAAAGAGCGAGACGTCTTCGTCCGGTCCCTCGTTGGCCGAACAATGCATTGACACCATGCCTTCTTTCGGCATGAGGTAATTCATGATCGTGAAAACGCCCTTCTTCATTTCCCCGGCGTATTGAGTTCCCAGGATGACGAATTCCCCCTTCTCAAAAGAAAGGGCGACGCTTGTTTTGCTGGAAATCGCGTCCTGCATGGGGTTGGCGGGAAACTGGCCGGCGTTATAAATGACGAAATCAGGCTCTCCGAATTCCAGCAATTCTTCCGCCGTGGGGCGAATCAACATATTGTTCATGAAGAGCGCGTGATAGGCCCGGCAGCAAATAATGCGGATTTTCAGCCGATGCTTCGGGTCCCAACCGGCAAACGCATCGACGACATAAAGAAGTTCGCGCGTGTTCAAATAGTCGACGGCGCGAATTCGGCTTTCGTCAAAATCCTCCGCGGACATCGGCATATTGACGGCTCCCCACCAAATGTCGGCTTCGCTTTCCGGATTTTTGACAATACGTTTATCTTTAGGGCTTCGGCCCGTTTTTTCGCCGCTGCTGTTGATCAGCGCACCGGCATCGGTCACGGCGGCAAACTCATTGATGATCGCGTCTTCGTACAGTCTCGCCGGAGACGCATTGCGAAGAACCCGTTGAACGTGAATGCCATAAGAACTCAAGTCAAGTTCCAAACGCATCGAAACCTACCTTTCATATATATCATTATTTTCATTTTTACGTTACCAGCCCCAAGCATTAGCGCGGGGTGATTGAAACAACTCGGCACTACCTCAAATCGATAATCTCTTTTCGCGTGACCTGGAGTCGACGGCGAATGACCTGGGCGATGAGACTCATCATTTGATAACCGAAACTCTGGTCTTTTTCGCAAAGCGCTCGAAATTTGGCTCCGTCAAACGCCAAAATCTCCGCACGTGCCCGGCAGATGCCACTTGAATTCGTTCGATAGGGCTGGACCAACGCGGACCAGACCAAAAAATCTCCTTTGAAACAATTGTCGATGGTTTCCAGCTTTCCGCTTGGTGTCATATATTGGATATCAACCTGTCCGGAATTGACAATATACAAATGTGTCGACACATCATGTTTCCGGTAAATGATATCGTTGGCTTCATAAGTCTTCATTTCACAAAAAGAAGCAAGTTCCGACAAAGTTGAATCGGAGATTCCCCCTTTTCCGAGATATTCCTTGATCAATTCCTGTGTTGCTTTCATCGTTATTCCTGTGTTGAAGGGTGTTTTATGAAAAATGCAACCGTATTGATAGCCGTTCAATACGGACTTTTGCATCATCGCATAATTTATTGTTCTCAGATAACTTGTAACTGTTTGAATTCAAGAATTGCAATCAAAAACTAAAAAAACCGTTATTTCCTTCTGATCATGGTAAGTAAGGCTTTTTCAAACGTATTTTTTTATCGATAAATTTATATCGTCTGATTTAAAAGTTGTCAAGGGTGCTTTTCAAATCAACAAAAAAATGATCACTAGCCTATATCGTTACTTATTTTACGAGAATTGATATGCAACACTTTTATCATTTTCCTTGTTCACATCATTCGTCTCTTGAGTGAACAAAAATAGCAAAATAGATAAACGGCATAAAATAACACCGATATGAAAAGAACGGCAAAAACTCATAGAATTTGTTTCGACGGGGAAGAGCAAGGCCCAAAAATCAAGCACACCAAATACCTTGCTTGGGGGTGATGAGGTCAAAATCGTCTCTTGGCCGACCGGGGAATCGGCCAATCGTGTTTTTCATTGCCATGTCAATTGCCACCCACCTGATGGGCTGAAGCCGCAGGGACGGTGCCTTGTGAATATTTACACTTTTTTGAAATGGTGGGGGGACGATAAATCGTTTTCATGAACGACCATAAAAGCGACCTTTGGTGATAAAATACACACAAAGGTTAAAACGGTCAACCTTTGCGAGTCGGATAATATCAAAAAATGCTGAAAATCACGTCACTTGGCGAGTGTGTATTCAAATTAGCAATGATGGATATTCATGATGGAAACCGAAGCAGCAAACATGATCAAATAGTCGGTTCATCGGGGAAGTGCGTACTTTGGCAATTTGTGAAATCGTTTGAAATCGCATTTTTTGGCGGCAACGTCAGCACGTTGCATCGCGGATGGAGCTGCGACTCCGTTGCAATCACCCGTTCGTGTTATTCGCCGGTATGCGCGAGCGGAACAACGTGACGCGGACTATCGGAAGCCGAAGGCAACTGCGGTGAAGCGGCACGCTTCCTCCATCACTCATCCGCAATTGAGCCTTCCCCATTTTTATCCTTTGTCAATCGTGAAGACTCAATGGCCGTGAACGGTTACTATAAAACGACAATCGCTGTATCCCAAAATTAAATTGTGACACAGCAGTCGTGGTCCGAGTCCAAATATTGACTTGATACTTTTGACGAAAAAACTATCTCGCTAATCGTTCGCGCAATTCGGCGACGACGCCGTCTTTCTTCACTCGCCATTGTTCGAGCGTGTCGCGGTCGCGGATCGTGACGGTGCCGTCCTTGACGGTTTCGCCGTCGATGGTGATGCAGTAGGGGGTGCCGATTTCGTCCTGGCGGCGGTAACGGCGGCCGACGGCCCCTTTGTCGTCGTAGAAGACGCTGAATTCGCGTTTCAATTCGCCGTACAATTCGGTCGCGATTTCCGGCATGCCGTCTTTTTTGACGAGCGGGAAGACGGCGGCCTTGATTGGGGCAAGTCGCGGGTGAAATTTGAGCGAAACGCGTTCCGTCGGTTCGCCTTTGTCGTTCGGCACCTGATCGACGTGATACGCTTCGCACAAAAAGGCAAGCGTCGCGCGATCCGCACCGGCCGACGGCTCAATCACATGCGGCACGTAACGCTCGCGGGTCACTTCGTCATAATACGTCAAATCCTTGCCGCTGCCGCGATGTTTCGGCTTGCCGTCGGGGCCGAGTTCGAGCGTGAGACCGTCACCGTCGCGCACGAGTTTGCCTTCCATATGCGAGCGGAGATCGAAATCACCGCGGTGGGCGATGCCTTCGAGTTCGCCGTATTCCCCTTCCGGCAAAAACGGATATTGATACTCGACGTCGGCCGTTCCGCACGAATAATGACTCAATTCGTCCTGATCGTGATCACGAAGTCGCAAACGGTCGCCGGCCAAACCGAGTTCGGTGTACCACGAAAAACGGCGGTCGCGCCAGTACTTGTACCACTGCGGCGATTCGGACGGGTGGCAGAAAAACTCGATTTCCATCTGCTCGAACTCGCGGCTGCGGAACGTAAAATTGCGCGGCGTGATTTCATTGCGAAAACTCTTGCCGATTTGCGCGATGCCGAACGGCACCTTGACCCGCGTGCTGTCGCAGACGTTTTTGAAGTTGACGAAGATGCCCTGCGCGGTTTCCGGTCGCAAAAACGACGCGTCGTCATCGCCGCCGAGTGCGCCGATGACAGTTTTGAACATCAGATTGAATTCGCGCGGCGCGGTCAACGTGCCGATGGTTTTTGCATCGGGGCCGAGCACGTTCGAGAAATCGCCGAGCTGTGAAATCGCCATGATCGCGCCGGACCATTCGAGATTTTCGGCATCTTTCTTGCGCACGCCGAAAAATTTCAATGCCGCCTGTTCGAGATAATCCTGCGTGTTTTCGGTTTCCATCGTCGTCACGAACACCGACTTGCCGTGATATGTGACGCTTCGCCCTTTGACGTGATCGTAACGGTAACGCTTTTTCGACTCCCGGCAATCAACCATGTAATCGTGAAACAGGTCGTAATGCCCCGAGCATTTCCAGATTTGCGGGTGCATGATGATCGTGCAATCAAGCCCGGTCATTTCGTACAGGCCGGGAGCCCCTTTCTGCAGCAACATCTCATTATGGGCCACGACCATGTCGCTCCACCAGGCGTCCTTGACGTTTTTCTTGAGCAGCACGCCGAGCGGGCCGTAATCCCAAAAACCGTTCAGCCCGCCGTAAATTTCGCTCGACTGAAAAAGAAAACCGCGACGCTTGCACAGTGCGACCAATTGCTCCATTTGCATGGGAAATTCCTTGTGTACGAAAATCATGTCTCTTGCTGCCAGAAACCAGTTGATAAATTCTACCTTAAAACCCGTTCATGACAAGGAAAACAATTGCCGTGACATCCTGACCCGCAAAGTACGAATATTTCTCGCAGAGACGCAAAGGGCGCAGAGAAATCCTTGTGTTAAATTACGTCGCAGTAATTAGTGTAAACCAATGTCATTTATAATGTTATGCTACTTACAGAATATTGTTGATTATAACCTCTGCGTCCTCCGCGCCTTTGCGGGAAACAAATTGTATATCAAATCGACTTTGCAGTTCTCCCATCGAATTTTGCCGCCGACTTGGTTTTTTGTCAAAAAAATGTAAAATGGGGACATCATGTGAAAATTTTCAAAAAACGCTTAATTATTTGACACTTCTATGTTTATATCAATCGATGGCGGGGACGGGTGCGGCAAAAGCACCCAGATCGAACGTCTTGCCGGCTGGCTGCGGCAACAGCAATACGAGGTTTTTACCTGTCGCGACCCCGGCAGTACGGCGCTCGGCGAGGCGGTGCGCGGCATTTTGCTCAACCGTCACGACCTTGATATTTGTCGCACGAGCGAAATGCTGCTCTTTATGGCCGCCCGGGCGCAGATGGTCGACGAACTGATTTTACCGGCGCTGAAATCGGGGAAAATCGTTGTGACCGACCGTTTTCTGCTTTCGACCATTGTTTATCAGGGCTATGCTGGTAAGATAGCGGTGGGCGCCATCGAACAGGTGGGGGCCATCGCCACTGCCGGAATGCTGCCCGACCTGTGTTTCGTGCTCGACGTGCCGCTGGCGACGGCCAAATCGCGGATGCGGCACCGCGAAATGGACCGCATGGAACGCATGGGACCCGATTACCACGAACAGGTGCGGCAGGGGTTTTTGACCCACGCGACAACCGACCCGCGACGCTTCGTCGTGCTCGACGCCTCGCAACCGGTCGACGCCGTCGCAATGCAGATCCGCGAAACGGTGGCCACACGATTAAAGGAATCGTGAATCGTTGAAGAAACCCCGGCGTCGCCAGCTCAATAATTCCCTAATTCCCTTTTAGTTTTTCACTATGAGTTTTTAGTTTAAAACATGTCCGAGAAAAACAAAAATATCGAAACCGAAAAAGCGCCGAAACCCCTTTCGTCGAAACTCAAAACGGTGGCCCTCATCGCGCTGTTGGCCGCCATGGGTTGGATGATGCTGAAAAGTCACCTGTTCAAGCCGGAACTGTACAAAACCGGCGGGGACACGATGGGGACGAAATACCACGTCATCGTCTGTGCCGATAGCGGCTGGGGCTGGGAACGCACCGCGACGGCCATTGAAAACGAACTGGTGCGGGTCAACGGCCTGATGTCGACGTTCATTCCCGACTCCGAAATCTCGAAATTCAACGACAACCCGTCCACCGATTGGATCGAAGTTTCGCCCGAGATGGTCAAAATGGTCAAGCTTTCGAAGGAAGCGTCGAAAATCGTCGACGGCAAATTCGACATCACGGTCGGGCCGCTCGTCGATCTGTGGGGCTTTGGCAAAAAACCGCGGAAGCTGACCGCGCCGCCCGCCCCGGCCGACATTGCGATGACGCAACTGGCCTGCGGACTGGACAAAATCGATTTTCAGGAAAATCCCCCGGCGCTGAAGAAGAAGGTGCCCGGACTGCGGATCGACCTGTCCGGCGTGGCCAAGGGTTACGGCGTCGATTGCGTGGCGAAAGTGCTCGGGGATCGCGGCTACAAAAACTACATGATCGAAATCGGCGGCGAAACCCGCACCCGGGGGCACAAGGTCGTCCTGCAGGACAAAAAAAGCTGGTTTTCGGCGGAAAAGCAGAGCCTGCCGTGGTACATCGGCGTCGAACAGCCGACGCCCGTCGAAATGTTCGAGATGCCGACGGTCGCGCTCAAGATCAATTTGAACGACCACGCGATGGCGACCAGCGGCGACGCCCGCAATTATCACGAAATCGGCGGGCAGCATTACACGCACATCATCGACCCGGTGACCGGCGAGGCCCTGACGCCCGAGCAGCTTGGCACCGGCGTCGACGGCGAGGAAACCGGCTCCGTTTCGGTGATCGCCGACACCTGCGCCGAAGCCGACTCGCTGGCGACGGGCTTTTTCCTGCTCGACGTCCGTCGCGGCATCGAAACGGCCGACCGCAACGAACTCGCCGTCGCCTACCTCATTCGGACCGACGACCCGAACAACCCTATCCGTGTCGTCATGTCCGAAGCGTTCAAGAAAAATTACGCGCCCGCAGACTGATGAAGGCAGGGCGGTCACGCCGTGACCGCCGCATTTACGGCTCGCTCGGCAGGAATGCCCAACCATGACAAAACGTCGGAGAAACAAAAATGGCCATTGACGTCACATGTCCCGGATGTTTCAAGCGGTTCCAGGTCAGCGACCGGTACGGCGGCATGAAAGGGCCGTGCCCCAGTTGCAATACGATCATCAATATTCCGAAGGAATCGGTGAAAATCCACGAGCCGGACGAATTCCAAGCCGGCGGAAAGACGATCAAGGGACGCGCCATCCTCAAACCGCTCGACCGCCAGGTCGCGGTCATCGGCGCTCGCGAATGGTGCATCGTGGCGTTATTCGCCGTCGGTATTTTCGGGCTTGCCATGCTCGTCGGGCGATTCAGTCCGTCAATCGGCGTTTGGGGCGTTCGGGGCATTGCCGTTTTGGGGATGGTCGGCGTTGCGTTCGGAACTTCGATTTTCGCGTATATCCTTCTGCGGAGCGGCGACGAACTCGAATATCATGAAGGGCCCGAACTTTACAAACGGGCCGGACTTTGCGCCGGGGCTTACACCCTGCTCTGGGTGATTTTTGAACTGCTCATCCGTTATCTCGGGGCGCAGGGTACGATATTGGTTTGGATTTATCTCGCGCCGTTTCTGTTTTTCGGCATTCTGGCATCCTTGGCGCTGTTCGACCTTGATTTTTCGATGGCCACGGCGCACTATTTCATCTTTTTCTTCGCCGTACTTTTCCTGAGATGGGCCATCGCCTACGGCTGGCTCTGGCAGGTTGCAGCCGCCGTCGCCACCGAAGCGGTCGCGCCCGGTTCCGGCGGAGGTCGCATGCCGCCCCCGCCGCCGGGAATGTAAGCGGGAATTCGCTGGATTACATGATCGTGCCGTTCAGGCGGTCCATGGTCAGGCTGCTGGGTTTGTCATTCATCCAGAAGCGTTCCCATTCCTTTTCGACTTGCCGCATGTTTTCCGAATCGTTCATTTCCTGCTGTATCCGGACTTGCGGATCGCCGCTATAGGCCGGAAGGATACACCCGGTCGCACTCAGGGCCAAACAAACCAAAAGGCTGGCCATTAGAAAATAACGCATAATTTTCTCCTTCGTGAAACCGGACCTGAGCGACCTGACTCCGGTCGGCAATCGCAGTTTCGTTAATGCCAAAACAATGAACGGCGGAAACACAAACGCACCGATTGCCGCGTCGACAATCGGATCACCGTCCTGTTAGCAGTGTTATCGGAAGTTTTCCCGTTATAACTGGAGAAAACTTCAGAACTCGGAGAAATTATTTGTTCGGAAGAATCGGCAGGAACCCGGCAAAAGTCACAATGACACGTTCACCGGGTGCAATAGCTGAAAGCCGGCCGAAAAAGCCGGTCTGGAAGCGAGACTTTTGATGCGACGCCAGACAATCATTCCGGAGATGCGCTTGCCTGGCGTTTCTTTTCGTCTTCAAGCTTGGGCAGATCGCGAACCCGTTGCTCCATTTCCTTGCCGGGTTTGAATGTGACAACGTATTTCTTTTCGACCATGACTTCCTTGCCTGTTCGGGGATTACGGGCTTTTCTCGCGGCGCGGCATTTCACCTCGAAAACGCCGAAGTTCCGTAATTCGATCCGCTTTTCTTCGACCAATGTATCGATGATGGCGTCAAACGTCCTTTGGACGATCTCTTTGGTTTTCAATTGAGTCAAACCGAGCTCTTCCGAAATGGTTCGAACGATTTCTTTTTTTGTCACGACGTACCTCGCTCCTCATGTCAATATAAATGTCCAAAAAAACAGACCTATTATCAATTCCTCGGCGTTTGTTGTCTCAACGGGAAACGCATGCAAATCAGGGAGATGTGTGTTGGTTTCACGATTTCCAACGTTACAAGTGTGATTTAAGTTTAAGTAGTGCAATAACTAAAGTCAATACCTTTCGCCGTTTTCAGGACTTTTTTTTCACCCGGGTGTCAAAAAGACAAACTTTATGGCATAAATCGCCCCAAGATCAAAAGGATTGCACACAACATTATAACAGATCAATGGTTATGCGCCAAATAATTTTTGGACACCTTGCGTGTTTTTTCTTAGATTACTCTCGCGGTCATGTATCCGGGATAATCTGGGAATGATGGGGATAATAATTGTCCGTATTTCATCATGCGAATTTTCCCTCCGTCCTATTGAACGGCGTGACGGCGCGGTCGAGAATGCCGAGCATGAACGCGATGGCCAAGCCGTAATTCGTGATCGGGACGCCCGCGCCGCGGCAGTGCATCATGCGGCTGAGGATTTCGCGGCGGTTCCACATGCAGGCCCCGCAGTGAATGACCAACTGCCAATCGCCGAGCGATTCGTTTGGAAAATTGTGCCCCTGCACGTTCTCGATGAACAGTTCGCCGCCGACGTAATTGCGGAGCCATGCGGGAATCTTGACCCGGCCGATGTCGTCGTCGACCGCGTGGTGCGTGCAGGCTTCGGCGACGAGTACGCGGTCGCCGGGCTGGAGCCGCGCGATCGCCCGGGCGCCGTCGATCATGGTGGCCAGATCGCCCTTCTGCCGCGCGAACAGCACCGAAAACGAGGTCAGCAAAATTTCCGGCGGCACGATTTCCGAAACGAGCCGGTAAGCCTGCGAGTCGGTCACGACCATCGCCGGGGGCGGATCGAGCCGCGCGAGCGTCGCGGCCAGTTCCGTTTCCTTGCAGACGACGGCCACCTGACCGCCGTCGAGCAAATCGCGGATCGTCTGCACCTGTGGCAGGATCAACCGGCCTTTCGGCGCTTCCTTGTCGATGGGCACGACGAG
>JAVBQX010000282.1:0-5149 GCA_031548645.1 Thermoguttaceae bacterium
AAATTTCTCTGCGATCTCAGCGTCTCTGCGAGAAACACAAGAAGCTCAAAACGTCCTTGCGATTTCCTCGGTTTTGTACGATTCGAAGACGTCGCCTTCCTTGATGTCGTTGAAGCCTTTCAGTTTGATCCCGCATTCGTAACCTTCGCGGACTTCCTTGGCGTCGTCCTTTTCGCGTTTGAGCGAATCGAGCCCGTAATCGCCGATGATCCGGTTTTCGCGGATGACCCGGATTCGGCAATCGCGTTCGACCGTGCCCGAGAGGACGCGGCAACCGGCGATCGTCCCCAGGCGGCTGACCACGAAGGTCCGTTGCACCAGCACGCGGCCGAGTTCCTTTTCGCGCGAGATCGGCTTGAGCATCCCTTCGAGGGCCGCCCTGATGTCGTTGGCCAGGTTGTAAATGATGTCGTAACGGCGGATCTGGATTTTCAGTTTTTCGGCCAAAACGCGGGCCCCTTCGTCCGGAACGACGTTGAAGCCGACGATGATGCCTTCCGAAGCGTCGGCCAGTTGCACGTCGGCCTCTGTGATCCCGCCGACGGAGGCCTGCAAAATGCGGATTTTGACTTCCGGGTGGTCGAGCTTGCCGAGTTCCTTGCGGATGGCTTCGATCGAGCCGCGCACGTCGGCCCGGATGATGATGTTGAGCGTCTGCACTTCGTTCGCTTCGGAGATGCGCTGGAACAGGTTTTCGAGCGTGACCCGCGGCCGCATGTCGGCGAGTTCCTGCGAGCGTTCGGCCTCGGCGCGATCCTGCGCGATCTGCCGCGCGATCGAAATGTCTTCGAGCACACAGAATTTGCTGCCCGCCGCCGGGGCGATGTCCAGCCCGATCAGTTGCACGGGCGTGCCCGGTTCCGCCTTGGTCAGTTTGTTGAACGGGGCCAGGGTATTGAGCATGACCTTGACGCGGCCGTGCGCGGCCCCGCAAAGCACGACGTCGCCCGTGTGCAGGGTGCCGTTCCGCACCAGCACTTTGGCGATGACGCCCTGACCCGACTGCATTTCCGATTCGAGTGCCACGCCGATCGCGGGCCGGTCCGGGTTGGCCTTCAGTTCGCCCAGTTCGGCGATCATGAGCAGGGTGTCGAGCAGGGTGTCGATTCCCTCGCCGGTGATCGCGCTGGTTTTGACGACTTCGACGT
Source organism: Thermoguttaceae bacterium (assembly GCA_031548645.1). Classification (GTDB taxonomy): domain Bacteria; phylum Planctomycetota; class Planctomycetia; order Pirellulales; family Thermoguttaceae; genus WRMR01. The sequence continues at coordinate 1,149 of JAVBQX010000282.1, forward strand.
CGCCGCCCCATTCGCTGGGCAAAATGTCGTGGGCCGCGAGACTTTGCATCGCGCGGTCGAAGTTCGCGGCGGGCAGGTCGCACTTGTTGAGCGCCACGACGATGGGCACGCCGGCGGCCCGCGCGTGACTGATCGCCTCTTCCGTCTGCGGCATGACGCCGTCGTCGGCCGCGACGACCAGCACGACGATGTCGGTGCAGTTCGCCCCGCGGGCCCGCATTTCGGTAAAGGCTTCGTGCCCTGGCGTGTCGACGAAGGTCACGTCCCCGTTGGGCGTCGCGATTCGATAGGCCCGGATATGTTGGGTGATGCCGCCCTTTTCGCCGGACACGACGTCGAGGTGCAAAATACGGTCGAGCAGCGAGGTCTTGCCGTGGTCGACGTGGCCCAGGAACGTGACGACCGGCGGCCGCGGTTTGAGGTCTTCCGGCGGGTCCTCCTGTTCGAAGAGCGACAGCACGTATTCGTCTTCCAGCGATTTGGGCGGGCGAATGTCAATCCGTAGCTGGAAGGCTTCGCCGAGCAGTTCGGCGGCGTCCTGGTCGAGCTGGGACGTGATGATCATCGGCATTTCAAGCTCGATCAGCTTCCGCAACACGACGGCCACGGAAAGGCCCGTCTGTTCCGCAAACTGCTTGACGGTACAGGGAAGTTGAATCACGAGATCGCTCTTTCGTGGGGCGGCGGTATTGACCTGCTTCGATTTTCGCTGTCGGCGGAGTTGTCGCGGAATGACGATGCTTTCTTCGGCGTCGAATTCCATGCCGGCGTGGCGGCGTTTTGCGGCGCCGCGACGTTTCCGGGTCGGCGTCGCCAAAGCGGCGGCGTCGTTGGCCGCCTGCTCGTCTTTTCCTTTCGGACGGAACCCTCTCTTCTTGCCGGCGGCGTCTTCTTCGACAAAGGTCGCGGCCTTGTCCCCGGGTTTGCCTTTTTTGCCCTTGGGTTTGTCTTTTCCTTCCTTGAGGGTGCGCTGTTTTTCCTCGTGCTTGCGGATGTGTTCGTCGAGCGGTCGCGAGGTTCCCATCGCGGCGGCGCGAATCGCCTCCTTCGGCAGTTTCATGTCCGGCTTTTGCGGGGCGGGTTCGGTCGGCTGTTTCGGCGCCTTGGCCGTCGCGCCTTTGGGAACCGGGGCAAGACGGATCGACGGCCCGGAGGCTTTGCCGTTGGTTCCGGCCCCCTGCTTGTTGCCCGAATCGTCCGCCTTGGGTTTGCGACGACCGAGCAGCGGCACCTTGTTCAGGATCGACCGCATCGGACTGACGTAGTTCTCTTTCCGGATGGCCGCGATGTGCGGGATGTGATCAATGACGTTCGGCGTCGGATCGTTTTTGTTCGGCTTGGCTTCTTTCGGCGGTTCGGTCGTGGTCGCGGTGGTCATATCGGCGGGTGGGGTGTCGGCGGGCGTCGAGGCGGGTTCCGGCGTTCCGGGTTGTTGATCGTCCGCTTTCGATGTTTTTTTCGTCTCGGGCTTGGCGGTCACGACGGTTTCGATCACCGTTTCCGCTTCCGTTTCAGGTTTCCCGGACGGAATTGTTTTGTCTTCCGTTTTTGCAGTCGGCGTTTCGACCGGCTTGGACGATTTTTCGGGCGAAGGCGTCGCGGCTTTCGTTTCGGGCTTCGCCGCGGTTTTTTCGACGGGAGCGACGATCTGCTCGACCACGGTTTCGGTTTCGACCGCAGTTTCGGCGACTTCCGTCGTTTCAGGCTCACCGGATTTCGGCTTGAGCGTCGGCTTCAAAACCGGCACACGGCCCGATTGCGACAGGTTGGTCGGGCGCTTCGGGGGCGCGACCGGGGCGAACGCCGTCGCGCCGGACTTCGCCGTTTTGGCAAGCGAGGCCTTGACCTTTTCGACTTCGTCGTCATTCAAACTGGCCAAAGCCGAGCCTTTGTCGAACCCCAACTTTTTGCAGAGTTCGACCAGCTCTTTACTTTCAATTTTCAACTGTTTCGCGAGTGCGTAAATACGAATGGACAATGTGAGCCGCTCTCTTCAAATGAAACCCAATGCAAAACCGAGGTCAAACCCAAGTCCGACCGACGTGACCATCGGCACGATTTCACCATGATCACCGTCACGCATGACCGGATCAAGATGATCTCTCAATTTATGATAATTGTTTGAAACGATCCGTCCAGTCCTGTTTTTGACCGCTTCCGCTCCTGCAGGCGTTTTTTCGTCCGAGCAACGCCTGATTTTCAAATATTGCAGGTTACGCCTGCTCTTCCGAGGTCTCGACGGCTTCGTCCGCTTCGGCGATTTCCTCCGCTTCGACGGCGGGTTCTTCTTCCACCTCTTCCGCTGCCGCTTCTTCTGCTTCGCGTTCCGCATCACGTTCGGCGTAACGTTGTTGTCGGGCAGCCTGTTCCGCTTCCTCTTCCGATTCAGCAAGGGCTTCCGCCTGTTCGATGATGTGGGCCGCTTCCTCTTCGGTCAACTGGCCGAGCGCCATCAGGTCTTCCGGCTCAATGATCGACAGGTCGTCAAACGACAAAAATCCTTCGCCGACCAGGTGATCGGCCAGTTCGTCGGTCATGCCGTCGATTTCGAGGTAGCCGGTCAGGGTCTTTTCCAACAAGCCTTCGAGGTCGTCCCGGGTCATGATGTCAATGTCCCAGCCGCACAGTTTGCTGGCCAACCGCACGTTTTGTCCCTTGCGGCCGATCGCAAGCGAACGCTGGTCCGGCTGCACAAGCACGACCGCACGGCCCAGCATGGCGCACAAAATGACTTCTTCCACTTCGGCCGGCTGCAGGGCGTTCGGAATGAACACGAGCATGTCGTCACTCCATTCGACCACGTCGACGCGTTCGTTGCCCAACTCCATGTTGATGTTCTTGATCCGCCCGCCGCGGATGCCGACGCAGGCGCCTTTGGCGTCGATGCGCGGGTCGATCGACGAAACGGCGATTTTCGTGCGATAACCCGGCTCGCGGGAAATTTCCTTGATTTCAATGATCCCGTCGCCGATTTCCGGCACTTCCTGCTCGAACAGCCGCCGCACCAGCATGGGACGCACCCGGCTGAGCACGACCTTGATGCGCGTCCCCGATTTCTTGACGTCGACGATTACCGCGCGCACGCGGTCGTTGATCCGGTAGGCCTCGCCGGGAATTTTTTCCCCGCGAGGGAGGATCGCTTCGACGTTTCCCAGTGCCAGGACGGTCGTGTTTCCCTCGTTTTTCTGCACGATCCCGACGACGAGCTGGTCGATTTCCGCGGAAAACTGGTCGTACAACGCATCGCGTTCCGCTTCACGGATTTTCTGGATCATGACCTGTTTCGCCGTTTGGGCGTCGATCCGGCCCGTCAATTCCAGTTCTTCCGTCGAGAGGGGTTCGCCGTCGCACGACCCGTCGATGGCCCCGGTTTCGCGATCGATATGAAATTCGAGCAGGGCGTCTTCGCCGTAATGTTTGCGTGCGGCGGTCACCAGGGCCGCTTCAATGCCGGCGAACACGATCTCTTTTTCGATTTTTTTATCGCGATGGATACTGTCAACGATTCTCAGCACTTCGCCGGGGTTCATTATGACCACTCTTTCAAAGCCGTTGGGTTGTATGTTCCAAAACCGGCAAACGGAAACCAAAAATTTCGGATATTCAATCTCTAAACAGCGGATGTTTTCTGCGAAATGCCGCACCAACACTTTGTCACATTGTCTCTGCGCGCAAAAAACACCACCGTTCAGCACTTTTTTCGAAAAAATTCGAAAAAATCGAGCGGGGCGTCCAGTACCTCTGTACTCTGAGTCTCGATGGGAGAAAGATTTGCTATCATCTTTCCTTACAATAACTTAGCGTTACATGAGCAAGTCCTTTGAACGGGTTGGGGAAGATGCGACAAGAAGCACTGTGGTAATAAGTTACCACACAACAATCATATCGTCAAGTAATGGTAACACAAACCGCCCAAATCCCGAAAAATTCACAGGGCGTAAAAGTACTACCGGAAATATTCATGCGTACAAATATCGCTCGGCTTATTCTACGATACAACA
>JAVBQX010000188.1:0-3774 GCA_031548645.1 Thermoguttaceae bacterium
TCACCCACCTCCTCATTCAAACAAAACCCTATTTTCTTAAAACTCCCACCCCCCCCCCACGCCGGCCGGCCCCCCCCCCCCCACCGCCCTACCTTGCTGCGCTGTCGGACTAATCGTTTTCCAACATCGTTCCCTGCAATATGCCGAGAAAACGTTCGTCGCTGATCGTGTCGGAAATGAATGTCGCCGCGCCGCTTCGTTTGACGACATTAAACCCGCCCGTATGGGAGGAATGGATGTTTTCCATCAACCATTCGCGGTTGATTAAATCATACTTGTTTTTTTCAGGGTTTTCAATTTGTGAAAGCGAAATTTCCTGCGTCGGGTCCATCCAGCAGACCGGGCGTTTGGTCTCAAGCACCAGGATCATGTCGCGGCTGTTTTCGCCGAATTCGTTGAGCTTGCGGCCGTTGCCGGAATCGTTGAACGGCGACGTTTCGCCCAGCACGACGGAATAGGTGGTCGTTCCCGGCTTTAAGGAGTCGGGGAACACCTGTTTGCCGGGGCAACGATAAACCTCGACGAGCTCGCCATGAAATTGCCGGTTGTGTTCGCTGTCCCACGGTTCGTCGAGCCGGATTTTTTCGTAAAGCGACTCTTCGCCCAAATACGGCAAAAGAAGCACCCGCCAACCGTGCAGCCGTTTGCCGTTTCGATCCACCGTAAACGCCGGCGGCAAGGCCCCGTAATCTTCGTGATACAGGAGCATCGCCAAACCGATTTGGCGCAGGTTGTTTGTGCATTGATTTCGGGCAACGGCTTCCCGCAGGAGCGGAACCGTATTCGGCGAGCAAAATCTTGCCCTGAATAATTGGGCAAAAAACTCCGCCCGTTCATCATCGGTCATTTGCGAATCATCAAACGTGTTCCATTCCTCGCTGGTTTTTCCCCTGAGTTCCGCTTCGATATCATAAAACTCTTTGAGGTCAATGGTTTCATTGCCGTCACAAACCTTATTGAAACGTTCCAAAACGGGATTCCAATCGTTGATTCGCGACGCCATGCGGTAAAACGGGCCATACTGTTCGTCCCGCATCTTTCCGCGTTCTTTTTCATCAAAGACAAAAAAGAAGCTCAGCGGAAAGAAAAACGGGTCGATAACCGACTTAATGTCTTCTTCCGTCGCCATCCGTTGCAGGAGATCAAGCGCGAAATACCGATTTTCCATTTCCGCCGTTTTGAGGTCGCATTCGAACTGCCATTCATGCGACGCTTTGAGCAATCGTTCAAGCTGTTCGCGGCTGGCCTGCGACTGCAAATTGGCGTCAACGCCGGTATAATCGGCAATGCCCGAAATGGCAAGGCCGACCTGGATGGGAATGATCATCTTTTGTTGTCCGAGATGATAGCCAATTTTTTTGATGGTGATGATGTCGTCAATCGCCCCGTCCATGTCGCCCGTTCCAATGCGAAAATAAGCCCTTTCATTCAACGCTCGGGCATATTCCCTGTAGCGTTGCAGAAAGGCGATCAAATCGCATTGGGATAATGTCGGATGATCGCCATACACGGAAACGGCGGGGATGCAAAACACCGGCTTGTCGAACGCCTCCTTGACGATTTCCAATTTCGGCGCCACTTCTTCCAGCCACGGTTCAAGCTCCGGCAGGTCTTTCAGAGTCCAGGGCGAATTCGTCAGTTGCGCGCGTTTGTACCATGTGTCAAAATCGGAATCATGTGTCTTTTTATCCCGTTCCCGTAAAAAATCATACGTATCCCGGACCGGTTCCGCAAGTTTCGGCGCGGAATCCAATCCGAGTTTTTCATACATCCGTTTTGCATAAATCCGTTTTTGTTCTTCGGGCGTTTGATCAATAACGCCCATGAGACTGTCCGCTTCAACGCCGAATTTTTCGACAAGCAGCCGAAATCCGTTTTGATCGGTGTTCCAACCCGGCGGGTAAGCTTGTTGTTCATACGCCTTCAAATAATCGACCCGCTTGCCGTCGGCGGTGAGCGGCTCGGTGATCAGCGTGGTTTCCGGCGAAATTTCGAGAGCCGTTTCCTGCGGCTTGGGGTCAGAAGAAGCACAACCCCATACCGGGTTAAAAGTCAAAAAAAGAAACGCCAGCGAAAGACAATGTTTCATTTACGTGGCCTCATGATTCTATTGCGACTGCCGAACCCTGTCCGGAGATTGCGATTTGCTCCATCCCCGGCTCTTATAAATCATTATCCGCGGCAGGTCACGGCCCGTCAACTCTACACTCACCCTTCCCCGGTCGATTGTTCGCTCCGCATCCGGCGGACGTCGTTCGAGATGCGCATGGCGCAGAATTTCGGGCCGCACATCGTGCAATACTGTTCGACGTCAAGCCCTTCGTTGTTGGCGCACAGGGCCGCCTGCTCGCCCGAGAGTTGTCGCGATTCGCGGTAATAGCGTTCGGCCGTCTCCGGGTCGAGCGCCAACCGGAACTGCTCCGGCCAATCGAAGCGTCCACGGGCGCGAGAAATGGCGTCGTCACGATCGCGCGCACCGGGTCGATGCCGCGCGACGTCGGCCGCGTGGGCAGCGATTTTGTACGCGATGACCCCCTGCCGGACGTCTTCCATGTTCGGCAGCCCGAGATGCTCTTTCGGAGTCACGTAGCAGAGCATCGCCACGCCGTACATGGCCGCCATCGCCGCGCCGATCCCGCTGGTAAAATGATCGTATCCGGGCGCAATATCCGTCACGACCGGCCCCAGCACATAAAACGGAGCGCCGTGACATACTTTGATTTGCCGCTCGACATTCATCTTGATCTGGTCCATCGGCACATGCCCCGGCCCTTCGATCATGACCTGCGTCCCTTTTTCCCAACCGCGAAGTGTAAGTTCGCCCATGACCTCAAGTTCCGCAAATTGGGCCTCGTCGCTGGCATCGGCCAGGCAGCCGGGCCGCAAACCGTCGCCGAGACTCCAGGTGACATCATATTGACGCATAATGTCGCATAAATCATCGAAATGCTCGTAAAAGGGGTTCTCCTGCTTGTGGGCCACCATCCATTTCGCGGTCAGCGAGCCGCCCCGGCTGACGATTCCGAGCAGGCGCTTGTCTGCGAGAGGCAAATGCCGCTGCAACAGGGCGCAATGAATCGTCATGTAATCGACGCCCTGTTTCGCCTGCTGTTCGACGATGTCCAGAAAATCGTGCGCTTTCATGTCGACGATGTCGTCGAGTTCCTCGCACATTTGGTAAAGAGGCACCGTGCCGACCGGGACACGCACACCGTCGATGATCCGGCGGCGCAACTCGTTGATATCTTCACCCGTAGAAAGGTCCATAACCGTGTCAGCGCCATACTTTACGGCGATTTGCACCTTTTCCAGTTCGTTGAGCGTGTCGCCCAGCAGGGCCGAGTTGCCGAGATTGGCATTGATTTTTGTGCGTGCCGCGATCCCGATCCCGATGGGGTCAAGGCCCTTTTCGAGATGCACCTTGTTCGCCGGAATAACCATGCGTCCGGCCGCCACTTCGTCACGAATCAAGGTCGCCGGAAGCGATTCGCCCGCGGCCACCGCTTCCATTTCCGGGGTGATGATCCCGGCCTTTGCCTGTAGATACTGTGTCATGAAACAAAAATTTCGTTCAGGGTCGTCCGCCGATTCAGCAAGCGGCGGAATTTTGATAAAATAATTTCTCTATTTTATACCCTAACGGCAATTCGCGAAGCGTCAACAGCGGATTTCAGGCATTAATCCAAATCTCACGATCTGAAATCACGCGTACATTTTACGCACGGCTTCGACGCTTTGCTTGAAAATTTCGAGCGGCTTGAGCGTTTTGGGCGT
>JAVBQX010000150.1:0-17818 GCA_031548645.1 Thermoguttaceae bacterium
TCTCGCTTACGGCGGGGCCCCCGCGACGCACCGCGTTTCGCGCGAAACGCTTGAGGAAATGCTCGGCGAAAGCGACGCCCGGACCCTGCGGCAGTTCCTGACGGTGACCTTCGATTCCATCGGCGCGGACGCGGCGGACAAATTCATCAAGGCGGCCAAACTCCGCCCGCGCGTTTCGCCCGGCAACCTGACGGACAAGGAAATCGGCTCGCTGCACGAGACGCTGCAAACGGTCAGCGTTTCCGACGGCCAGACGATGAACGTGTATCGTTACGCGAACCGCGTGCCGCTGCAATTCCAGGCCGGGGCCTGCCTCATCACGCAAACCGTCATGGGGATGAACTGGAAATCCTACGGCCTTTCGCAGTCGCGGGGCCAGTTGCCGCGCGGGCCGGTTACGGTCATGGTGCACGTCGCCAGCGTCTGGGTGCCGTTCACCAGCGAGTCGAAAGAGGCGATCGCCGCGTATCCCGAAATTCAAAAGGAACTGCGTCTGGCCCTGCAATCGGTCGGCCGCAAACTGGGGGCCTACATGCGCCGCCGGCAGAAGGTCAAACAGGAGGGCGAACGCCGGAACATCTTTTTGCGATATCTCGGCGAAGTCGCGACGGCGGTTTCCAGCATCAACAACGGCGACCGCAAGGCCCTCTACGACCAGTTGCTCGAAGTGGCCAAATCCCGCACAGCAATGGCCGACGTCAAACTCGGCGAAGACGGCAAACCGGTCGACGAGGAGGAAGCCCTCGACCTCGGCGAAAACGTGATCATCGTCGAACGCCAGGCGGTGTGATATATCCGGAATGTAAGGTTTTTGCAAAAAAACATCGGACAAGAACAGCAGCCGGGAACGCAGAGAGCAATGCGAACGGAGTGACCGGGGAGAGGGTTTTCCAACCGGGAAAACGTTCAATTCCCCTGCTCATGCCAGGAAGATCGCAGGAACTGAACGACTTCGCAAATGGCATACGTGTTCTCCGGTCACTCCGTCGGAGTACCGACTGCGTTCCCGGCTGCTGTTCTTGTACATCATTTTCCGGCGAAAGCGTTTACTTCCACATGCTGCCCGGCAACCAACCGGGCGATGCCAAATAGGCCGGATTCACCGGATCGTCCTCACGGCGAGGCTGATAGTTTTCAATGTATTCGAGGACTTGCTCAACGAATCCGGTTTGATCCCGGTCCCTGATTTCCAGGAAATATTTTTTCACGGTTTTGTAATCGTCATCTTTTGAAAAATAAAGATGATACACCCCGAGAAAAAATTTCGCCTTGTGACTCCCTTTCCCGGCGTATCGTTCCATGGTGCTTTTCAAGAGCGGCAAGTCGTCGGGAGCGACGGCATTTCTGAATTCCTGCATATGGACACAGAGATAGCCGAGCGCCAAATAGCCATCATCATGCTGATCGTCACGCATCAGCCTGCTCCATGCTTTTTCGGCAACAAGAGCACGGTCCTCGTCCGTTCCATGGAGGGCAAGCAAAAAATCACGTCTCGATTCGATTTTATCTCCGGTTGCCGGAATTTTTCGCAGCCATTTGAGACCTTCCTCTTTGTTCCGTTCAACGGAGTCTTCGTGCAAATATACATAGACGAGAATTTGCATGCTTTCAACACTCCCTTGCTCCGCCGCTTTGATGATGTACTGAAACGCTTTCGTTTGATCCTTTTCGACGCCCAGCCCTTCCATGTAGCAGGTGGCGAGAGCCATGCAGGATTCCATGTCACCATGATCAGCCGCCTTCAAGAGATAATGAACCGCTTTGGCTTCGTCTTTTTTCGTGCCAATGCCGGAAAGATAGCATTTGGCAAGGTTGTGATAAACCACGGCGTCTCCCAATCCCTCGGCTTTCAAGAAACACTGCAACCCCTTGGCCTCATCTTTTTCAACACCATGGCCAAAGGAATAACATGCCCCAAGATTGGAATACGCCTTGACAAATCCAAGTTCCACGGCTTTTTGGTAACACTGGAACGCCTTGACTTCGTTTTTTTCGACGCCCATGCCTTGGCGATACAAGTAAGCGAGATGGTCCAGACTTTCCGCGTCATTGTTTTCGGCCGCTTTCGAATACCATCGAAACGCTTCTTCGTAATCAACCTCGATGCCATGACCGTAATAATAACTTCTTCCAAGTAAGGCCCATGCCTGGGACTCGCCAAGTTCCGCGGCTTTTTTGAGATTTTGAACGGCTTTGACAATATCCTTTTCGACTCCAAACCCGTCATAATAACATTTCGCGAGAGAAAGATAACCTGTAGAATGTCCCAGTTCGGCAGCTTTTTGGAAATATTGAAATGCTTTGTCTGCATCCTTTTCTACGCCTTCGCCATGAAAATAACTTTGTGCCATATTGAGACAGGCAAACACGCTGCCAAGATCGGCGGCCTGTTGAAAGAGTTCGAACGCGGCTTTGGAATCTTGCGGCAGGCCGATTCCGTGAATGTGGCAAATGCCGACCAGCACTTTTCCCTCCGCGGAACCGGCATCGGCATCTTCCCGCCATTGGGCGATTCGTTCCGCGTCATGATTCGCTTCAAACCAGGCACGGGAACCGTCGTTGGCTTTCTTGAAGTCGCACATTTCCTGAAAATCTCGCCGCGTTTGCGGGAATTCGGCCGCTTGGTCCTCCGCGAGAACGAAACCGGACAGCAGCAACAACACAAACCCACTGATGACAAAGCGTGACATCAAATCCTCCTTGTTTTTTTGCATACGGCAAAGACGGGCAATTTTGCGAAAGTATCATACCGTTTTCAAAAATTTTCGACAAGATCAATATATTGATAATCGAGCAAAAAATGTGTGCATTTGCCTTCAAAAAAAGGTTACTGGAACGGTTGTGTTTTATGGCCCATTTTCAACCGTTTTGGACCTTCATAATAAGTTTTGCTAATACAAAAAAACACGAAAATGCGATTTTACAATACAGTTTTCAATATTCTTCTGCTAAAAATTACGCAAAGATTGTATTCCTTCACACAATCGGTATAATTTTCCGGGTATCAAAGGGCAAATTGACGCATTTTCTTTTCCTGCCAATTCCGGGGGCGTATGACGTTTCGCATTCCTTCCCGTTCTGCTCCGCCGTCCGCGTTTACGCTGATCGAACTCCTGGTCGTCATTGTGGTGATCGGGATTTTGATCGCGCTGCTTTTGCCGGCCGTCCAGGCGGCCCGATCCGCGGCGCGTCGCATGCACTGCACGAACAACATGAAGCAAATCGCCCTTGCGATCCACCAGTATGAAAACGTGTACCGCGTCCTGCCGCCGGCGAAAACCTTCAACGAGCACAACAAACTCAAATACAATCACAATATCCTGACGTTCCTGCTTCCGTATCTTGAGCAAAATCACGTTTACGCGAAGTTCGATTTCAACCAGCACTGGAGCAGCACGAAAAATTACGCCGCGGCGAAGAACACCATTTCGACTTTCCTCTGTCCCGATGCCGCTTCGTCGCCGCGGTCCTATGTCGAAAAAGATAAACCGCAACAGGTTTACCCTTCGGACTACGCCGCGTGTCCGATGATCGACGGCGCCGTGCGAAACGACTTGTTCCTTGCCGGCCTCATCAAGCCGCGGACGCCGGCCAACGGCCAGGGCAAGCAGGGAGATGACGCGCAGCACCGTTATTACCGCAACATGATCGTCCCGTGGAACGACTGCCTTTCGCCGGGCGGCAGTCATTGGGGCGGCCCGATCACGATCGCCGGCGTGACCGACGGGCTGTCGAATTCGTGGATGTTCTTCGAATGCGTCGGGCGGCCGCAATTGCTCACCCGACGCGGCATGGAAACGGAGGTCGACGCGGAAAAAGTCGTGTCCGGCGCCGCCTGGGCCTCTGAAAAATCCGAGTTTTGGCTCCAACGTGCCGTCAACCGCACCGACGTCAAAGGCACCCTGCTGATGAACTGCTCCAACGACAACGCGATCTTCAGCCAGCATGTCGGCGGCGCGAATTTCGCCTACGGCGACGGCTCCATCCATTTCGGCACCGAAACGATCGACCCCGAGGTCTTCGTCTCGCGCTTCACCTGCAACGCTGGCGATTTCGCCGGCGGCGCGCCGTGACCATGGATCACCGTTATTCAGAAGTTTCGTGTTCTTTTTCCGCCTGTTGTTTGTTTTTCGAAATGGTGAAGAGGATTTCGCTTCCCAGGGCCTCCAACATCAGTTCCGGCGGCAGGCCCTTGATCTCGGTTTCTTCCGGGAATGTCTCCGCCAGATATTGCTCGACCTGTTCCAACTCGAATTTCCGCTGGAGTTGCTGCTCCATGCTTTCCATTGAAAAATCTGCGGCCGGCGTCAAACGTGTCAATTTCGTCTCGTAAACCATGAGATGCACTCCGGAATGTTTTGGGTTACTTCTGTTGTTTTATACGAATCGCCTGACAGTTTCCACTATGAAAGCCGGAACCCATTCATTTTTCACAATACCGATTCCGAAGCCGTCAGGCCGCGGTTCATGCTGCCGGATTGAAATCCGGACAGGTCGAGCGTGACGAACGCAAAGCCCAAGCCGGTCAGTTCCGCGACGACGGCCCGGCGGAAATTTTCGTCGACGAAGCGGCCCATCATCTCCGGCGAGGTTTCCATGCGTGCGATTTCGCCGCCATGCAGCCGAACGCGAACCGGCGCAATGCCCCGCGACGCCAGAAACGCTTCGGCGGCGGCAATGCGTTTGAGCCGTTCCGGCGTGATCGAAAGGCCGTATTCAATGCGGGTCGCCAGACACGGCGAGGCGGGCAGGTCGTGGTTCGAAAGCCCCCAATGCCGGGCCAGTTGCCGAATCTCATCTTTTGTCAATCCGATTTCCGCCAGCGGGGCGCGAACGCCGAGTTCTTTCGACGCCCGGCTCCCGGGCCGGTAATCGCCCTTGTCGTCGGCGTTCGAACCTTCGATGAGCAGGGCGACGTCATTCGTCCGCGACCATGCCAATAGCTGTGAAAAGCGGACTCTTTTGCAATGATAACACCGGTCGACGCCGTTGCGCACAAATTGCGGTTCCGAAAATTCTTCGCCCCGCATGACGAGCAAACGCATCCCGATTTCCGCGGCGAGGGCCTTCGCCGTGTCCTGTTCCGCTTGCGTCGAGGTTTCGCTCACCAGATAAATCGCCGTGAGGCGGTCGCCCAAAACCGTGTGGGCGGCCTTCGCGAGCGCCGAACTGTCGACGCCCCCGGAAAAGGCGATCGCGCACGACGGCACCGCAGCAAACCAGTCGAGCAGCCGGCGGCGTTTTTCCCGAAGATCGGGCGAAAGTTCGAGGGGGTGGACGTCAGGCATTTTTTGGCGTTTTTCCGTTTTTGGTATAGGAAATGCTTATCGTTCTCACATTGTATTATTGTCATCAAAGCAAAATTTGTGTAGTGACGTTCTCAAAATTGTGATTATTGACCCAAAAATAATTTTTGTATTTTTTTCTTACATCTCGATTAATAATAAATCATTTAATACAATAATAACATTAAAAAATACAAGCGGTTCAGTGCCGTTGTATTATCAAGAAACTCGATGTTAATAATCCCTTGTTATGAAAGACCTGTTTATGAAAAGAGTTGCCTCCGCCCTTCTCATCGCTTTGTTGCTCGGCATGGTTTCAAGTGTTTACGCCCAATCGGACACAGGTTCGACGGACGCGCCAAAACAAAACACGACGGACACCCCGAAATATGGCCCGGTTTTTCAACTGGAAACCAAGGATCAGGCAAGTGGTGAAGGTTTTCGCGGCATGAAAGTTGAAAAGAAATTCACCCGCCGACTGCCGAATTTTTACCGCGAAGTGATTTCCGACTCGCAACGGGACAAGGTCTACGAAATTCAAGCAGCCTATTTCGGACCGGTCCAAATGCTGACCCTGCGTCTTGACCGACTGACCGCGGAACGTGACGCGCAGATTGAAGCGGTGTTGACCGCGGAGCAAAAGAAAAAGGTCGAGGCCCTGCGCAAGGAATCGACCGCACGCTCCGCCGAGCGACGAAGCGCGAATCGCAAAGCGAATTCAACCGCCGACGAAAACTGACGCCGCATGGCGGTTGCCTGCGTTTTTGCTACAATTGGGAGATACCATTCCCATGAGAGACACAGGCAATATGACAAAAAATCACTTTCGTTTTCTGCACGCCGCCGACCCGCACATCGACAGTCCTCTGCGAGGGTTGTCCGATTACGAAGGGGCGCCCGTCGACGAAATCCGCGGCGCGACCCGCAGGGCCTTCGCCGCGACGGTCGATCTGGCGATCGCGGAAAAAGTCGACTTCGTGCTGATCGCCGGCGATTTGTTCGACGGGCCGTGGGAGGATTATTCCACCGCCCTTTGGACCGACGGGCAATTCCACCGGCTGCACCAGGCGGATATTCCCGTCTTTCTCGTGCGCGGCAATCACGATGCGGCCAGTCGCATCGAGCATTCGATTTCGTGGCCGGAAAACGTGCATGTGTTCGATTCCGCCGCGGCCGAAACGCGGCGTCTCGAATCGCTGAACGTCACCCTGCACGGCCAGAGTTACGCCCGGGCGGATGAAACGAACGACTTGGCCAAAAACTACCCTCCGCGGATCGAAGGCTGTTTCAATATCGGGCTGCTGCACACGAGTCTGTCCGGTTTTGAAGGTCACGAACGTTACGCCCCGACTTCGCTCGCGACGCTGCTCTCGCACCGCTACGATTATTGGGCCCTCGGCCACGTGCACCAGCGAACGGTCGTCAACGAGTCACCGCCCGTCTGTTTCAGCGGCAACCTCCAGGGTCGGCACATCCGCGAAACCGGCGAAAAGGGCGTTTTTCTCGTCGAGGTGCGGGACGGCAAAATGGTCGGTCACGAGTTTCGCGCCGTCGATCAAATGCGCTGGGCCGCGCTCGACATTGAACTGTCGCCCGAGGAAGACGAGGCCGACCTGCTCGAAAAACTCGAAGCGGAATGCAATCGGCTCGTGCGTGAGGCCGACGGGCGGCTCGTCGCCGTTCGCGTTTCGGTTTCGGGAACGACGCCGTTGCACGGAAAAACGACGCGGCCGCAACAGCTCGCTGAACTGACGGCCGACATGCGAAAGACGGCCAACCGCCTGCGCGGCGACGTCTGGCTCGAAAAAGTTTTGTTTCAAACGCGACCGGTCATCGACCTCGACGAGATTCGCGATGCGGAAGGCCTGCAGGGCGAACTGCTGCGCTTGACCGACGATTGGATTCACCGCATCGACCCGTCGCGGGAAACGCCGGACGACGAACTCGAACGGCGGCTCGACGAATGGCTCAAGCCTTTCGAAACCTGGCTGGTGAAACAATCGCACAAACTGCCGAAAAACGCCGACGGCACGCCGCTCATCGACCTGCGCGACCCGGAATCGCGACGACAATGGCTCGCCGAATCGCAGCGGATCCTCGTCAACGCCCTGATGACCGACGCGGAGAAATGATCATGTCGAATGAAGAACCGTAACGCAAAAAACCGAGACTTTCCTTGCTGGAAATCGTCGTCATCCTCGTGATTATCGGGGTCCGGTTGCGTTGCCGTTGCCCTCACAACAAAGTGGCCCAGAAATTCCTCGCTAAGAATGCGATCAAAGCGCTGCCGGGGTTGCCGCCGAAAAAAGGTGACGCGCGTAAGCATTTTGAAAGGCTCTCGGTGGACTTCGGTTCGTCGAGGGAGTTGCAATCGAACGCGAAGTCGGTAAGTTTGTCGAGGCGTTCAAGGTCGGTGGTCGCAAGGAGTTTTTCTTCAAGCTCATTGAAAATCGACTTGAAACGCATGATTAACGCGCGAATAGTTGTTTTGACCTCACCTTTGGCTTCGCCGATAACGATTCCCTCTTCAATAAACTGACCGGCAACGGACATGGGCATTGTCATATTTCCGGTATTTTGCATTTCGGTTCTGGATGCTATTTTTTTGATTGCGGTATACGTCGTTTGGTTCTAAAATTCATTATGCGGGAGCAAAAATAATGATAATTGATGAAATCTATGCGCACACTCACCCCAAATTTAAGCTTGATAAAACAAAATGGCAGACCCTGCATGATCACCAAAGCGAAACAGCAAGACGAGCCGCGTGTTTCGCACAATGTTTCAGCTCATCCGATTGGGCATCGAACGCGGCGTTGTTGCACGATCTGGGGAAAATCGCCGAGGACTTTCAGAAAAAACTCAAAAAGGCCACCGGCTTGGATTGCGAAAACGAATCAATATCCCGCGTCAATCATTCCGGTGCCGGCGCGGCTTATGCGGAAGAAAGGTTCGCAGGGCCGTTCGGGCGGACGTTGGCCTATCTCGTCATGGGGCATCACGCAGGGTTGCCCGATTATGAATGCGACAAAACCGGGAACGGTGCCTTTGTCGCAAGGATTGAGGAAGCTCGAAAGGATCTCAATGCGATACGTCCGAGAGCGGATGAATTTGTCACCGGCATGAAAGACCTGTCAAAGTTTCCGCCATTCGTGTCTCCCCGCAATTACCATCTTTGGGTGCGGATGCTTTTTTCGTGTCTCGTCGACGCGGACTGGCTCGACACGGAGCGGGTCATGGATTCCGCAAAACATGAACAGCGGACGGGCATTGAGTTTCCTTCGATTGACGATCTTGGCCGAAAGTTTGATGAGCACATGGCCAAATTTGCCAACGCGACCGGACCGCTCAATGAGATTCGGCGTGAAATTCTTGATGCATGTCGAACGGCCGCGCAGCGTGAGCCGGAACTCTTCACACTGACGGTTCCGACCGGTGGCGGGAAGACGCTTTCGAGTATGGCGTTTGCTCTGGAACATGCCAAAAAGCACGGAAAAGACCGCGTCATTTACGTCATTCCTTACACGAGCATCATTGAGCAGACGGCAAAGATTTTTCGTGATATTTTCGGTGAAGCAAACGTCATTGAGCATCACAGCAATATTTCCCGCGATGATGAGGATGAAAAAAATCCGGAAAAGCAAAAGCAAGCCACGGAAATGGAGATGGCGACGGAAAATTGGAACGCCCCGATCATCGTGACGACGAACGTGCAGTTTTTCGAATCGCTTTACGCGGCCAGGACGAAGCGGTGCCGCAAGCTGCACAACATCGCCAACAGCGTGGTTCTGATTGATGAAGCCCAGCTCATTTCGCCGGAATTCGTGACGCCGTGCGTGGACGTGATCAACGAATTGACGAAATCGTTCGGAGTGTCGATCGTTCTTTGCACGGCGACGCAACCGGCGTTGCCGAAATTGCACGATCCGCATGAAATCGTGCCGGAACCGCAAAAATATTATGAAGCGCTGAAGCGTGTTGAGTACCATTTCCCGGAAAACACGGAGGATCGCACGACGTGGGAGAAAATTGCCGAAGAGCTCAAACAACACGAAGAGGTGCTTTGCGTCGTCAACACGCGGCGGGATTGTCGGGAGCTTTACGATTTGATGAAAGAGCTTCCCGGCACGATTCATCTTTCGGCGCTCATGTGCGGCGAACACCGGAGCGATGTCATCAAGGTGATCCGGGAGCGGCTTGAGGAAAATCGCAAACTTAAAAATGACGGCAAACCGCCGAAACCGTTACGGGTAATCAGCACGCAACTGGTCGAAGCGGGCGTCGACATTGACTTTCCGGTGGTGTTCCGTGCGATGGCCGGTCTGGATTCAATCGTGCAAGCCGCCGGCCGCTGCAACCGCGAAGGAAAACTCAACGGCATGGGCAAGGTTTATGTTTTCGTCCCGCCGAAACCGGCGCCCAAGGGATTGCTCAGCAAAGGGGAAAGTACGACGAAAGAACTGCTGGCCTGCGGAACGCCGGACGCACAAAACCCGGCAACGTTCACGCAATATTTTGAACTGTTCTATGATTCGCTCAACGAAACCGGGCAGGAAATTCTTGAATTGCTGAAACCGACTGCAAGAGATGGCGGCGTCTATTTCCGAACGGTCGGCGACAGCTTTCAACTGATTGACGACCAATACACCACTTCGGTCATCGTGAAATACGGGAAAGGCGAAGAACTTTTGCATCGCCTCGAAAAGGAAGGACCGCACAAGGAGCTGATGCGAAAGTTACAGCGTTTCACGGTCAACGTCCCCAAGTTCGCCGTCAAAGCAATGTTCGATCAAGGGATGATTCGCTTTTTGGAGGCACACGGCGAAATGACAAATATTCTCATTCAGAATACAGAATGCTATTCAAATGAATACGGCTTCGATATAATGAAACGCGGTTTGTCGTGTGAGGAATCAATCATTTAGAAAAACTGGAACCGAAGCCCCAGACAGATTTTAAATTTCAACCCCGCATCAAAGGGCGCACACTTAGCGAAAGCCTTGTTTCAGTCCACGCACCCGTAAAGGGTGCGACTGGTATTTGACAAGCAAAAGATAAAAATGTTTCAATCCACGCACCCGCATGGGGTGCGACTGGTATTAGAGGCTCCAAAATATTTGTGCATTACCCCAATTAATTTAAACTGCGACAATCATGAATATTTCAAAAAAAGGGCTTTCTTTTTGAAATATTCATGATATACTCGCTCTAATAAGCGAAGCATAGCATAAGATTAAAATGAAATTGTTTTTTCAAAGGCACACTGCCTTTTAACTATATACTGAACACACTATTTCTCTTGTCGGAAAACTCCATAACAAAACATAGAAAATACTTAGCAAATTACTTATTTTAACTATAGGTACGTATCAACCATCTTTTAGAAAGGAGGGATAAATGAATATAATTGCAATAATTGTAGTAGTTATCGGACTTGCTGTCGCTACAAAGTTTATTGTAGAACTCAATAAACTCATGAAGTAACAATCCCAGAATACTTAGCGATGTCTGATCCACATCGCTAAGTATTCAATTATAGTTTTTTTTAGAATAAAATCAAGAGCAATTGGTATAAAACATGTCAAAACGAGGATTTTGGCTGGAGGTGAGCGGGGATTTTGCCTGCTTTACCCGGCCTGAAATGAAGGTGGAGCGGGTCAGTTATGACGTGCCCACCCCATCAGCGGCGAGAGCGATTTTTGACGCGATTTTCTGGAAACCGGCGATTTTCTGGAAAATCAAACAAATCGAGGTGCTCCGCGACATTCGGTGGATTTCCGTCCGCCGAAATGAAGTCGGCAAAGTCGCCTCCACTCGGGCGGGAAGCGGAATTTTCATCGAAGACGACCGCCAACAGCGAGCCGGGCTGTTTTTGCGGGATGTCTGCTACAGGATTCATGCGGAATTTGAATTTATTCCGCCGGAAGATCGGGTGCCGCATCGCAATCCGGTGCCGGAGTTTCTGCTTGAGACCGATTTTGAGGAATACGCTGATTGGCAAAAACTCGGCTCGCAGGAAATGCGGCCCGATGAAACCGAGGCGAAATATGCCGCGATGTTCGAGCGACGTGCGAAAAAGGGGCAGTGGTTCCATAAGCCCTATCTCGGTTGTCGCGAGTTTGCCGCCGAGGTGCGTTTGGTCGATCCGTCGAAAGAACAATTGGACATGCCGATCGACGAATCGCGCGATTTGGGCTGGATGCTTTACGACATGGATTTTCGCGATTCGGCCAACATCAAACCGCTGTTCTTTCGCGCCGAAATGAAAAACGGCGTGATTCATGTTCCCGACCGCAACAGTGATGAAGTCAGGGGGTGAGCACATGATTTTACAAGCACTCAAAGAGTATTACGACCGCAAAGCGTCGGACGCGGACTCGGACATCGCCCCGCCCGGCTGGGAATGGAAGGAAATTGCCTACGTCCTTGTCTTGGACAAAGACGGCAACCCGATTGACCTCGTTTCGACCGTCGAGGGGACGGGAAAAAGCAAAACGACCAAGCGGTTTTTGATACCGCAGTCCATCAAACGTACTGTTGGCATTGCCGCGAACCTTTTATGGGACACGCCGGAATACGTTTTGGGGGTTCCATTAAAAGGGTCACCGGAACGAGTTGCACAACAACATGAGGCGTTTGTCACACAGGTTCATGCACTTGGCGAAGTCAATGATCCCGGTTTCAAGGCGTTAAAACAGTTTTTCGCGATTCCTGATAAGGAAAAAATACTTGAGCAGTTTGCGGAATGGGAAAATCTCAAAAAAACCGGTTCATTTTTTGTGTTCAAACTGGCGGGCGCTCGCGGAATCATCACCGACTCTTCCGCCGTCAAGAAAGCGATTGATGCCAAGCCTTCTTTGGAAAAAAAGGAAAGCGAATCGAAATCCACTGGAAAGAGAGCGACCAAAGTTGCTAAAAAAACGGACGCCGCAGATAGCCGAATCACCTGTTTGATTACCGGTGAAAAAGACGAACTGGAAAACCTGCACGCTTCGATCAAAGGCGTTTGGGGTGGCAACACGTCCGGCGGAACGATCATCGGTTTCAATTTGGACGCATTCTGTTCGTTCGGCAAGAAACAGGGTGAAAACTCTCCCGTCGGAAAAAAAGCCGCGTTTGCGTTTGCGACGGCGTTGAACACGATGCTTGCGAAAGGTTCGAAAAACCGAATGCAGGTCGGTGATGCCTCGACCGTCGCCTGGGCGTCGGAGGAAAACGAATTCGAAGGATGGTTTATCACGGCTTTCAGCGAACCGCCAAAAGACAATCCTGACGAAGGCGTCGAAGCGGTTCGTGCGATTTACAAATCCATCGAAAGCGGTGCTTTTCACGTTGACGCAAAAGACAAAGAGCCGCCGCGGTTTTACGTCTTGGGATTGGCCCCGAATGCGGCGAGGATTTCGATTCGTTTTTGGATCGTTGATACCGTGGAAAACATTGCCAAACGGATCAAAGAGCATTTCGACGATCTTCAAATTGACGCCCCGCCCAAGGCACCGGAGTTTTTGCCGCTCTTTCGATTGCTGGTCGCAACGGCCGTGCAAGGGAAGTCGGACAACATTCCCCCGAACCTCGCCGGCGAAACCATGCGTGCCATTTTGCAGGGTTTGCCTTATCCGGCAACGTTGCTGAAAGCCGCGATTCGCCGTATTTGTGCCGAACGCGAGGTCAGCTACCCGCGTGCGGCAACCATCAAAGCGTATCTTAACAGATTTCATCGATTTTATAAAAAAGAAACGAATTTTAGGAGACTAACCGTGTCACTCGATAAAACCAACGATAACAAAGGTTATTTGCTGGGGCGACTTTTCGCCGTGCTTGAAAAAATTCAATCGGAAGCGAACCCCGGCATCAACGCGACGATTCGCGATCGTTTTTACGCCGCCGCGTCGGGAACTCCGGCCAGTGTGTTCAGCAATTTGATGCGTTTGAAGAATCACCATCTTTCCAAGCTGGAAAACGCCGGTCGCCGTGTCAATCTTGAACGCATTCTCGGCGAAATCATTGACGGCATTGAAAAGGAATTCCCGTCGCATTTGTCGCTGCATGACCAGGGTTGTTTCGCCATCGGTTATTACCACCAAATGCAGGATTTTTACAAGAAAAAAGAAACCGTGACAACGGAAGCGGAATGACGGTTTATCGAAAAGACACTTCACCAAATCATCTCAATATTAATATAAGGAAAAAATACCATGTCCCATCCCATTGCCAATCGTTATGACTTCGCTCTCATCTTCGACGTGAAAGACGGCAACCCCAACGGTGACCCGGACGCCGGCAATCTGCCGCGAATCGATCCCGAAACCGGACAGGGGCTTGTCACTGACGTCTGTCTCAAACGCAAAGTCCGCAACTTCGTGCAAATCACCAAAGGCATGACCGCCCCTTATGATATTTTCGTCAAGGAAAAGGCGATTTTGAATAATTTGATCGGCGGCGCTTATCAGGAACTTGGAATCGACCTGGAAAAAGCGCCTGCGGATGAAAAAGATGGAAAAAAACGTAATGACAAAGGAAAAGGGCAGGGAAGTGAAATTGAAAGTGCGCGTCAACAAATGTGCAAAACATATTATGACATCCGAACCTTCGGGGCGGTGATGAGTACCGGTCCCAATGCCGGTCAGGTGCGCGGACCGATTCAGTTCACTTTTGGCCGTTCGGTCGATCAAATTGTCACGCTGGAGCATTCCATCACCCGTATGGCCGTCGCCACCGTCGAAGAAGCCGAAAAACAAGGCGGTGACAACCGCACGATGGGTCGCAAAAACACGGTGCCGTACGGGATTTATATTTCCTACGGTTTCATCTCCCCGCACTTGGCCGCGCAGACCGGGTTCAGTGACGACGATCTCAATTTATTCTGGGACGCACTTGTCAACATGTTCGAGCAAGACCACAGTGCCGCGCGGGGGATGATGTCGACGTGCAAGCTGGTGATCTTCAAACATGCCTCCGCGCTCGGCAACGCGCCGTCGAAAAGTTTGTTTGATCGGGTGAAAGTCGCAAAGAAAAACGACGACGTACCCGCCCGCGATTCCAGCGATTACGCCATTTCCATCAACCGCGATGATTTGCCGAACGGAATCGAAATCATCGAAAAACCGTAACGCGTCATTCCCATGTACACCGACGATCAGCTTTTGGCCGTCTCGGGCTTGCAACACATTGCGTTTTGCGCCCGACAATGTGCGTTGATACATCTCGAACAGGTGTGGTCGGAGAATTTTCTGACCGCACAGGGCCGCCTCATGCACGAACGGGTTCACAACGACGAATCCGAGACGCGAGGCGATGTTCGAATCACGCGCGGATTGCCGTTGACTTCGCGACGCTTGGGGCTGGTCGGCATCGCGGATGTCGTTGAATTTCACCGCGACCCGAACGCGACGCTCAAGCTGCCAGGCCGCCAGGGAACGTGGCGGGTCTACCCCGTCGAATACAAACGCGGCAAACGTAAAAAAGGGAACGTTGATGAAGTGCAACTCTGCGCCCAGACGCTGTGCCTCGAAGAAATGCTCGACGTGACGATCCCGGAAGGCTCGCTCTATTACGGTCAAACGCGTAACCGGCTCATCGTCCCCATTGACGAAAAACTGCGTCGCGAAACCGAACGGCTCGCGGAAAAATTTCATGAATTGATGAGCGGCGGCATCACCCCGCCTCCGACCGTCGGCCCGCACTGCAAATCCTGCTCGCTCGCCGAAGAGTGCATGCCCGACCTCCCGAAAAACGCATCGGCCTATCTGGAAAAAATGATCGACATGAACAGTCAATAAAGTGAGCCCGTCATGAAACAACTTGGCAACACGTTATACATCACAAAGCAGGGAGCCTACGTTTCGCGGGACGGAACGAACATCGTCATCAGTCTGGAGCGGACCGAACTGTTGCGGTTGCCGATCCACACGATTGAGGGGCTTGTCTGTTTCGGAAACGTGATGGTGACGCCTTTCGCGTTGGGATTGTGCGGTGAAAATCATGTGACGATTTCGTTTCTTACCGAGAACGGACATTTTATGGCCCGTGCGACGGGACCGCAATCGGGAAACGTTCTACTGCGACGCGCCCAACATCGGGCAAGCACCGATGCGGAGAAAATATCCGCGGCTGCCAATCGTTCGTCGCGGCCAAAGTTGCGAACGCCCGCACGGTTCTCATGCGGTTCGCACGCGATCACGCTTCGCAGCAAAGCGCGGCATTGACAAGAACGATTGATCTTTTAGCGCAGACTTTGCAGGAACTTAAACAGCCACACCCCATTGACCGCGTTCGCGGCATCGAAGGGGATGCGGCACGTTCGTATTTTCAGGTGTTTGACGAATTGATTTTGATCAACAAGTCGGATTTCTTCTTCCGCGAACGTTCGCGCCGTCCGCCGCTCGATATTGTCAATGCGCTCCTGTCGTTTTTTTACACGCTGCTGGCACACGACTGCACTGCCGCCTGCGAAAGTGTCGGGCTTGACCCGCAAATGGGATTTCTTCATGCGGACAGGCCGGGCCGTTCGTCACTAGCGCTTGATTTGATGGAGGAATTCCGCCCGTGGCTCGTTGATCGATTCGTGCTGACGCTGATCAACCTCGGCCAGGTCAAAGGCAAGGATTTCGTCAAACGCGAAAGCGGTGGCGTTGAACTGAAAGATGATGTGCGAAAGGAAGCCTTGAAAGCGTGGCAGGAACGGAAAAAAGAAACGATTCAACATCCGTTTCTTGGTGAAAAAGCTCCGCTGGGACTGCTCCCGTTTCTTCAGGCTCAACTTTTCGCGCGATGGCTTCGCGGTGATTTGGACGCTTATCCGCCGATCTTTTATAAATGATTTGGAACCTTAATCATGCTTGTTTTAATCACCTATGACGTCAATGTGGAAACCCGTGAAGGGCGAAAACGCTTGCGACGGATCGCAAAAATTTGCGTCAATCATGGCCAACGGGTGCAAAACTCGGTTTTCGAATGCAAGGTTGACCCGGCGATGTTCGTGAAACTGAAAGCGATGTTGGAAAGCGAAATGAATCCGGAAACGGACAGTTTGCGGTTTTATCATCTTGGCAAAAACTGGCACGGTCGCGTGGAGCACGTCGGCGCCAAAGAAACCTATGACCCGGACGGGCCGCTGATCATTTAATGCCCGTTGTGCAAATCACTCAATACCGAAAGTCATTTTTATGAAAAAATACATCCTTCTGAGCCGCCCAAAAGGCTCTCGCGAACCCGAGGAGCTCACCAAACCCCCGTGAGGTTCGCGGAAACCATAATTCCATGTACCACAGTGGCTTGGTACTATCGTTACAAATATTGTCCTTGCGAATGACCTTTTATCGAACCGTTTCGCGAATTCAGGATGATAACCCCTTTGTTAACATCAGATTAACAAAAAAGTGTCGCACCCCATGCGGGTGCGTGGATTGAAACGACATCAACGCCCCGAAGCAATCAGCGGTCATCGTGTCGCACCCCATGCGGGTGCGTGGATTGAAACCCAAATCCACAAGCATGAAACCGTTTTTTACGTGTCGCACCCCCTGCGGGTGCGTGGATTGAAACCGGCTTTCGCGGTGTTCCTGCACCCGGCGGTGACGGTCGCACCCCATGCGGGTGCGTGGATTGAAACAAAGGCGACTGGATCGTGAGCGGATTCGAGGAAAGTCGCACCCCATGCGGGTGCGTGGATTGAAACCGAATCGGCGATGTCGACGCCCTTGAACAGGCATTGTCGCACCCCATGCGGGTGCGTGGATTGAAACGACCACGCCTTATTGATTTCGGCGATGGCGTCCAGTCGCACCCCATGCGGGTGCGTGGATTGAAACCGGCATGATCAACGCCACAACCGGGCAACCGATGTCGCACCCCATGCGGGTGCGTGGATTGAAACAACCTGGACGAAAACTAGACATTGCGGTTGACGCGTCGCACCCCATGCGGGTGCGTGGATTGAAACGCGTTGAATAAAATCGGCAATGATTATGCGGGCAGTCGCACCCCATGCGGGTGCGTGGATTGAAACATGTCAGTGCTCATGCAATATTTTTTGTCGCCGCGTCGCACCCCATGCGGGTGCGTGGATTGAAACCCCCAATGCACTTCCCGGCTGTGCTACCATGCAGTCGCACCCCATGCGGGTGCGTGGATTGAAACAACAGGAAACGAATATTTGTTGCCTTGACCTCACGTCGCACCCCATGCGGGTGCGTGGATTGAAACCGACATGACCCAAGTATCGAACCAACCCCCGAAGTCGCACCCCATGCGGGTGCGTGGATTGAAACAGAAGCAATCTATCGTGTTCGGAAGTGCGGGAAGTCGCACCCCATGCGGGTGCGTGGATTGAAACTGGGTACATGGCGTTTTTCGTGGGAGTAATCCCGGTCGCACCCCATGCGGGTGCGTGGATTGAAACCATCCCTAGACCCTAACACTCAGACCCTAACCCCTGTCGCACCCCATGCGGGTGCGTGGATTGAAACCCCTATTTTTATCGTCAAAAAGTATCTTGGTGAGTCGCACCCCATGCGGGTGCGTGGATTGAAACC
>JAVBQX010000168.1:0-18011 GCA_031548645.1 Thermoguttaceae bacterium
TATCCCGACGAAACGAAGGCCCGCATCCGCGGTAAAGGCGGGCATATTTCGAACCTCGAATCGGCCCGGCTGATCGAAGGGGCCAAGTCGCGGCTGCAATGGGCCTGCCTCGGGCACATTTCGCAGGAAAGCAACCACCCGCAACTCGTCCGCGAAACGCACGAGCGAGTCCTCCAGGACGCCTTGCCGCTGCACATCGCCCCACGGTACGAAGCGTCGGATATTTTTACATTATAAACGGACATGCGAATAACATGACAAATCCGGGAACGCACTTCCCGACTCGTAACTCCACACCCAACACTCCAAACTCCACAGTCCCATGAAAACACTTGACGCGAAAATCGCCCGAATTTTGGCCAATTCCAATTGCAACGATTTCATCCTCGCCGATGCGAAAGACGCCGACATGGCCTACGGGCTTTCGGCGCCGGGGCAAAGCCCGGAGCATTATGGTAACGAAGCACGCTTCCGCACACTCGACGAATACCGGCAGATCATCCGGGAAGTCGCGGCCCAGCGGTTGGTCGACATCGTGTTGATGAGCGCCAGCACGAACGAAGTGCTGACGATCCGCGAACGGATTTTCGACAATACGGGCATCACCCCGGCGATCCGCGCGAACGACACGACCGACATCTGGCTCGCCGGAAGCGGCATGAAATATTCGACCGACCCGTCGATGCCGTTCCGCAGCGCAACGCTCGACCATGCCATGTGCGGCAAGTACAACTGCACACCGGAAGAGCGAAAACTCGGGGCCGATCTCGGGCTGTATTCGATCACCTACAACAACGATACCGAGCGCGACTGGTACGCACTGAACGCCTACGGCGCGTTTCGGCTCGAAGCCGAAGCGAAAGGGTTCCGTCATTTCCTCGAAGTTTTCAGCCCGAACGTCAATAGCGCCGACACGCCGAAAAACATCGGGAAATTCGTGTGCGACCACATCGTCCGGACACTGGCCGGCGTGACCGGCAGCGGGCGGCCTGTCTTTCTCAAAATCCCGTATTACGGCCCCGCGGCGATGGAAGCGCTCGTGCGTTACGACAGTTCGATCGTCGTCGGCATTCTCGGCGGCTCGGCGGGCACGACCTTCGACGCGTTCCAGATGCTCTGGGAGGCGAAGAAATACGGCGCACGCGTCGCCCTGTACGGTCGCAAGATCAACAACGCGGAACACCAGCTCGCGTTCATTTACTATCTCCGCATGATCGCCGACGGGAGCATCATGCCCGAGGAAGCGACCCGGGCCTATCACGCCGATCTCAAGCGACTCGGCATTCCCTCACGCCGCACGCTGGAAGACGACTTGGCTTCGACGGAAACGTCCGACAGTTATTCGTCGACGGGCGGCGGCAAAAAGAAAGCGCTGTCTTCCCCCGGCATCGCCCACAACGCGTCGACCGGCACTTCGACCGCGCCGGAACAGGAACCTGATTTTTCGACCATGACCACCGCCGAAAAAGTGCAGTACAACCTCGAACGCTGGAAACGCATCATCGGGTGAAAAGGTCGAATATTTGAGCGAACAAGTACTGATCACCGATTTTCAAACGATTCCCCCATGCGTTTTAAACTGATCGCCTGTGAAATTCTGTTTCGCGAACTGTGCTGGGTCGCTTCGAAATCGCCGCACCGGGTCGACGTCGAATTTCTTGCCAAGGGGTTGCACGACATCGGACGGCCGAACATGTTCGAGGCCCTCAATCGCGTCCTCGAAGCGGTCGACCCGGACGTGTACGATGCGGTGCTGCTCGGCTACGCGCTCTGCAACGGCGGCGTGGTCGGGCTGGCCCCGCAAGGGCGTGTGCCGCTGGTCATCCCTCGGGCGCACGATTGCATCACGCTTTTTCTCGGCGACAAACGGCGCTACGAGGAATATTTTTTCGCGAACCCCGGCACGTATTTCAAGACGATGGGCTGGATCGAACGCGGCGATCATCTCCTGCAATATTCGCAACACGCGACCGGCGGCATGACGCCGCAAGAAACGCCGCAGGGCGTACCGGACGCTCGGACCGGGCAAATGCTTTCGTTCGCGCAGATGGTCGAACGTTACGGCGAGGAAAACGCGAAATACCTCTGGGAGCAGCTCGTCGGCATGCCGCATTACCAGCGAATGACCTTCATCGAAATGGGCATTGAGCCGAACGGTCATTTCGAACAAATCGCGCGGAACGAAGCCGCCGAACGCGGCTGGGCCTACGAAAAACTCGCCGGCGACCTGTCCCTGCTCGAAAACCTCGTCAACGGCCATTGGCCCGACGAAAATTTTCTCGTCGTGCCGCCGGGCCGGAAAATCGACTTCGATTACACCGGCCAGATTCTCCGGGCAGGCGAGTGAAGAGCGGAGTTTGGATTAAAAAAGGAGCGGGGATGAAGCGTAGCGCAATCCCCGGACAACCCCCTGCTCAACCCTATTTCAGCCGCAGGGAGCGGAACTGTTCGCGGGCTCCGTCGTCACGGGCGGAAGCGTTGTCCCAATCGCGCATGGCCGCATCGTGTGACGAAGCGCCCGACCGCGTTGTTGATTGGGCCGCGTTATTGTAATACGTGCTGATTGTCTGGCCGGCGTCCTGGGCATCGGCAACGGCCCGACCAACGTCAACGTTATCAAGTGCGTCGAGCAGCGGCGTACTCATTCGCGAAAATCCGGACTCGACGCTCCGCAAAAACGCACCGGGCGAAATCGGCCGGTTGGAACGATAGCCGCCCTGTTCCGTCGCAGGGGCGGTTGACGCCGGCTGCTGCGACCGTTCATTTTCCCGTTGCGTCGGCTGCTGTTGTTGTTCGGGGTCCGTCACTTCGCCTGAGCCGAGATTGTCGACGCCGAACGAAATCGTGTCGAACCGGTCGCGGAACCGCGTGTCGTGATGCGGGTCGAGCATCGGCGATTCGATGCGTCCGTTGGCCCGCTGCGCATTGTAATACGCGCTGCCGCCAGGCACGTCACGCATTGCCAGGGGGTCGAACCCTGCGCCGGGCAGGCCCGGAATGTCAATCGTCGATTGGAATTGGGATTGCAGTTGCGTCCAGGCCGCGGCCTGTTCCTGGCGTTCGGCTTCCATCCGGGCTTCGTAACCGCGGCTGAAAATCGTCAGCGTCACGGTGTAGGACGTGGCCAGGCCGTCCGTTTCGACGATGTCAATTTCACCCAGGTCGTTTTCGGTTTGGGTGCGAATGACCTCGGTCGCCTTGACTTCGATGCCCAACTTGAGAAACGGGACGTCGGAACCCGCGTAACCGGCCGGAATGTTCCAGATGATTTCGCCGGTCGTCGGGTTGATCGTCATGCCCTCGGGAATATTGTCACCGGCGAGCGAATAGCGGACCTCGTTTGTCGGAATATCCGGATCGACCGCATGCATGTCCCATTTCAGGTTGCCGAAATCGTCATACACCGAAATCGGATCGACCGGCGTAAAGACCGGCGGGTCGTCCGTTTCCTCGATATCGATGGTGATCGTGTGTCGGGCCGTCGCGCCGTGTTCGTCGGTCACTTCAATGGTGATTTTGTACATCTGGCCGCCGTACTGTTCGCCGGGCGTCCAGGTCAGTTTTCCCGTCGTTTCGTTGATCGTCATGCCTTCGGGAATGTTGTCGCCGACCAGCGAGTAGGACAAGGCGTTTTTCGGGATGTCGTCATCATGGGCCTTGACGTCGATGACGAGTTCCTCGTGCTCCTTGACGTGATAGGTTTCCTCGAAATCCTCCGGCTTGAAGTACGGGTCGCTGTTGACTTCGTCGACGGTGAGCTGGATCATCTTCTTGCGCGTGTTGCCGTTTTCGTCGGTCACCTTGAAGGTGATCGTGTAAACGCCGGGGCCGTCCGCCTCGGTGGTCGTCCACATGAACAGGGCCGAACGCCCATCTTCACTTTGAGTGATCGACATTTCAGCACCTTCGGGCAGTGTCGAACTTTCGATTTCAAAGGTCAGCGGGCCGTCATAGGGCTCTTCGCCCTCGCCCGGTTCCGAAGGTTTCAGGTCGAGCATGATGGTTTCGCCTTCGTCGACGTCGGTGTCGCCCTCGACGTCGAATTTCAGGCCCTTCTGCACGGAGACGGTACAGGTCGTGGTGCGCGAGTTGCCGGCCCCGTCGGTCAGCTTGAGCGTGAAAGTGTAATCGCCCGGCTCAATATCGGCGGCCGGCGTCCAGGTGACGCTTTTTCCGTCTTCACTCAGGGTCATACCCGAGGGAACGGTGCCGTCGAACGCAATGACGATGTCGGTCGCATCGGGCTTGTTCGTCTTGACGGGGATGGTCAGCGTTTCGCCGGGCGAGATGTCGTACACGAACCCGTCCAGCGGCGAAACGAAATTCGGCGCCACGGTCGCCACGATGACCTTGATCGCAGCCGAGGCGTCGCTGACCAGGGCTTCCTTGAAACCCGTGGGCGTGTGCGACTGGATCACGGTGAAATTGTAGGTTCCGTCGTTGAGCTTGTTTTCGCCGCTGCCGACCGTTTCAACGACCAGCTTGCGGCGTGCAACATTGGTGCTGGTACTGGTCACGACGTTTCCGGCGTCATCGTAGTAGGTGTCGCTGACCGTCTTGAAGGGCACCTCGACGCCGTTGGCATACAGCTTGATACTCGCCCCGGGAACGACATTGTCGACGGTGAATTGCAGCGCCGTGCTCTCGTCCTTGTTGTTGTTCGAGGTGATGCCGTCGCCTTCAGTGCCGTTGTCGCCGCCGGTCCAGGTCACGGTCGGCGCGGCCGGCGTGACAACGACCATCATGTATCGGCCTTCGACGCCGCGCACCCAGCCGTCGAGGACTTCCTGGCCCGCGATCCAGACGTATTGCGGGCCGGAAACGCCGGCAGCGGCCGTGATTTCCAGCTTGTTGTCCGCCGTTACCTTGTACGTCATGCCCGGATGCGAGCCTTCATACGCTTCAAGATAATACTTAATCTGGTCTTTCGGAATGTTGGCCAGTCCCGGCAGGTCGACGATGACGGATTTGCCGGCGTCAACCTCGGCAACGACCGGCTCGTCGAATTTCAGGTCCGCCGCCGCAGGGGCCACGTTGACCTTGATCTTCTTTTCCACCTTGTTCCCGTTGCCGTCATCGACGAACACCGTGATTTCCTGCGTCGTATTGGCCATGCTCTTGTCGGCCTTGATGCGCAGGACGCCGTTCTCCGTGTCGTTGTCGATCAATTGCACATCTTCCATGACGATATCGAAGGTCGGGCGATCCTTGTCGCTTCCCTCCCCGCCTTTCGTCGGGACGGCACTCACTTCGTCGAGTACGTCGTAGCCGCTGGTCAGGAAACCGAAAATCGAGTGGAGATCGTCCAGCCAGGTCGTGGCCGCGTCCGTGATGAAAAACTGCGAATCGTTGGTTCCCTTGCGATTGCCGTTTGCATCCAAAATATACTCGCCATCGGCGTCTTTCTGGAAACCGCTGTTCGCCATGGAGACGATGCCTTTGCCGTTATGACGCAGGAGAGTGCTGAATTCATCGTTGAATTGCGTGCCCGTGCCGTCGGTGCCGGTGCCGCTTTTGCTGCCGCCCTGAATCATGAAGCCGTCGATGATCCGGTGGAACAGCTTGTCCTGGTAAAACCCGCTTTCGACGATCTGCTTGATCCGGGCCGTCGTGAGCGGCGCGTCGTTTTCGAATAATTCGATGGTGATGTAGCCGAAATCCTTGATGACCTTGCCGTCCGCGTCCTTCTGCACGATCTTCATGCGGATACTGCTGTTCCCCGACAGAACGCTGGCAAGGCTCGAAGACGTGCCGAACGTCAATGCGTCGCCATCGTCGTCATGACCGTTGAGTGCAAGGTGGAAACTGTCGCCCGCAATGACAGTAATCTCGTCCGGTAGGTCGACAAAGGTCGGCGCCGCGTTCAAAACGACCCGCTCTTCCAGCGGCTCAAAGATAAAGGAGCGCTTGAAGGGGTGTTTCGTCCGGTTGGCCGGATCGACCAGTTCGTCGATCATGTCGATAAGCCTGTCGGAAAAGGAACCGTCCCCGGAAAACAAAGTGCGAAGCGTTTCGGACATGCGGGCCATGAAAAAACCTTTCGATAAGCGTTCAATAACCGCGCCGTCTTGGTTTAAAAAGCGGCACGTCAATGAGGAGTTGTTATCTTGAATCGTCGATAGATTGTGTAATTTTCTTATTTTATACGAAACAACAAAAAAACGGAATATTTTGCGGGAATTAACATGGAATTGAAATGAACTTCTGTTATTACGCTTTTCCGTCTGCTTGATATGAAAACTGTTTTTGTGCGATAAACTGTAACATTTGGGGAAATTTCCCCCTGAGCAATCATTATAATGAGATGCTTTTGAAACGGCAAAAGTTTTCTAAGAAAAAATAATTCTTTTTTTCATTTTTTATTATGGCACAACTTACATTATGTACTTATGTTATATTTTTCCGTACATTACGGGATGAAAGAAGGTAGCAGTACAAACTTATTGAAGGTGTTTCGTCAACTTTTGTACATGCCAACTTGATTCCAAAAGTATTTTTTTGTGTCTGTTGAATAGAATCGAAATTTCACACACAATTCTTTCTGATTACGATGCAACAACAGAAAGCTATACTATTATGCAAACATAAAACTCAACCTATTTATGTTTTACGCATCGTTTTTCGTTTTGAGTAGATTTTCATACAAAATAGAAATATTTTGGAAAAATACATAATTTTTCTGTGGTAACTTAACTAAAATAGTTAAGTATACAGGACTATCAAGAAGATATTCACAAGTTTTTTCGAGAGTCAATATCGAAGCTGATTTTGTGCCGTATTCACAGGTTTAAATCAATAATTTTTCTAAAAAGGCGAGTTTGGCGAAAAAAAGGGAACCAATTTCGTGCAGGATTATCTAACTTACCAGTAAGACGGGATACGAAGTGAACGACGACCAACTGATTGAGCAGACATTGGAGGGGAATCGTGACGCTTTTGGGGAACTCGTAACGAAATATCAGGTGCGGCTGTACAATACAATGATACAAATTGTTGGCAGCACGGAAGATGCGTACGATGTGACTCAGGACGCGTTCATGCAGGCCTACCTCCGGTTGGACACGTTCCGTCGTAGCAGCAAGTTTTACACTTGGTTGTATCGGATCGCCTTCAACGTCGCCATCGGAATGCGACGGAAATATCGGACACACCGAATGGCCGAATCGATCCAACAGGATATGAATGATAGACTTATAGATCGAGAACGACGACCCGACGAAAACTTGATTTCGCAAGAAAATATCAAAGTAGTGCGTCAGGTTGTCGATAATTTGGAGCAGGAATTCCGTGACGTTGTTGTCCTTCGTGAGCTGGAAGAATTTTCCTACGAAGAGATTGCGGAAATTTTGGACATTCCGATCGGCACCGTGCGAAGCCGTTTGCATCGTGCCCGAATGGTGATGCGGGAGCAATTGGGCCGTAAAAACTGATTATTGAAAAATGAATACCTTGCAGTTGGAACAACTCATTAGCGGATATATCGATAACGAGCTTTCGTCAGGCCGAAAGCAGGAAGTCGAAAATCTGCTGCAACTCGACCCCGCAGCGAAAAAGCTGTACGAGGAGTTTCTGGCCATCCGCAAGGAAATTCGTCACACCAGACGGCACAATCTTCCACATGATTTTCAAAAAAATCTCTTCAACCGAATCGATAGGGAAACGGTTTCGATTTCCGGGAAGCTGGTCGAGCAAACCACTTCGGTCGATTTCACCAGCCCGGTCAAAGCAAAAGCATCGCCGGATCGCAACAAGTCGAACGGCAAACTTTCGCGTTCCGTGCTTCTGTCCCGTTTGAAGAACCCCGTTGTTTGGGGAATTCCGGCCGCCGTCCTGTTGATCGGGATCGTGTTTTTCGCCGCGAATTTTGGGGGCAAGGATCAACAGACCGCCTTCGTTTCCCCCGAACAGCCGACTGGTGGGGCTACGGAAGAAATCTATGTGCCTCCGCGGCCTTTGTCCGATGGCGGCAGCATTCCCGAAAGCGGGGCCAATCACGCCCTCATGATGAAAGACGGCAAGCCGATCGTCGAGGTGATGCTTGAGCTTTCGCCGACCGCGAGGGACAACGAATATGTCGCAAAACTGCTGGCCGACAACGGCTATTCCTTCGCCATGCGGGAAAACGGCAACAAAGCCGTCACGGTCTACGAATTTGAAATGCAGATGGATCAGCTTTTGCCGTTGATTGCAATGATGTACGCGAACCGCGAGGAAATCAAGAGCTACAAGTTGCCGGACGCCATTCTGCCCCTGTTGCAACGCACTTCGGCGTCCTCCGACACCCTTTCGGAAACGCCGCCGTCAACCATCATCGTGCGGCTGAACGTTTCGAAAGACAAATGAACGACGTTTGATCACGGAATGCCGGATTCATTCTGGCGACCGTCCGGCGATCAACCGCCGCAATTCTTCGAGCAGACGCGGGACGATTTTGTCGTAATCGAACGAACCGACGAGCGTTTCACCGCGTTTCAGGTTGGCCTGCGTCGCGCCGCACCAGATGCCCAGATCGGCCTTGTCCGTTTCGCCGGGACCGTTGACGCGACAGCCCATGACTGCAATATTGACCGGGAAATCGGCGGCGAAACGCGTCGCCTCGCGGATCGTTTCGGCCAACTCGACGAAGACGCCGTTCTCGACCCGGGCGCAACTCGGGCAACTGATGATATTGAGTCGCGGCAATCGCAGCCGGTCGGGCGTCATAATCTCCCCGGCGGCTACGTTGGCGAGAATCAGCCGCCCGGCCTCGATTTCCTCCGTTTTGCGTTCGTTCGGCACGGTCAGCGAGACACGCAGGGTGTCGCCGATGCCTTCGGCCAGCAGCGGTTCGAGCGCCGCGCGGGATTTGAGCACCGCTTCGGGTGGCATCCCGGCTTCGGTCAGCCCGAGATGCACCGGCACATCGGGCCGACGGCGGGCAAACTCGCGATTCGCCCGGAGGACCATGAGCGGGTCGGACGATTTGAGCGAGACGCAAAAATCGGTGAAGCCGATCGAATCGAGAAATTCCGCGTGTTCGAGCGTGCTGACCAGCAGCGGCATGGTGTCGAGCGAACCGTCGTCGAGCGATTGTTTGGCCGGGTCGAGCGAACCGCAATTGACGCCGATGCGCAGGGCGCAGCCATATTCCCCGGCGACTTCGGCGATGCGTTTGACCTTGTCCCGCCAGGGAATTTCGGGGTCAATGTGGTGTAGGTGTCCGGGATTGTATCGGATTTTTTTGACGAACGGCGCCGCAAGTTCCGCCAGCTTGTGATTCTCATGCAGATCGACGGACAACCGCGCGGATGTACGGATCGAGATTTCGCGGAGCGCTTCGGCGTCACGTTTCGTATCGACCGCGATGCGAACGAGTCCGGCGCCGGCTTCGGCTAAAACGGTTGCCATGTGCGCGGTCGCTTCGACGTCGGTCGTTTTCGTCGCGCACATGCTCTGCAACAGCACGGGATTCGAGCCGCCGATCATGACGTCGCCGATGCGGATTTCGCGTGTGGTACGTGTTCGCATCATCATGGGACGCAACTCGTTCCTGTTTTTGGGATGCGTGGCCTGGCCATCAGGGAAAAGTGGTCAACGTGTAAGCGTCTTGCGTTGGGATGTCGAAAATCGAGGGGCCACCGAAATTCCATGCGGCGGAATCAGAAGCGTCGGGAGCATCCTGCGGTGGAAGGTCGGCATCGGAATTTTGGCCGGTCGCTGAAGGGACAAAAAGTTCCGGCGACAGGAACATTTCGAACAGGTCATGGTCCGGCAGATCGACCAGCAGGGGGTTGAAGGCGTGATCATCGCTGAAGCCGAAGACGTTTTGTTCGGGCATTGGCCGGGAGTTTTCCGCCTGGTGCGTGTCGAGGATGAGAAAATCGGGATTGGTCGAAGCGAATTGCCAAACCGGAGTGACATGCGAAAGGCCGGCGGGAAGAAGCGATGGAGTGGGCGGGAGAGACGGCGAGTTGGCGGAAGTGCGGGAGAAAGTGACGGGCGTGCTGCGCTGCTGACTGGC
This sequence comes from Thermoguttaceae bacterium, assembly GCA_031548645.1. Taxonomy (GTDB): domain Bacteria; phylum Planctomycetota; class Planctomycetia; order Pirellulales; family Thermoguttaceae; genus WRMR01. The sequence continues at coordinate 10,001 of JAVBQX010000168.1, forward strand.
ATACGTACTCGTCGACATGGGGTCGATATTCATGTTGGCCAACATCCTCAGATCATTTTGCGAAAAACCGTAAGGCGAATACTGCGACGTGTTGGGGGCCATGCTTTTCGCGACGCTTTGCAGCTTTTTCTGGATGATCATGTCGCGGAAGTTGCCGATTCCCATCTGGATGACCGGAAAAATGAGAACCGCGGCCGTCAATCCGACCAACAGCGAGGCGAAAGCGTCCCGAACCGTCCAGGGGCGATGCGTTTTGACCGTCACGGTTTTCCGCCCGTAATGCTTGGGCTGGTGCCCCTTGCCCGTTCCCGCCGATTCCGTGAGCAGCAGGTGCGCTTTCCCGGCGGCATGTTCGGGACGATCAACCCGGCGGACGGTTTCGCCCGGTTTTCGCAGTTTGCCCGGCGCGGCGTAGCGAAGAGCCCGGCTCAACGGAATGGCTTCGTCCGTGTTCAATTCCTGCAATTCGTTTTCAAGAGCGGGTTCAAATTCGGCAACGGGTTTCTGCCACGTTTGCGTTTCAGAAATGACCGGCTCAAGCGGTGACTCGACAATATTTCCAACATTTTCAACGGGAAGATGTTGCTCTGTTTGTTCCGGTGAATTTTGGGCCGCTTCGGAATTCTGCGATACAACGACAGTGATTCTGCGTTTTTGGGGAGATTTCTGTGACGGAGTCAACGCCTTGGTGATTTGGGATTCAAGAGAATGATTTTTGTTGTCTATTTTCGACCAGATATTGCAACAAGTGCGATTTGCGAGGCCGACGGGGGGAACGTGGCTGTCGACGATTTCGTTGATCGGGGAAATTTCCCGGCAAAGTTCGCCCAAATCGTTGCGCAGCCCTTCGTTGGATTTCAGTTCCGCTTCAACCTTGGCCGATTCCTGCGGCTCCAGCGCCCCAAGCAGATAGCCTATCAAAATTTCGCGTCGTTTATCATTCATCCGTCACGGCTCCGACAATGCCAAAATGATTTTTGGCGTTCCCCCGGCGGGAATTGGCAATCCCCATGCGAAAAAGTTCCCACAATATTGAAATACTATGACCGGCCGCATTTTGTTCGCGCTATTTTGAAAAAAACACACATTCCCTGAAACATGTGTACAAATCTCGCGACATTCCCCACAGAGTCATAAATAATGATCGGGCGGGAAAAGGGGTATTCTACCAACTTTTGCGGCCGATGTCACCAGAAAACCGCGTTTTTCCAGAATTCCAAGTGTTTTTTCGTCGAAACATGAAAATGGCGACATGTTTTGACAAAAAAACAGATTATGTCCCACCGCCGCCCCCCAGGGAGGATAGAAGCTCAAAATAAAAAAGGACGATCTCGGTGAATGACTTCTGAAATAAGGGCTGATATAATGCGGGAACATCGGACGGAATTTTGGACTGAGTCTCTCCGCCACCAGCCTTGAAAGAATACGTAACATGACAAAACATAATATCGATTCCCGCACATGCGTTCAATTGGCGTTGAGTCATCAGCCCACGCCCTGGGTGCCGCTGGATTTCGGGGGGCACCGTTCCAGCGGGATCAGCGCCGCGGCCTATGCCCGGTTGAAAAAACATCTCGGCATCAATACGGGGCACGTTTACGTTTACGATCTCGTGCAACAACTGGCCGTCATCGAGCCGGAGATTCTCGACCTGTTTCGGGTCGATACCGTCGAACTCGGACGCGGCTTCGCGCTGGAGGAAAACGCATGGAAACCGTGGACGCTCACCGACGGCACCGCGTGCATGGTGCCCGTTTACGCGGAACTGGACGAGGAAAACGGCGACCGTTACATGATCGTCGACGGAAAACGTGCGGCCCAGATGAAACGCGGCACGTATTTTTTCGAGCAGTGTTATTACCCGCTGGCGGACCGCGATTTCGTGAACGACCCGTTCGATGACCTCCGCGAAATGTTGCCGAAAACCTCGTGGACGGGCGTGCCCGCGCCGGGATGGGAGTATTCGCTCGACACCGAAGAAGGGCGGGAAAAAGTGCGCTCCCGTGCGAAAGCGCTCCGCGAATCGACGGACCTCGCTATCATCGGCCTGTTCGGCGGCAACATGTATGAGATTCCGTGCTACCTGTTTTCGATGGAAAAATACATGTCGTACATGGGGCTTTACCCCGAGGCGTGTCTCCGGTTTTCGGAAACGCTGTGTCAAATCCACCTCGAAAATCTGGAAAAATGGCTCAACGTCGTCGCGCCGTACATTGACGTCGTCATGTTCGGAGACGATCTCGGCAGCGGGAACGGACCGCTGATGTCGACGAAGATGTACGCCAAATATTACTTGCCGTTTCACAGCCGGTTGTGGAAACGGACGAAGGAAATCGCTCCGCACTTGAAAACGCAATTGCACTGTTGCGGCGGTGTTTTTCCGCTGATCGAACTGATGATCGAAGGAGGCCTCGACAGCATCAACCCCGTCCAGGTGGGGTGCAAGGGCATGGATCCCGCCGCGTTGAAATCGGCTTACGGCGACCGCATCACGTTTTGGGGCGGCGGCTGCGATACGCGAAAAATTCTCCCCACGGGTACGCCGGACGAAGTGCGGCAATGCGTCCGCGAACGGTTCGCCGAATTTTCCCGCGGCGGCGGGTACGTGTTCCAGCAGATTCACAACATCATGCCGGAAGTCCCGCCGGAAAACATCGTCGCCATGTTCGACGAACTCAACAAGCTCCGTTTCGGTTGAAAATGTCAAATCAAAAGTTGGTAAAGGTAGGGCGGTCTCGCCGAGACCGCCGCGGATTGCGAGAGCGTCATCCCTTTTTTTAAAATTTCCAAAGCTACTACGGCGGTTTCGGCGAAACCGCCCTACCCTAAAAACGAACATGTCATTTTACTACAGGTCCTAACCAAATCATGACGCAAAACCAACCGCAAACGGATTCCGGCAAACGTTTCCTTTACCTCATCCTGATCACGGCGGTTGCCGCGCTCGGGGGCTTTCTTTTCGGGTTCGATACCGGGGTCGTTTCCGGCTTGAACGAATCCATCAAAGCATACTTCCAACTTGACGTAAGAATGGAAGGCTTTTTCGTCAGTTGCGTGACGATCGGCTGTATCATCGGGGCCGCCATTGCCGGTTACGCTTCCGATCTGTTGGGGCGAAAAGTGGTGCTCCTCTTTTCCGGAGTTTTGCTCTTTGTTTCGGTGCTCGGCTGCGCTTTTCCGCCAAACCTTGCCGGGCTGATCGTTTTTCGCGGGCTCGGCGGCGTCGGTGTCGGCGTCGCTTCGATGGTCGCGCCGCTTTACATTTCGGAAATTTCACCGCCGGCCATTCGCGGGCGTTTGGTCACGCTCTTTCAATTGGCGGTCGTCATCGGCATCTTCGCCGCGTATGCCTCCAACGCCTTGATTCGGACGTTGCCCGAAATGTTGTCGATTTCGTCGGATATCCCCGTCATTTCCCGTGTTTTCGTCGACGAAAACTGGCGCGGCATGTTCCTCATGGGGTGCATCCCGGCGGCGATTTACTTTTTTGCGATTTTTTTCGTGCCGGAAAGCCCCCGCTGGTGGGCCGGCAAAAATCGTGACGACAAAGCGATGCACACGCTCGAAAAACTGTTCGGACGCGAAGAGGCCGAAAGGGAAATGCGGGAAATTCACGCCGTGCTGAAACAGGAAACCGGCCGTTTTTCCGAAATTTTCAGCACAAAGTATCGTTTCGGGCTGATGATCGGCGTACTGTTGATGTTTTTCTCGCAGGTCACGGGCATTAATGTCATCATGTACTTCGGCAACCAGGTGTTCAAGGAAGCGGGTTATTCGGACACGTTTTCCTATTGGCTGCAAACGTTCGTCGGGCTGGCAAACATCGCGTTTACGCTTTTCGCCCTTTGGAAAATCGATCAATGGGGACGCAAACCGCTGCTCAAATTGGGGACGGTCGCCATTTTCGCGACGCTTGCCTTGATCGGAACGCTTTTCTTCCTGAAGTCGCACGGCATCGGCGGAACCGTACTCCTGCATGCCCTGCCCGTCCTGATCGTTTTGTTCATCGCGTCATTCGCCATGTCGTGGGGCCCGATTCCCTGGGTCGTCGTTTCGGAAATTTTCCCCACCCGGATTCGCGGCCGCGCGGCGTCGATCGGAACGATGACCATCTGGATTTCCTGTTTTCTCGTGGTACAAACGTTTCCCTGGCTGCGTGAAAAGGCCCCGGAACTGAGTTTCGCGGTTTACGCCGCGTTGATGATCCCCGCCATGATTTTCATCTGGCGATATCTCCCGGAAACCAAGGGCCGTTCGCTGGAAGAGTTGGAAAAGGAATTGTATTCCTCCGATCGATAAGCCTCCGGTCAAATCGTCGCTTCGGTATCGGCGATGAGTCGGCGGACTTCGGCGGCCGATTCGAGACCGCGCAAGGTCGCCAGGAAGCTCGGGGCGGTGAGAATCCGGCTCAAGCGGGCCAGGATGCGCAGGTGCACCTGGTCGTCCATGCTGCAAAGCAGGAAGAAAATGTCGGTCAGGTTGCCGAACCCGCCGCCGAACGGGATGCCGCTCGGGGCGATGCCCAGCGCGAGAAAGGTTTCACCGAGAATGTTCGGCATCGGTCGTCGCGGGTGCAGCACGGCGATGCCGTTGTCGAGCGCCGTGGAATGCAATTCCTCGCGTTTCCTGAGTGCCTCGGCCATTTTTTCGCCATCCCAGAGCAGTCCCGTGTTGACCGCGAGTTGCGTCATGGAGCGAATGGCCGATTCTTTCGTCCGCACTTGAAAAGGAACCGCGATCGCTTCCAGCGGCAACAGCTTTGCGATTTCAACCTGCTGCGATTCCTCGCCGGGGGCGGCCCGGAGAAAATTGTCTTCGATGTCGGCCAGTTCGCCGTCGTTCGAAGCGCCGATCCGCTGTTCGAGCCAACTGTTGATCTCGGGCATGCTGAACTGCCATTCGCCCTTGACCTTGCGGCCGGGAATGTCGCCGCGGTCGACCAGTTTTTTCACTTTCTGTTCGGGCAGGTGCAGGTATTTGACGAGTTGCGGAAAATTCAGGATGGAATTCGGCATGGCCATTCTCACAACAATGGTTATCAATTCCCGAAAAAGGTGGCCGACCGATCTCCGAGCGGTCGGGTCGGCGACAGCCGACGGCATGCCCACGGACCCAGTCGACCGGATTTGGTCGTCGAGTACGACGACGTAGCCGCTCGGAGATCGGCTACCCACCTCTCTTCAGCAATTTTCTCCAAGTCATTGTCAGGATCGTGTAATTCATTGCGATAATTCCTTCAACATCTCAACGACCGCATTCCTGATTTGCGGTTCGGCGTCGACGTCAAGGCAACTGGTTTGAGTTCGCCAGGTGTTGTAACCGCCGAGAGCGTGCTGTTCCGGCGGCGGAATGTAGCCCGCGTAACCGTTGGCCAATCCGATGTTGAAAGTCGGCGTGAAGGGACTGCGGGCCTTGATTTCCAAGCCCGTGACGCCGTACATTTCGCCGGGCAGGGCCGTGATGCCGAGTTCCCCGATGCGGACCGCCTGTACGCACACTTCGGACGTTTCCGGCCAACCGTCCATCGTGACCGTACTCTGCGCGTACACGTCTTCGACGGTTTTTAATTCGCCGCCGGGCAGTTCGGCGAGATGTTTTTTCGCCGCGGCGACCTCGTCCGTCGTCGGCACGCGATTGGCCAGCGTAAGTCGTCGTTCGACCATGCCGAGCGGTACGCGGTCGAAATATTGAATGTTCGCCCAGGCGGTCATGGTCGCTTCGGCGGTTTCCTCGCCGACGGTTTGATAGTCGAACTTTCGGTCCGGGTTGTAAAAGTCGATGCAGTTCGCGTCGCCGCTGGTCCCGTTCGACATGATCGCGACGAACGAATCGGGCATCTTGTCCGCCCCGATCTTGGCGGCGATCTTCTCCCGCATTTTTTCCGCGAACACGGCGAAATAATCGCCCGAAAGTACGGCGCCCGGCACGCCGGCGTAATGCGTCGAATAATTCGCGAACACCGCGATCGGCCGATCGTCGCGGTCGAGTATCGACAGGACCGAAACGGCGGTGTCGACCGGGCCGGTGCGGGCGATCTTGTTCGGGTTCGCGTGGCCCGGGTTCATCATGGCGCGGTCGTTCGACTTGCCGCCGAACCGGTTCGTCATGGCGGTGCCTTCCCGCATGAGAAATCGCCGACAATACACGTTGTTCGGGTCATTGCCGACGGCCCAGCCGATTTTCGCCGGTTGGAGATTCGCATCGGCCGCGGCGACCGCTTCGGCGATTTTGCCCGGCAGATAGGCGACATACTTTTCGTCAGCCGGCGTGCCGAGCGCCGACATGAGCGACGGGGCCGAATGGCAGTGCGTCGCCGAGATCACAATGCGGTCTTCGCGAATGCCGGTTCGTTCGGCGATTTGCTTTTTCGCCGCATCGGCCAGTTCCTTCGGCAGCAGGCAGGTGTCGACGACGACCAGAGCGATTTTCGTCGTGCCATCGTCCAACACGATCGCCCTCGCGTGAAGCGGGTCGAGCACCTGGCTCACTTCCCGCGGGAAGAATCCGCCGTTGACCAGCACGGGCAATTCCTGCGGCGTGATATCGACGATGGCGGCCCCGGCCCTGAATTCCGGTTCGTCGGCCCCATGAACCGTCGACATGCAAAACGGCACGACCGCAACACACACGGCGACGGTCAAAATCAACAACCTGGTTCGATATCGTGTCATGGTTTCAGCTTTCCGAAAAAATCTCGTGCAAATACGCGGGTAGGGCGGTCACGCCGTGACCGCCGCCGCATCGGAAATTGCGTCGCATTTCCGCCAGCGCGACCGCTCTGTGACTGTCGCGGCTCTGATTCATTGTCCCTCGCTTACGCATCGGGCTCCGGTTGCGGCGGGCAAGCCCGGCGGCTAAGAGTTTCGCTTATTTGTCACGCTTGGCGCGTTCCATCAGGTTTTCGAGCAGCGACTCGGCCCGGGCGGTGTTCTGCCCCAGCGCGACGGCGATCGTCTGGGCCATGTCGATCTGCTGTTCGAGCAGTTCGCGCGCCTGCACGACGGTCTGCTCGCGGAGCTGGTCGAGTTTCGTCTGGCTCCACTGCGCTTTGGTGATGTCGACGAAAATGCCGACGTATTGCTGCTGGTCCTTCAATTTGTACAATAGTTCGTGGCACACGATGTGATACGAGGGGTGTTCGATCGTCTCGTGGATCAGTTCGTGCGAATTGTCCTGCGCCAGGCGTTCGAACGGTTCGGGGTCCATGAGGTAGGAGATCGGCCGCCCGACCACGGCGTTGGAACATTGGAAAAACGTCCGGAAGGCCGGGTTCATGCTTAAAATTCCGAGGTTTTCGTCCAAAATGACGATGCCGTTCGGGCTGGTTTCGATGATCAGGTCGACCCGCTGTTCGGCGAGCCGCTTGACGTAAGGCAGGCACATTTCCGGCTCGGCGATGCCCTCGATGACGGCGATGGCCTTCTCGCGGCACGAGCCGTAACCGCAGGCCCCGCAGTTGAGCTGATTTTCCGGGTTCGGCTTTCCGGTCTTTTCGAGGACTTCGCGAATCTGGTCTTCGGTGATCTGCTTGCGGGGGATGACGACCGGCTCGTGTTTGACGTGCAGCGTCGTCAAAAACTCGCGGTCATCGTCGGTCAACTCTTCGTCGGTGAGCGTCTGCGCATCCGCCGGCTGCGTTTTTTTATCGAATTTCGCGGCTCCGAGCTGCTTGCCGAATTTTTTGCGGGTGTCGCATTCCTCGTTGTAAACGATGACGTCGAAGCGGGATTCGAAACCGCCGCTTTTCTCGCCGATGCCGTTCGCCGGACCGCTCGCGCAACCCAAACGGCAAAAGAGCGGCTCGACGACCTGCCCCGGTCGGGCTTCCTCAAGCGCGTTTTCGATGCGATGGTAACCGCTGACGGCGAGAATTTTTGCGTCCAGGTGTTCCGTCGACCAGCCGGCCGTCCGCACACAGCCGCCTTCGAGCGGAAAGAGTCGCGCCGCACCGCGCGGTTGTTCGTCGAAATCGCTTTCCTCGCACGACGAAATGACGAGTCCTTCGCGGTCG
>JAVBQX010000151.1:0-9007 GCA_031548645.1 Thermoguttaceae bacterium
CAACCCGGCGATTCCCTCGTCGAAACCGCAGAAAATCTTCGCTATGCTCCCGAAAAATCCCTGCAACTTATCGGAATCGATGCAAATTGAAGCTTGCAGGTCTACTGCTCTTGTCAGCGAGCCTGTTTCCATGGTACACTATGCTTGGTCGTTTGGTTGCTGAAATACTCTGTAAGTTTTTTTCCAACAGCATTTTAGCACAACGGCCTTCTTTAAAAAGAACAACTCCATGAAATTTTCGGGGTAGCAGTCATTTCAATGGTTTATGAGACTAAATTCACCCGCATGACGCCTGCTGCCGATTATTCATTGGAAAGTATGGAGCAACAACTCCGGCAGAAATTATTGAGTTGAAGCAAGTTGAGCAATATCTGACCGAGACGTTCCCGGTAGAAGCCGAGATCAAGGGTATGCTCCCGGAAATGGCATTGGAGGCATTGAGGAAAATTTCGTCATATAGATAGAACGGTGAGTGCGAAGGAACCGTTTTGTTGCCGCAAAAATAGTTGTTGTTATTTTGAAGTTGAATACCAGACTTGTGAAACCAATCAATCATCACCAGGAGTTCCCATGCTGACACGGACCGTGACGCCGCAACTTTGCCAGGTCGATTTTTTCCGGCACGTCAATCACCTGGCCGTGCCCGTGTGGTTCGAGCTGGGCCGCGAACCGCTGTACCGGATGTTTGCGCCGGACTTGAATTTCGACGACCTGACGATGATCATGGCGCACCTGGACCTGGATTTCCTCCGGCAGATGTACCTGGGACATGACGTCGAAATTCGCACCGTCGTGAGCAAAATCGGCAACAGCTCGTTCCAAGTGAAACAGGAAGCCTGGCAACTGGGTCAATGTTGCACACGGGGACACGTCGTGCTGGTGCATTTCAATTTTCAAACGCAAAAGTCGATGCCGATCCCGGATGACATCCGCAGCCGGCTTACGGAGCATTTGGTTTAGATTTTTCGGGACCAAATATATTCACACATAGAGCGCAGGAATCAGATCACGTGGCGTAAACCAGCGTCCTTTGTCCCTCGCTTACGTTTCGGGCTCTGATTTTTTTATGATCGCAGGCAAAACAGAATGAGCAATCTGACCGGACAAATTTTAATCGCTTCGCCGGGGTTGATCGGCCCGAACTTTCGCCAGACCGTCGTGCTCATAGTGCAGGACACCGACGAGGGGGCCATCGGCCTGATTCTCAACCGGCCTTCGGACAAATCGGTCAAAAACCTATGGGAAACGATTTTCCATTCGGAAATTGCCGCCGACCAGCCGCTCAGTCTCGGCGGACCGGTGTTCGGACCGCTCATGATGCTGCACACGCGGCAGGAACTGGCCGATCTGGAAATCGGCGCCGGCCTGTATTTTTCGACGCAAAAGGATTACATCGAACGGGTCGTCTGCGACGACGTGCGGCCGTACAAGTTGTTTCTCGGCCATTCCGGATGGACCGAAGGCCAGTTGCGGACCGAAATCGACGAAGGCGCCTGGTTTCACCTGCCCGCGCGGCGTGAGGTGGTGTTCGGCGACGACACGGAACTCTGGCAGCGGCTCCTGCAACAAGCGGGACGTTTGTCCCTCTTGCGGGTCCTCAATACGGACACGCTGCCCGACGATCCCGGGGTGAATTGACGGCGCTTGTCAAAGGGACATGGAAACCCTATGGCAAAATCGACATCAACACAGAGCCCCGAGCGTCAGCGAGGGGTTAGACCGGGCGCTGACGCTTTCGGCTCTGTGTTGAATTGGAAAGCCCTTTCGCTGCCGCCCTAACCCTCAATGCACGCGAGTCCGAAACAGACCCAGAACGGCAGCGTCACGAGCGCGAGCAGGCTGTTCGGCAGGATCGTGTCGAGCGCGGTTTCCGGGTCGCCGTCGTAATGCCGCGAGAGGACCATCGGGAAAATGGCCGAGGACATGGCCGCATGAATGACGAGCACGCGTTTCATCTCGATGGTCAGCGGCGCGTACACGGCGACGGTCACGAAAATCGCGGGCAGAACGACCAGCCGCAAAAGACAGGACCAGAACGCGATGCGGACCACGCGGCGCCATTGCCGGACGATGCGTGAAAAATCGAAGGTATCCGACAGCGAAATGCCGACGACGAACATGCTCGTCGCCAGCGAAGCCTCGCCGAGCAGCGTGATCGCGTTCATGACGAATCGCGGAATGTGGGGATAGACGCCCGCCTGGTTGAGCAAAACGGCGATCACGATCGCGCAGGTCGGCGGGTTGATCGCGCGGATCAGCGAACGGCGGTCGAAACGACCGTTCATGGCGATGATGACAATCGTCCAGATGGACAGTTCGACGCCGAGATTCTGGATGAAAAGCACCGCGTGCGTCTTGTCCGACAGGTCATAAAGCTCGCGCAAAAGCGGGATCGGCACGAATCCGTAATTCAGAATGCACACGCAGGCGGCGAAGGTGCCGAGAACCTTGGGGCTGCGCATCGCGGTCAATTTTTTCGGCAGGAGACCAAGCGAAAACCCGAGCAGAACCCCGACGAAAGTCGTCGCGAATCCGAGAATCGGCGGCAGGATGAGATTCTGGTAATCGCCGGTCATGTCGGCGGGCAAAATGCGCTCGAAAATCAGGCAGGGCATCAGCACGTAAACCGTCAATTTGTAGAGCGGCCCGTCCGCGGGCGCGGGAAACCAGCCGATCCGGCGAAAAAAGACCCCGCACCCGACGACGAGATAAACGCCGACGAGCATGTTGATGGCGATAATGAACTGCTGGAAATTTTGCATGAATATTCGCTGATTGTTCCTGGTTTTCGGGGTTTGTTTCGCAGGATTTACACAGTAGGAACAGGATACGATGGGAAAAAAAATATACTAATCATGAATGATTAAAACAGTGTTAATTGTCAGCACAATAATAAAAAACACAATTCCCCCTTGCCCAAATCGTCATTGCGGACTAGAATACCATCTGTATGGAGTAGCGGCGTGATCTCAAACCGTTACAACTCAAGTTGTTCCTCGATAGCTCAGTCGGTAGAGCAAGCGGCTGTTAACCGCTGGGTCGTAGGTTCAAGTCCTACTCGGGGAGCCTCTCCTTGTTTAGCGTAAGTGGTTGTTTTTCGGCTGCTTGCGCTTTTTTTGTTTCTTGGAATCTACCGTTTTTCGATTGATGAGACGATTAATTTCCGCGGCGTTCAATAAGCCTGTTCATTTTCCGCATATTTCCCAAGTCGCTTACCCCGGTGACAAAGTGGCCGTGGCCGCCGATGCTTTCGTGGTCAGTCGGCCGAGCTTGCTCGCAGATTTTGTGGCGGAAATCGTGTCCATCGGTCTCGATCCGAATGACGTGACGGTTTTGATGCTTGAGGCGGAGCAGAAAATGTACGAAAAAGCGTTCCGCGACGCTCTTCCGCCGGAATATTGCGATGCGGTTCATGTCGTCGCGCACAAACCATTGGAGCCGCAATGCCTTGCCATGCTGGGAGTTGCGAAAAACGATTCGCCGATAATGCTCAACCGCATACTGGTCGAGGCCGATGTCGTCATCCCGATCGAACGCTACGAAGCGGCGCCTGGAATGGGGTATTTCGGGATGCAAAGCGTGATTTACCCTCGATTTGCGGACGCGGAAACGCAGAAACGTTTCCTGTTTTCCGAAACGAAAAAAAACCGGGAAAAACTCCTTGCCTCGCTGGTTGCCGAAGTTGACGAGGTTGCCTATGCTCTCGGGGTGATCATGACCGTGCAGATCGTGGCCGACATCCGGGACGCAATCCGGCGGATCATCGTCGGCGATGCGAAAGAAATTGCCGCACATCTTGTCAAAAAGCGCGATTCAGCGGAAAATTAACGATTGTCGCAGCAATGCCGCTTTCGCGGAAGGATATCAATCACGGGGTTATTCCCGGTCGATGTTGTCGAAATCGTTCTCATGCGCGATGAAACGTTTGTTCGCATATTTTTTCATGATTTTCTTTCTCTCACAAAGGCACAGAGAGGACACGGAGGAAATTGAGGATGAGATTGAGGGATGGGGAATGATATTGCGCTGGCGATAAAAAATGCACCGCGCTTCCCGCGCTGCTTGCTACGCCAATGTGGAAAAGTTGCGCAAAAAGCGATGTTTTCCGCCATTGGCGAAGCAAGCGATCCATCGGATGGGTTAAATTTTTATTGCCAGCACAATACTCAATTCCATTTTCACTATTCCCTTTTAATTTTTCCTTCCTCCTTGGTGCCTCCGTGAGAGGAAAAAACACTCCCGTAACCAATCACCGAAAATGGCCACCGACCTTCGCTTGAAAGAATCGCTGCCCGACCTGACGGCGCGAATCGTCGACACGTATTCCGACCCCGCGCTGCAGCGGGTTCAGCACCTCGACCTCTGCCCGCTGCCGAACATCGACGCGGTCGTCGAGGCGATCCAGGATTTGAAGGAAATCCTGTTCCCCGGCTATCGGCGTTTGACGCGCTTGCACCGCTCGAACGTCATGTACCACGTCGGCGAACTGGTCGACAAGCTGCACAGCGTGCTGTCGGTGCAGATGGAACGGGCGATCTGCCACGGCGCGGAGGAATCGCACATTTGTTCGCCGCAGAAGAAATTCGACTTTGAACTGCTGGGGCAGAAAAAATCCTACGCCTTCCTCGAACAACTGCCCGCGATTCGCGCGATGCTCGCCTTCGACGTCGAAGCGGCCTTTGCGGGCGATCCGGCCTGCCGGACGCACGACGAGGTCGTGTTCTGCTATCCGGGTCTTGAGGCGATCACGGTGTACCGCCTGGCCAACGCGCTGCACCGCCTGGGCGTGCCGTTCATTCCGCGTATGATGACCGAATACGCGCACAGCCGGACGGGCATCGACATCCACCCCGGCGCGACGATCGGAAAATATTTTTTCATCGACCACGGCACAGGCGTCGTCATTGGCGAAACCTGCGAAATCGGCGACTGGGTCAAGCTGTACCAGGGCGTGACGCTCGGGGCCTTGAGCTTCGCCAAGGACGGGGACGGCAATCTCGTCCGCGGGACGAAACGTCACCCGACGATTGAAGACAACGTCGTGATTTACGCGAACGCGACCGTGCTCGGCGGCAATACGGTCGTCGGTAAAGGTTCCGTCGTCGGTTCCAGCGTCTGGCTCACGTGCAGCGTCGAGCCGGGCACGACCGTCACGATGGAAAAACCCGACCTGAAAATCCGAAAATGAATGAAGTCTATAGCATATCATGAAGAAAGTTTAGTTGAAAAATATTTTCTTTCTCTCACAAAGGCACAAAGAACACAGAGAAAACATGCTGTCTTGACAACCTCTCCGTGCCTCCGTGAGAGAAAATATATTTTGATGCTACCGCCTCAATGAATGAAGGGAAAACCGTTCTCATGGCAAGATATCGTTGGACCGTAGCGGCATGTTGGTTTTTGAGCCTGGCCCTGTTTTGCAACGGGGGAGCCTTCCCCGCCTTGGCGCAGGAAGCCAAACCGGACGAAGAGGAATTGTCCGAAAAGCTGCTCGAAGACCCGAAACCGAAATCGGCGTCCGAATCGAAGGACGGCAAGGCGTATACGATGACCAGCGTCCGGGAAATCGGCGTGGTCGACAAGGTTGAAATGACGCTGGAAGCCGTGGGGGACGTGACCCAGTTTCTCGAAGGCCAGGAATCGGAGTCTCGCAAAATGCAGATGCTCGCAGGCTTTCGTTACGAGGACCGTACGGAAAAATACCTCGTCGAAACGCCCGAACACCTGCAAAGCGTGCGGCATTACGACATCGCGCGGGCGGAAATCCAAATCGGCGACCAGACCGGAAAACCCGTGCTGGACGTGAACCGCCGGCAGATCATCTGCGATATCAGCGACAACAAGGTTTCGCTGTTTTCGTCGATCGGCCCGCTGAAGGACGACCAGTTGCTGTTGATTGAGGACCTGCCGGCCAACTCGCTGTTGCTCGACCGCCTGCTGCCGGAAAAAACGGTCAAAATCGGCGACACGTGGAAGGTGCCCGACGGGGTGATCGCCCCCATGCTGTCGCTTGACGCGATTGAAACGCAGAATCTGGAAGCCTCGCTGTCATCGGTGAAGGACGGCATCGCGCTCGTCGAGGTCAACGGCGACGTGCAGGGCGCCTATCTCGGGGCGGGCAGCGCGATGAACGTCCGGCTCATGTACCAGTTCGATCTGGCCGCGAACCGCATCGTTTGGCTGGGGCTGGTCATCACGGAAAGCCGATCGCTGGGCAACGTCGGCCCGGCGGTCGACCTGATCGCGAAACTGACGCTGAAAATCAAGCCGGACATTGAGGCGGTTCAACTGAAAAACGACCGCGTCATCGTCATCCCGGAAGACATCGGAAAAAACCTCACGCTGATCTATGATTCGCCGGACAAGGGGCCGTGGCGATTTTTGCACGGCCGTGACTGGTACGTCATTTACGACGAACCGGGCAGTACGAAAATGCGGCTCATGACGCACGGCGAGCTGATTTCGCAATGCGACATCGTGCAAATGGGCAAGGCTGACAAGGCCGCCCCCACGAAACTGGTTGATTTCCAGCGAGACCTGAAAAACGAGTTGAAGGACAGTTTCGGGAAATTTCTTTCGGCCACGGAAGGTAAGACCACCAGGGGCTATCGCGAGTTGCGCGTCGTCATCGGCAACGAATCGAAGGACATGCCGCTCGTTTGGATTTATTACCTCCTGACCCGGGTCGATGGCACCCAGGCGATCCTGGCCTTCGTCGTTCGGCAGGACACTCTCGAAGCGTTCAACGACGCCGATCACGCGATCGTCGATTCCTTCGAAATTTCGACGACATCGCGGAGGTAGGTCCGGATTACCGAGATCGTCACTCATGAGTCGGGCAAGATTCCCGTGATCACAGATTGCAAGGACTTTTTGGGGCATTGACAAAGTCCTTGAGATAATTAAACTTGATGCAAAATGATTAAAGCTAGAGCTTTATCATCGCCAGCGTGGCTCAATTGGCAGAGCACGGCATTCGTAATGCCGGGGTTGTGGGTTCAACTCCCACCGCTGGCTTTTTATAACTTCTAGCACGTCAAGCGCTTATACCTTTTGCTTGACATCTTTTTTCGCCTCTGATATGCTCCGTTTTGTGGTAATTACCACAAAACCCACTTGGGACTAACCTTTCCAAGTTGGGGTTGTAAGTTCGTTTTGTGGTAATTACCACAAAACTGTACTATTCAATTCACACACTCAAACGGAGGTTTTGTCATGGCTCGTCCCAAATCAGTTCCCGGGTATTTGCACCATAAAGCATCTGGCAGGGCATTTGTTCGTATTAACGGAACCAATATCTATCTTGGTCCTTACAAATCAAAGGCATCCAAACAGGAGTACGACCGGATTCTCAAAGAGTGGATCTCGAATGATCGTCAACTTGATCAAGCACCATGCAGTGAAGAGCCCGCCACGGTCAATGAAATCTGTCTCTCATTTATCGAACACGCAAAAGTTTACTACAGGAAAAATGGGGCAATAACAACAGAGGTTGGGAAAATCAAAGTCGCTTGCAGACTTCTCTTTGAGCATTGCGGGGAACTACCCGCGATAGATTTTTCCCGGCAGCACCTGAAAGAGATTCGAAAGACCATCGTCGATCGGGGTTGGAAACGGAAAACCGTAAACGAGCGTATGGGACATGTCAAGCGGGTGTTTAAATGGGCTGCCCAGGAAGATTTGCTTCCAGCATCCGTTTATCAGGAACTTTTGGCGGTAGCCGGTCTCAAAAGAGGCCGATCTCCAAGTCCGGAATCCAAACCAGTCCCCCCTGTCTCTCTCAAAGATTTTGAGATGACATTGCCTTTCTGTCCGGCAATCGTCGCCGATATGGCAAGAATTCAGTATCTGAGTGGAATGCGTCCCGGTGAAATCTGCGGCCTTCGCGCGTGTGATATTGATCGGAGCGAGGATGTTTGGGAATACATCCCGGAGGAGCATAAAACGTCACATCATGACCACCAGAGGACTATCTGGTTTGGTGAGAGGGCACAAGCAATATTAACACCCTACCTTATTGATTGTGACGGTGATTATGATAAATTCCTGTTTAGTCCTCAAGATAGTATGCGATTAACAAACGTAGAAAAACGAAAAAAACGTTTGTCGAAAGTTCAGCCCTCACAAATATGCCGTGCGAAAGAACACCCAAAAAAAACACCAGGAGTGTATTACTTGGTCAGTTCATACCGCCGCGCGCTCTATAAAGGGGCAAAAGAAGCTGGTGTGGAACAATGGTCACCCAACCAACTTCGCCATACCAGGGCCACCGAAATTCGAAAGGAATTTGGCCTGGAAGCGGCCCAAATTGTTCTGGGTCACGCCAAAGCCGACGTGACCCAGATTTATGCGGAACGTGACAAGCAAAAGGGAAAAGAAATCATAAGGAAAATCGGTTGATTGTCCCATGTGGAGGTGCCCTTGCTAAGATCGTCCCAGGAAAGCTTTGGGACGATCTTTTTTTATGAAACCTTTTTGTCAGGCGTCGATCAACTCGGTTTCGTACAGAAAAACCTGATTGTAATTGTCCGGTGTCCGCCAGATTCCTTCCTCTTCGTCGAAGATTCTTTGTCCCTCGGGCAGCTTTCCTTGGGGATAGTTTTTGCTGATCTCATCAACATGATCCTGGGCTTTTCGGAGGGCGGCTTTTCTGTTTGAAATAGTGTGAACATCGCATCGTCCGTCCACGTCCAGTCGGATCACCGTGAAAATCTCTTGCGGTCTATTCACGATGACAGATTCTCCGGGGGGCTCGTCACGGCTCTGGCGAATTTCTTTTTTTGACATCATTGCTCCTTTCAAACAGCTTGGCGGAAGCCAGCCGGTTCAACGGCTTCGCCTCTGGACCCCAGCAGGAAGTTGTAGGACGAGATTTCCGGTGGCCTATCGTTCTGGTACCCGTAGACATTCACACTTCCGCTCGCCCCCTTTTTGTTCAGGCACCGTGTCATTGTCCGGACGATTTTTGCCAGTATTTTGTCGCCGTCTTCGTCGCAGTCGGTGGCGA
>JAVBQX010000272.1:0-4274 GCA_031548645.1 Thermoguttaceae bacterium
TGGAGTTGAAAAGGTAGGGCGGTCTCGCCGAGACCGCCGCTTGTATGCGCATGACCGCCAACAAAAGCCGGAATGAAGGCGGTACTCCGCCGTAATGACGGGATTTCGCAACGATGATTCCGTGATCACAGATCACGGCTCATATGCATCACCCCGACGCAGAAATTTCGACGTGTGACCAAAACCTCATCTTTACCTTATTCACAAAAACAAAACAACCTCAGTAGCACGAGTCTCGCTACGAACACAACCTCATTTCCCTTATTTTCAAGGGGTTTGAAATGAGGTAAATAAGGTCGTTATTTTTTGGATTTGTTGCAACTGAGGTTGTTTTGTCAGAAAAATGAGGTGAAAATAAGGTTTTCAATCTCCGGATCGTGCAATCCCCAAGGTAGGGCGGTCTCGCCGAGACCGCCGCTTGTTCTTGCGTGACCGCCAACAAAAGCCGAAATGAAAGAAGAGTTTTCATGCAAAACCCGTCGAAAAGCGTGCGTTTTCAATCCGTCGCCAAATGGTGGGGAATTCCCTTGCTTGCGATTGCGTTGGGACCTGACCCGGAAAAAAACGAAGTTCGTGGTCATGCGCGGGGCATTATTGCCATTGGTGATATTGCGACGGGCGTTCTGGCCATCGGGGGATTGGCACGCGGCGGAATCGCGATCGGAGGCCTGGCGCTGGGCATCATCACGTTGAGCGGGGTGGGGGCCGGTCTTGTTTCTTTAGGTGGCATGGCCATCGGTTTGCTCGCGATCGGTGGCGTGGCTTTGGGGGGCGTCGCCATGGGCGGATGTGCCATAGGTGCCGTTGCCGTCGGAGGATTGGCCGTGGGATATTATGCGTGTGGCGGCGTTGCGTTCGGCGCCCATGTCTTGAGTTCTATCGCACAAAGTCCCGAAGCCGTGGATTTTTTCGAGAGTTGGTTTCCCTTCGTAAAAATGTGAGCAGGTCTAACGACAATGCGTTTTTCGCCCCACAGGGGCAATGTGTATTAGCCCGGGGCAAAGCGAAGCGACGCCCCGGGTCGCAAGCCCCCGGAAAATCACGCCCTGTAAGGGCAATGGGAAATCTCCACTGCCCCTCCGGGGCGAAAAACGTGTGGAATATTACGTCACCCAGGGCGTTGCCCTGGGCTAATACACATTGCCCCTCCGGGGCGGAAGACTTCCGAATTTTAATTTTAGGCAAGAAATGGCAGCCGGGAACGCAGCGCAGCGGAGTGACCGGAGAGAGAGCCGCAAAACAGAAAGCACGTCGATACCCGAAAGACTTCGAACGGCAAACCGAAAACGCGAAATACATCGTCGCGAACGGACACGCCCCACACCGGTCACTCCGTTCGCTGCGCTCTCTGCGTTCGCGGCTGCCATTCTTGAGCATTGCTTTCTGGCCAAAACCATATCACCCCGCGCTGACGCTTGGGGCTGGTGAATATCAAATCATTTAACCTAAAAACCGACAACAATAAAATTACCGATGATTTCCAAAACCACGCTTTTAACCCGTTTGGCCCCGTTTCACCAGGAACATTTGCTTGCGTGTTGGGACGCTTTGACCGATTCGCAGCGGGAGAAACTTGCCGCGCAGATCGACGGTATCGACTTCACGCGGCTTGCGACGCTTTATGAAAACCGCGATCACCTGGTCGACGTGGCCGCGCTGGTCGACCGGGCGAAAGAGCCGCCGGCTTACAAATTGGAATCCGACGACAATTCGATCAAACGTTCCGACGCCATGCAGGCCGGTCGCGACGCGCTCGCCGCCGGAAAGGTCGCCGTGCTGGTCGTCGCCGGCGGGCAGGGCACGCGGCTCGGGTTCGATCACCCGAAAGGCATGTTCCCCATCGGGCCGGTGGGCGAGACGACGCTGTTTCAAATTCACGTCGAAAAAATCATCGCCCGCGGCCGACAATACGGGCGGTCGATTCCCTTTTGCGTCATGACCAGCCCGGCGACGCACGACGAAACGGTCGAATTTTTCGCACGACACGAACGCTTCGGGCTGCCCGAATCCGACCTGCTCGTTTTCTGCCAGGGAACGATGCCCGCCGTGTCGCTCGGTGACGGCAGGATGGAAGGCGGCAAGGTGCTGCTTGCGGGGCCGGACCAAATCGCCCTGACGCCCGACGGTCACGGCGGGATGCTCGCCGCGTTTCAAAAAAGCGGCTGCCTCGACCGGCTGCGCGAACGCGGCATCGAAATACTGTTCTACTTCCAGGTCGACAATCCGCTCGTCGATATCGCGAACGAGGAATTTCTCGGCTATCACATTCTCAGCCGGTCGGAACTGACCTCGCAGGTCGTGCGGAAGCAGGCCCCGCAGGATCGCGTCGGAAACATCGTCAGCATCGACGGCCGCTTGCACGTCATCGAATACAGCGACCTGCCCGACGTCTACGCCGAACGCCGCAAGCCGGACGGCACGCTCGCAATCTGGGCCGGCAGCATAGCCACGCATGTCATGGGGCTCGATTTCCTGAAACGCCGGGCCGCAAGCGATGCGTCGTTGCCCTTTCACGTCGCGAAAAAGAAGGTGCCCTGCCTCGACGCCGCCGGCAACTCGGTGCGGCCCGAGAAACCGAACGCGATCAAGTTCGAGCGTTTCATTTTCGATTTGCTTCCCGCCGCGGACAACGCGATCGTCGTCGAGGTCGATCTGTCGCATCATTTCGCGCCGCTGAAAAACGCGAGCGGCTCGCCGACCGATTCGCCCGAATGCGTCCGCAAGCAGCTTTCCGACTATTTTACCGAATGGCTCGCGAAAGCCGGCGTCCGGGTCGCCCCCGGCGTTCGGGTCGAGATCAGCCCGCTGTTCGCGAATACGCCCGAGACGCTTGCCGGGCAGGTCGCCAAGGGGCTTGTTCCCTTGGAAATCGCGGAAGATACGAGGCTGTGATACGAGGTAGGGCGGTCACGCCGTGACCGGCGCAGTTAGAGCCCGAAGCGTAAGTGAGGGACGAAATCAGAACGGTCGAAATGGTTCAATGTGAAGACATGTCATTCAGCGGCGGTCTCGGCGAGACCGCCCTACCTTTTGGCCCGCATTACCCGAAATCGTCGAAGTGGATGCTTTCGCGTTCGACGCCGAGGGAGTCGAGCAGATTCGTGACGGCGCCGGTCATCAGGCCGGGACCGCACATGTAATACTCGCAATCCTCCGGGGCCGGGTGGTCCTTGAGGTAGTGGTCGTAAAGCACCTGGTGAATGAAGCCGGTCGGGCCGGTCCAGTTGTCTTCCGGCAGCGGTTCGGACAGGGCAAGGTGCCAAGAGAAATTCGGATGTTCGGCGGCCAGTTTCTCGAATTCGTCGACGTAAAACGCTTCGCGGAGGCTTCGGGCGCCGTACCAGTAGCTGATTTTCATCTTTTCGTCGCGGTGCTTGAGCAGTTCGAATACGTGCGAACGAAGCGGGGCCATGCCGGCGCCGCCGCCAACGTAAATCTTTTCGAGCGGCGTTTCCTGGATGAAAAATTCGCCGAAGGGCCCGGCGATGGTGACCTTGTCGCCCGGCTTGAGGTTGAAAATGTAGGAGGACATGAGCCCGGTCGGCACGTCTTTCCCCGGCGGGGGCGTCGCGATGCGAACGTTGAGCATGATGAGCCCTTTTTCCTGGGGATAGTTGGCCATCGAATAGGCCCGCTCGACGCGTTCGTTCGTCACGCTCTTGTATTGCCAAAGGTTGTACTTGTCCCAGTCGCCGCGGTATTCCTGTGGGATGTCGAAGCCCTTGTAGTCGATGGAACCGGCGGGGCGTTCGATTTGGATGTAGCCGCCGGCCTTGAAATCGACGTTTTCCCCTTCGGGCAGTTCGAGCACGAGTTCCTTGATGAAGGTCGCGACGTTGTCGTTCGAGCGGACGGTGCATTCCCATTTCCGGACGCTGAACACTTCGGGCGCCACTTCGATTTTGATGTCCTGCTTGACGGGCACCTGGCAGCCGAGCCGCACGCCTTCGCGTTCTTCGCGGCGGTTGACGAGGCTTTTTTCGGTCGGCAGGATGTCGCCGCCGCCGGCATGGACCTTGACCTTGCACTGGCCGCAGGTTCCGCCGCCGCCGCAGGCCGAGGAGATGAAAATCCTGTTGTCGGCCAATGCGTTGATCAGCTTGCCGCCGATCGGGACGTGCAGGACCTTCGAACTGTCGCCGTTGATTTCGATCTTGACGCTGCCCGAGGGGACGAGAATCGCCTTGGCCGCGAGAATGATGACCGAAAGTGCAAATATGATGAGGATGAAAGCCAAACTTCCAGCGATGATCTCAATCATGGGGAAAACCTTT
>JAVBQX010000301.1:0-13931 GCA_031548645.1 Thermoguttaceae bacterium
GAGCCCCAGTTTGATTCCGCGACGCGAGGCCACTTTCTCCGCCTCGGTGATCGAATATTTGATCAGGACGAAATCCTCTTCCTCGCTGGTCCAGGGTTGCTTGTGGCCCTCGTGCGTGTTGATGACCGGGGCGCCGCATTCCTTCGCGAACCGCGCCGCCTGTTTCAGGTATTCGACCGCGATTTCCGGCTTCGAGAGCTGGCTGTGCGACGACAGGGCCGAAAGTTTCAGCCCGTGTTTTTCGACGACGTCGCGCACGCGGAAGGGGTCGTCGAGCATCGAAACGCTGTGAAAATACCGGGCTTCGCTCAAAAGCTCGCGGCCCCAGTGCACCATCGGCTCAATGTATTCGTAGCCGAGCTCCGCCGCAAACTGCACCCCCCACTCGAACGATTTGTGCGATGTCCGAACCGCCTCCAGATTCAACCCGATGCCGATTTGTCCCATTTTTTGAATTTTTCAGAAAAACAATTTAATCTAAGGTCATAAGCAATAATACTGCCACAGTGGTTTACTACATTTTATATCCGTGTACAATTGACCGCAATAGTGATATTTCGTCAAAATATGTTGATATTTCGTCAAGTAATATCGCGTGCGTTTTTCAAATATCTTGTGTGTCCAAGGGCGAATCATGACCAAGCGAAAAAAACGCGTATTAATCAATGTTGAAACCTCCCGGGCTTACGGACGCGATATCATTCGCGGCATTTCACGGTATCTCACGGAGTTCGCCCATTGGACCGTTTATCTTGAAGATCGCGGTTTGCAGGAAAATCATGATTGGGTCAAAAACTGGCAGGGGGACGGCATCATATCCCGCACGTCAAGTTATGAAATGGCCGCTTTGATTGCGCAAAAGCAAATTCCGACCGTGGAATTGCTCGGCGACGGACAAAGTATCGTTTCGGAAGGTCCGGGGGATGAAAAAATCACGGCATTCCTGGCCGTCGAACACCTGGTCGAATGCCAACTCAAGCATTTCGCTTTTTTTGCCTACGGAAATTCCTGGTGGGGGAACCTGCGAGGCAAATTTTATCAACAGGAACTAGCGAAGCACGGATATTCGGCCCATCTTTTTCCCGGGTATCAAATCGGAGCATTGTGCATTTATCCGCACTGGGAGGCCGAATATGATCAACTTTTGCCCAAATGGCTTAAAACGCTCCCCAAGCCCGTCGGGCTCTGGGCCGTGAATGATTTTGCGGCAACACGCATTATTGAAGCGTGTGAAACCGCCGGAATCGCAATCCCGGAGGAAATCGCCCTGCTGGGAACCACGAACGACACCTTGCTGTGCAACCTGTTGAATCCGCCCCTTTCCAGCATCGGTTTGGATAGTTTTCAGTCCGGTTACACGGCCGCGAAAATCCTTGACATGAAAATGTCGCGTAAAAAAAAGATCATCAACACTCCCGTCCTGATTCCGCCGATCGGCGTTGTCAAGCGTCAATCGACCGACATTACCGTGGTGACGGATTCCGATGTCGCCGAAGCGTTGCAGTATATTCGCCTGCACGGCGGCGAAGGTCTTTCCGTGGCTGAGGTGGCCAATCATGTCGGATTGTCCTTGAGTACGCTTGAACGCCGTTTTCGGGAACATATCAAACGAACCCCCGAGAAGGAAATTCTACGGATCCGCATCAAACGCGTTCAGACCTTGTTGCTTGAAAGTCAATTGCCTATCCGTGAAATTTGCGCAAAAACCGGTTTTGCGACTCCGGAATACATGATCCAGGTTTTTCGCCGTGAAACGGGAATGACTCCGAAGGAATACCGAACGCGGCTGAAAAGAGAGTGATTGCCGGCATACGAACGAAAAACGATTGCCTCAAAGCCTGAAACATCGAACCGTAAAATTTTCCGTCACGATTGTGCCGCAATTTCACGTCTTTTCCGGCATGGCCTTTTTGTCGGCGGTTTTCGGCTTGTTTGCGTTTCAATACATGCTAAAATGACTGAGTCAAGTTTTTGAGCAAACCGTCGTTCCGAGCACGAAGTTATGGGCCTATACGACCGCGACTATTACCGTCCCGAATCCCGCGAGCGGGAATATTACCGTATTCAACCCCAGCAATCCTGGGTCTTTGCGATTATCGTCGTCAATATCATGGTGTTTTTCGCCAACGCGCTCCGCGGCGACGACCAGATCAACAACCTGCTGCTGATGACCAGCACGACGCTCTCGCATCCCGCGGAATGGTGGCGGCTGGTGACCTACGCGTTCGCCCACGGCGGGATATGGCACCTGGTCTTCAATATGTTCGCCCTTTTCATCTTCGGGCCGCTGGTCGAACGGAAATACGGGCCGATTGAATTCATCTGCTTTTATTTCGTGACGACGATCCTGTGCGCCGTCGTTTGGGGGGCGATGAATTTCAACCTAGTCCTGGTCAACCGCATGGGCGATGTCATCGGTCCGCTCCGCATGTTGGGGGCCTCCGGCGCTATCAGCGGCGTGATCATACTCGTCATCTGCAACTATCCCCGAATGCCGGTTTACATCTGGGGGATACTCGAAATGCCCATGTGGCTGATGGGCGTCCTGTTCATCGGGGGCGATTTGCTCGGCTTTTTCGGCATGAGCGGCGACCGTAGCGTGGCCTACGCGGTTCACCTGGCCGGTACGGGTTTCGGGGCGCTGTACTGGTGGCGCAAATGGCGCATCAGCGTGATTCCGTTGCTTTTCACCCGGCGTTATTGGCAGGAACGTCAGCGACGCAAAAGGTTTTTCAACCCGGGCAATTACTCCGACCGCTACAATCGCGGCACCGGCGACGAAGAGGACGCGGCGCGGCGACTGGCCGAATCGGACGAGAAGCGGAACGAAGAGGTCGACGCGATTCTTCGGAAAATCTCGGAGAAAGGGCAAAACAGTCTTACCTGGAACGAACGGCGCATCCTGAAACGCGCCGCCCGCGATTTCCAAAAGAAAAACAAGCCGAAGTAATTTCAGGTCGCGATTCCGGTCGATGATCAAGGAGAAGTCTCACCAGCTTTCACGGAATGATCATGGCACGGAAAAAGCGAAAACAATCGGACCGGTTCGACGATTACGACGATTCGTATGACGATGACGAATTCGAATACGACGCCGAGGAGGATTGCGCCGACGAAGAGGCCGGGGATTGGGACGAAGACGACGATTCCGACGAAGAGTCCGATGACGATGATGATCCGCCGCGGCAGCGCAATCGTCGCAAACCGCAAACATCCCGCGGTGTGCGGATGCCCCAGGCCCGATCCGTCGGCGTTCGAGAAAATTCAGGTCGCCGCAAAAAAGCCCCCTTGCCCGCCTTGGTGCGTCCCCCCGCCCGCAAGCCGACCCCGCAGTCGCGTTCAGTTCGCGAAAACCGCCGCCCGGAACGCGAGCCGTATCGGAATCGTGACCGCGAGCGGGAATCCGGTCGGGAACGCTGGCATGAGCGCGAACGGGACCAGCCGCACGGTCCGCATTTTTTGAATTCGCCGCGACCGCGTTCGGCGGAGCCGCAGCGGGGCGATTCGATGCGCGAACATTTCCGAGGCTCGGGATTGAACGTCCCGAAACCGTCAATGGTCAACGCTTACGGCGAGCCCGTGAAAAGCGGCGCCGGTTGGGGCCGATTCTTTCTCCTGATCGTTCTGCTCGCCTGCGGTACGGCCTACACCTTTTACGTCACGACGAACGTTCCGCCGGAAGGAAACGCGCACAAACAGCCCGGTGACGAAAATGTCCCCCCGCCGGACAATGCCGCAACGGACGATGTCACATCGGGTGCGGCGGCTTCGCAAAATACGGCGACGAAACGTTCCGCGGACGAACGCGCGACATCAAGACCGGGGCGGAATTCCGTCACCGGCGACGGGACGCAAGGCGGGAGGAGTTCGCCTTCCGGTTCGCGTGAGACGAACGGATCGCAGGAATCGGCCGAACCGGGTTCGCATGTCGCGTCCGGCGCACCGCGAACGTTTCAACACATGCGACACCAGACCGAAGCGGCGGATTGTGCGGAACTGAAACCCGATGGCGGAATACAGCCGCCTGTTCCGTCGGCGGGACGAATGCTTTTGCGGGACGAGCTGGCGCACCGGGGACATTTGGCGGCGGCGACGCAACCGAACGCAACGCGGCCCCCACAGCCACCGAATTCGCCAGGCATACCGGAATCCCTCTCGCCGATGGTCGAGCAAATCGCTTTCGCCCCGCCGCAGGCCATTCTCGCGGAAATCATGCCGAAAATCGCCGAAGACCGATCCCACATGGCGCGATCGAACGCGGTTGCAACCGCCGACGTACCGGAGGAGCTCGCGAAACTCGCCCCGATGGTTTCGCTTCCCGGCGGCACCTTCGGCATGGGCGACGACCGCGGCAGCCTGCTCGACCAGCGACCGGCGCACATGGTTGTCGTTTCGCCGTTCCTGCTCGACAAGCACCAGGTGACCAACCGGCAGTTTCAACTGTTCGTCGATGCGACGGGCTACCAAACCAGCGTCGAGTTGCAGGGCTGGGGTTATGTGTTCGACCCCGATGAGCGCGAATGGGTCAAAATGACCGGCGCAAACTGGCGGAAGCCGGACGGCAAGACGTCGCTGAACGAATCCCGACGGGATCATCCCGTGACGCAGGTTTCGTGGGTCGACGCGAACGCCTTTTGCCAATGGGCCGGCAAGCGGCTGCCGACCGAGGCCGAATGGGAATACGCCGCCCGGGGCGGACTGGTCGGCAACGCCTATCCCTGGGGCGAACATCGGCTCGTCGACGGCAAGCACATGGCCAACGACTGGCAGGGCTGGTTTCCGCGAACCAATACGGGCGACGACGGTTTTCTTCTGACCGCCCCGGTGGGAAGTTTTCCCGCCAATCCGTTCGGCCTGCACGACATGTCCGGCAACGTCTGGGAATGGTGCCATGACTGGTATTCGTCGAAATATTACCAGTTTTCCCCGAAAGAAAACCCACAAGGTCCGGACAAACCTGACGACGACCATGTCGGCCGGGTCGTTCGCGGCGGATCGTTTTTGAGTGCCGACAACAACGGCGGCGCAATCCGCGTCGTTGTGCGATCATACCAGCCGGAAAAAACCGGCTATCAGGACATCGGGTTCAGAGCGGCAAGGTGAATATGCGGCGCCGATTAAGTCTATCTCAGGCGCAATTGGACATGTCGCGTGAGGCGGCGGAAACGCCGGCGACAACCGGTTCGGGAATTTGAGCCGATTCAATACCCCGTGGCGGCTCAACGCTTCTGCGCGGTTCATGGAGATGCCGGTTGCCATCAAGCGGCACCCCGCGGCAATCCGGCTGTGGCGTCATCAATCGCAAATCCTGCTCGCGGACCATGCGGCGGATCGTGACGGCGAACGCGATGCCGAGCGGGAGACAGGCTCCGAGCCAGGCGAGCGGCCCGGCCGCGCAAACACCGAGAAAGCCCAGGTGGTACGTCAAAATGATCGCCGCGAAAAGCCGCATGACCAGTTCCAAAACGCCTGCGACGGTCGGCACGACGGAATGGCCCAACCCCTGCAAGGTGTATCGAAAAATGAACAACAGCCCCAAGATCGTATAGCAGGAGCCGGTGATCGTCAGGTAGCGTTGGGCCAGGTCGAGGGCCGCATCGCTGGAATCGATGAAAAAACTCGAAAAATACCGACCGCACGTGACGTTGATCGCGCCGACGATGAGACTGTAGGCGACGGAAATGACAACACATTGAAGTACGCCGCGGCGAATGCGCCGGTATTCCTTCGCCCCGAAGTTTTGCGCGGTGTAGGTCGCCATGGTGATCCCGAAGGACAGCAGCGGCAAGGTCGCGATGATATCGATGCGGTTCGCGGCGGTGAAGGCGGCCACGGCGACCATGCCCAGATCGTTGAGCGCAAACTGCAAAACAATCGCCCCGATGGCGATGATCGACGCCTGGAACCCCATCGGCAGTCCGATGCGGAGGTGCGCCGTCAGTTCGGACGCGGACAGCCGGAAATCCGACCTCGTCACGCGGAAGACGGAACCTTTTTTCAAAATGTACGGCAGGCACATCAGTCCGGAAACAAGCTGCGCGATGATCGTGGCGAGCGCGGCCCCGGTGACGCCCATCCCGAAAACGAGGATGAACGCGAGGTCGAGCACGATGTTGATGACGCAGGCGATGACGAGAAACACGAGCGGGGCACGGCTGTTTCCGACCGCGCGCAGGCAGTTCGAGAGCACGTTGAACAACATCGAGGTGCCGATTCCGTACATGATGACGGCGATGTAGCGATGGGCGTCGTCAAGGATTTCGGGCGGCGTTCGCATCAGGACGAGCAACGGTCGCAAGAGGAACGCGGTTCCGACCGTCAACAGGAGCGTCATGGCAAGGCCCAAAACCAGGTTGGCCGCGAAACTTTTGCGCACCCCGGGCAGGTCGCCGGCGCCGAAACGCTGCGATGTGACGATGGCCAATCCGGCCGAATAACCGAAAACGAAACCGAGGACCAGGAACATCAGGCAGCCCGTGCATCCGACGGCCGCCAGCGCATGCAGACCGATCGTGCGGCCCACGATGAAGGTGTCCGCCATGTTGTAAAACTGCTGGAACAGGTTGCCGATCAAAAGCGGAATCGCGAACAGCACGATCAGCTTGACGGAATTTCCCCGCGTGAGGTCTTGAATCATTGGGTATTCAATCTGCATAATGATGCGGGCGTATGCCCGGTTTTTCGGGATCGAATAGAATCGCAAAAATCCGTTTTGCGGTTAGTCCCGGGCGTGCCGATGGCTTTGAAGCGTGACGCATGTCATGCGGCTGGTTGACACTGCCTATTAATCAGAATATCATTCTTTCAGGCTTTGAGTAGGGCGGAAATACCGCCGGCGGCGAAAAATTCGTAATTTTTGCCGCACGATTGCGATGGAAAGTCATGCGTTGTGGAAAGCCGCGAATCTCAGGCGGCCCGGGCGCCGATGGTATCGACGAATTGCAACTCCCGCGCCCGTTCCTGCACGACTTCCGTCGGCAACTGATTGAAGAAGGCGCGGCCTGTGATTTCCCAGAGATTTGACGAAGGGAAAAATTTCGCGATGACGGTCAATTGCCGGTAGAACAATTCGTTTTTCGGCTGGTCCAGCCGACGCACGGGGCGATTCATCTCGACAAGAACCGGAATGTAAGCATAAACGGCCCCATCCTTTTTCGAGCAGGCGATCAGCACTTCGTTGCCGAAATCCGCTTCGTCCCAAATCCAAAGATTGGAATCCAGTCTTGCCATTGCGTAGGAGACAAAACGGGCTTCAAGTCTTTCCCGCTGCCAAATGAATTGACCTTTGGCCTGTTTCAGCACTTCGGACTGGGATCGGGCACGCGAGACCCTCAGCAGGATGACACGATGTGTCAGGATTACCCCCAAAAAGAAGGTGATAAAGGTCAGTGCAATGATTGACGTTGTAACAATCATAATTCTCGCCGGCAAAAAACTTGACTGGTACGATCAAGTTACGGATACTGTTATCAATTATAAACAAGAACTGTGGTAAAAGGCAATATGGAAAATGGAGTTTGAGGTACTAAAGCTCTATTCTTTCCAGAAAGGCTGGCTTTGAGAAGATGTAAAAATAATAAAAAGTAATAATTTTATTACGTATCAATCACCTATTTTCATTCCTATTGTTATCTTCGTCAAGATGAAACAAAAAATTTGCCGGTTAATCCGAAATTTCACAGAGAAAATCCTTTGCAACGTAAATATTTTGTGTATCTTTTGCAGAAATTCACGTCTGTGTTCATTTCAAGGAAAAAATAATGGACTTCCTTCAAGTTGTTGTATTGGCCATTGTACAGGGAATCGGCGAATTTTTGCCCATCAGTTCGTCGGGACACTTGGTCGTGTTGATTGATCTCTTCAAAGCTTTGGGAACAACGCTCAATTCCGATTCACTGACCTGGAACATCGCGCTTCATTTTGGTACGTTAATATCGATTTTCGTTGTTTTCTGGAAACGCATCTGGCTTTTGTTGTCGACGGACAAACGGGTGATTCCACTTGTGATTATCGCGACAATACCGGCGGTACTCGTTGTCATCGGGATGAAATTGCTCGAAAAACAATACGGCGTTGATATTAAATCAATGATTCTCGAAAATTCGCTGATCGCGGGCTGCTGCTTTCCCATTACGGGTTTGATTCTGCTATGGTGCTCGGATCGATCCGGGAACACGCTCTGCCGTGACATGTCGTGGAAAAACGCCGCCCTGATCGGCTTGGCGCAAGGTGTAGCCATTTTGCCCGGCATTTCAAGAAGCGGCTCAACCATCTGTGCCAGTTTGCTTTGCGGCATGAAGCGGGACGAAGCGGCGGCGTTTTCCTTCCTGATGGCCATTCCGGCCATTGGCGGCGGGGCGCTGCTCGAAGTACTCGAACTGTGTAAGGAAGGCACTCATATCGATTCGCACGAGGCCGGCCTGCTCGCTTTTGGTACAATCCTGAGTTGCGTGGTCGGGATTCTGGCCCTCAAGCTGCTGCTGCGATGGTTGCAACAGGGCAAACTCAAGTATTTCGCCTACTGGCTGTTCCTGATCGGCCCGACGGTCATCATTTGGCGGCTGTTCTTCGCGTGATTTCACGAATTGGCCGTGTGTGAAAACCACCGAAAAAACTTGACTCGCATTCGCCGACGGGTACAATCGAACGTACAGGTCGACAAAATCCCAAGTTCCCTCGGCTCCAACACGCGGCGAAACCATGCAAACTTCTCACGGCAATCGAACCCCGCAGCTTGACACGGTTATCCGGATCGTCACGCCGGAGAATATCGCTTTCTCGTATCAACTGGCTTCGTTCGCGCAACGCGCTTGGGCCTTTTTCATCGACATGCTGGTCTTGGGGTTCGTCGAACTGCTCATCGGCTGCGTGTTGATGTTCCTGGTGAACTTCCTGTATTTCCCCGGCGGGTTGGCCATGGCCGTCATGCTGATTTCGGTTTTTATCCTCTACTGGTTCCTCGGCGCGTTTTTCGAAACCGTCTGGAACGGCCAGACGCCCGGCAAACGTCTGCTCGGCATCCGCGTTTTGAGCACCGAAGGTCAACCGATCAACTCGTTCCAGGCGGTCATCCGCAACGTCATGCGCTTCGCCGACCAGCAGCCGTTCCTGTCCGGCGGGGTCGCGTTCGCCGTCATGCTGTGCAACCGACGATTCCAGCGATTCGGCGATCTCATTTGCGGCACGATGGTCATCGTCGACGAAAACACCTATGGTCGGCACGAACTGGTACGATTCAAACATCCGGACATTTTCCGCGTCGCCGAACTGCTCCCGCCGATCGCGTTGTCGCCGGAAACGCTCAAGGCACTGGCCCTTTACGTACACCGCCGCAAGGCGATTTCGCCGCGACGCCGCGAACACATCGCCGCCGTACTGGCCGTTCCGCTGATCGAACGTCACGGCCTGCCGGAAAACGTCAATTTCGACCTGCTGCTCTGCGCGATCTATCACGCGCATTTTTTGGCTATGTCCGGCGAAGAGGAAGACGAAACGGATTCGCGGCAAAATTCGGCCCCGCTTGTCGGCGCCTTGCAGGTGTAAATGCGTTTTAGGGTATGGCTGCCCTTGACTTTCCCAATTCGAAAGCGGTGTTCACATTATTGTCCAACACGGTATCGAATGGTATTTCAATAACTCTCCGGTAGCAAACAACCTGTTAGTTTTTGTTTCTACGTTTTTTCCTCCTCCTGACGCAACACACATCGCCGAAATTCTCAAATTGTTTGGGGTGGCAAACTTATATTTCACAGTTTTGGCCTTCTTTTGACTTTTATCGTCTTGGCGAAAAATTTTTAATCGTTAAAATAATATCTGAACGATTCTAATTCGATATTTTTTTATCGACTGTTGCGTTGGTGAAATCATCACTTCGGTGCCTACCATTCACAGACTCTTCTCTCAATAATAAATCGCGAATCGAATGAATCGACGGCCATCGGCAACGGTATCTTGATTCACATCAATCCGTTGGAATTCATTGCGTCTTAACATGAGATTATTTATTATGTTAAATTTTCGCACGGATTTTTCCTGTGGTCTCCACAAAAGAAACGTAGTCGTTGCGATGATTGACAAACCATCGCAATTTTTTGAGTTTGTTTTTGAATTCCCAACCTTATTATTTTTTACACACATGAGCGTAGCAAATCAGAGTATTGCAGGGGGGGTGCGAGAGATACTGAGCCGTCACCCAGGTGCCGGTCGTGACTCCCTGATCCCCATTCTCCAGGAAATTCAGGAAAAACAGGGCTTTCTTTCCCGCGAAGCCGTGATTGAAGTGGGCAAGCACTTGCAGCTTCCCACGAGCAAAATTTACGGCGTGGCCACCTTTTACAACCAGTTCCGCTTCAATCCGCAGGGACGTTATCACATCCAGGTCTGTCGCGGAACCGCTTGCCATGTCAAGGGTTCGGCCGCCGTACTCGACGCATTGAAACGCGAGCTGAAAATCGAATCCGGCGAAACCACCCGCGACGGAACATTCAGCCTCGAAGTGGTCGCTTGCATCGGTGCCTGTGGCTTGGCCCCCGTCATCAATGTCGACGGCAATTTTCATGCAAACCTGACGACGCAATCCGTCCCGAAGGTTCTCGACACTTACAAAAAGCTGGCCGCCGCGCCCGCCGAATAATCACATTCCGATCCGTCCCCGTACATCGGTGTCGCGAAATTTTGTCGACGCCACAGTTTTGTCCGGGCGGCGATTCCATAGACCTGATGTTGCGTTGCGTCGTTGCGTTTTTCATTAAGCGAATTTTTTCGATTGCGAAAACGCACGGCACAATATTTTATCGAGAAAAAGACATAGCCGGTTATTTTGTACCGGTTTCAATAATCAAGGAAACAAATCCATGCAACAAGTGAAAATTCTTGACAAAGATTTTCTCCTCGGAGCGCTCAGCGGCAAGATCGATTCCAATCCGGAATGGCAGAAACGCGCGGCCCGACTCCGACGGGATGACGTCGCCAAGCCGGTCATTTACGTGGGAACCGGCACCTGCGGTTTGGGTGCCGGCGCCGGCGCGACTCTGATCGCGGCTCAAAAATACATCGCCGACAAAAAAATCGACGCCGACATTATCGAAGTCGGCTGCGTCGGGCTTTGCGCCGTCGAGCCGATCCTCGAAGTGCAACTGCCGGGCAAAAACCGCATCGCCTTCCAATACGTCACGGGGGAAAAGGTCGACGCCGTGCTCGATGCCGCGTTCTCCGGCGGCTTCGTGCCCGACAACCTGCTGGGGCAATACCGCTCGCCGAATCTCGCCGCGTGGGACGGGGCCGCGTTCATCGACCAACACCCGTTCTTCGCCCCGCAAACTCGTTGGGTTCTCGAATGCTGCGGCATCCAGAATCCGCAAGACCTCGAAGAATACGTCGCCCGCGGCGGTTACAGCGGATTGTACAAGGCCCTTAAAACGATGAGCGGCGACGACGTTTGCGGCGAGGTCGAAAAAAGCGGGCTCCGCGGTCGCGGCGGCGGCGGGTTCCCGACCGGCAAAAAATGGCGTTTCGCCCGTGTGCAGGAAGAACCGCAAAAATACCTCGTCTGCAACGCCGACGAAGGCGACCCGGGCGCGTTCATGGACCGCGCCGTCATCGAAGGCGACCCGCACCGCTTGCTCGAAGGCATGGCCATCGCCGCCTACGGCATCGGCGCCTCGAAAGCCTACATCTACATCCGGGCCGAATACCCGCTGGCCATCAAACGCCTTGAAGAGGCCATCCTCCAGGCAGAATCGAACAACCTGCTCGGTTATAACATCCTGGGGACCGATTTCAGCCTCAAGATCATCGTCAAGATGGGGGCCGGCGCCTTCGTCTGCGGCGAGGAAACCGCCCTCATTCACAGCATCGAAGGCAAACGCGGCATGCCGCGCCCCCGTCCGCCGTTCCCGGCCGTCAAGGGGCTGTTCGGCAAACCGACGATCATCAACAATGTCGAAACGCTGGCCAACCTGCCGTTCATGTTCCGCAAAGGCGCCGCCTATTTCGCGTCGATCGGAACCGCTGGCAGCAAGGGTACGAAGGTTTTCGCCCTCTCCGGCAAGGTTTCCCGCACCGGCTTGGTCGAGGTCAAGATGGGCACCACCGTCCGTGACATCGTTTTCGCCATCGGCGGCGGCATCGCGCACAGCAAGGCCTACAAGGCGACGCAGATCGGCGGTCCCTCCGGCGGCTGCATCCCGGAACAGCACCTTGATATTGAGGTCGATTACGAATCGCTCAAGACCGTCGGCGCCATGATGGGCTCGGGCGGTCTGGTCGTCATGGACGAAGACAACTGCATGGTCGACGTGGCCAAGTTTTTCATGGACTTCATCCAGCGCGAAAGTTGCGGCAAGTGCATTCCCTGCCGCGAAGGCACCCGACGCATGCTCGAAACGCTCAACCGCATCACGCGCGGTCGTCGTAACGAAACCGAACGCCAGACGCTCGAACGTTTCCAGAGCGTGGTCAACCTCGAACAGTTGGCCGGAATGATTCGCGACACGAGCCTCTGCGGACTCGGGCAAACGGCCCCGAACCCCGTGCTCAGCACGCTCCGTTGGTTCCGCGACGAATACGAGGCCCACGTTTACGACCGCCATTGCCCGGCCAAGGTCTGTTCCGAACTCATTTCGTACCAGATCGACCACGACAAATGCAAGGGCTGCACCATCTGTGCGAAGAAATGCCCCGCCGAGGCCATCGTCGGAACGCTCAAATCGCCGCACTACATCGTCACCGACAAGTGCATCGGCTGCGGCGCCTGCATGGACGCCTGCCGCTTTGACGCGGTTTCGAAAGTGTGATGGAAGTGAAAAACGAATAGTGAAAAATGTGGAATCTTGAATGATTGTCCTGAAAGGACGAAATTTCCATAACCCCCGGCGTCAGCCGGGAAAGACAACCACGACAAACAAACCAGCCCCAACGGGGCGTGACAAAGAGTATCGTATGTATCGCCTCATCGGGGCGAAAAGGATTAGTGGCGGCGTCTTTCCCCCGGCTGACGCCGGGGGTTATCAAGATTTCGTCCCTTCGGGACGATTGCACTACCGGATTTTTTCCCTCGGGAATAAATTTCCCGCCTAGATTTTCCTACATACAAAACACGAAATACATTTATCCCACATATAAGGTTAACGAAAATGATTAAAATCGAAATCAACGGACAGCCCCACGAAGCGCAAGAGGGCGAAATGCTGCTCTCCGCGATCCGCCGGGCCGGTTTGAACGTCCCGACGTTGTGTTACATGGAAGGTCTCCCGCCGAGCGGCGCGTGCCGCATGTGCGTCGTCGAGGTCGAAGGGCAGCGGAATCTCGTTCCGAGTTGCGCCTTCCCCGTTTACGAAGGCATGAAGGTCAACACGAACTCGAACCGCGCGGTCGAAGCCCGCAAATCGATCATCGAGCTGCTGCTGGCCAACCATCCGGAAGACTGCTTCTACTGCGAACGCAACGGCACCTGCCAGTTGCAATATCTTTCCGAATCGCACGGCGTTCGCGCCCGGCGTTTCATCGGCCAGAAAAACCAGCACCCGGTCGACAACTCCGGCGCTTCGATCGTTCGCGATCCGGCCAAGTGCATTTTGTGCGGCAAGTGCGTCCGCGCCTGCGAGGAAATCCAGGGCGTCGCCTGCATCGATTTCATCGGTCGCGGTTCCACGGCGACGATCGGCACCGCCTTCGACGAAGGCCTCAACGTTTCCAGTTGCGTCAACTGCGGCCAGTGCGTCGCCGTCTGCCCGACCGGCGCCCTGATCGGCCAGAGCCACATCCGACGCGTTCTCGACGCCATTGAGGACCCGAACCTGCACGTCACGATCCAGCACGCCCCGGCCGTTTCCATTTCGCTCGGCGAGGAATTCGGCATCCCGATCGGGCAGGACGTCATGGGCGTCATGCACGCGGCCATGCGGCGGCTCGGTTTCAACGCCGTGTTCGAC
>JAVBQX010000106.1:0-8451 GCA_031548645.1 Thermoguttaceae bacterium
CCAAGCTGTCCGCAGCACGTTTCGCCAGAGCAGGAAGATATTCACTCGCAATCTCGACGATCCGAGGCGTATAAACTTTGACTTGCATTTTCTTGCTCCTAACAGAAAATTGTATCTTTTATTGGTTTATGGTTTCAGCCGACCCGTGCAGCCTGCCGAATGGTGTTCCCGATTGACGCCATTTTCGCGCAACAATAAATATATTCATGGCGTTCCGTAAATTCGTTATTTTCGGTATCGGCCAATTCCAGCCATGTCATTAATGAACAAGATTCTTTTGGGAGGTTTTCGGAAAATATTCCAAAATGGCTGAGTTTAACTGCTTCCTAACTCGTTAAGTCATAATACTATACAAAAAAACAGGAAATAAATTTCGCTAATCAACTTTCAATGGAAACGGCTTTTGATTATAATAGTATCTTTGAAATAAAGTTTACTAATTTAATTGAGAAAATTGTCATGGCGGGACGGGTGATTGCGGTCGGGGATATTCACGGCTGTTTGGCGGCTTTTGACGCCGTTTTGAACGCCATTGACCTGGCCTCATCCGATTCGCTCATTCTTTTGGGCGATTTCGTCGATCGCGGTCCGAACTCGGCGGGGGTGATCGACCGCCTGATCGAACTGCGGGAACGCTGTTTTCTCTTTACCATCATGGGAAACCACGACGAACTGATGCTCGACGTCGTCGAGGAACGAACGTGGAATCTGGGTAAATGGCTCATGTACGGCGGCGAGCAGACGATGCGAAGCTATGGCACGGACAAGGTTTCCGACATTCCGAAAGAGCACATCGAGTTTTTGCGAGGGTGTCTTCCCTATTGTGAAACGGAACACCATTTTTTTACTCATGCCAATTATCTTGAAGGTAAGCCGTTGGCCAAAACGCCGGGCGAGGTTCTTCGCTGGCAATCGCTGATCGACAAACTACCGGGGCCGCATCAATCGGGAAAAATGGCCGTTCTCGGGCATACGGCCCAGAAAGACGGTGAAATTCTGTTCGCCGGCTATCTCCTTTGCATCGACACCTATTGCTATGGAACAGGGCATTTGACGGCCTTTGAGGTCAACACGGGCGAATATTGGCAGGCCGACCGCCGCGGCAAATTTCTGAAAAACGATATTTTCCACCCGCGCTAGACTTCCGGCGGAAACATATAGGAGTAAAATTCAACCCCTATGCCGCCAAGTCTTCCCCCCTTCTTCTCTTCCGCAATTGTCCCATGCAAAATCCGTCGCCGTTTATTCCGTCCCGCATTTTTCCGCCTGTCGAGGACAGTGACGAAGACGGACTTCTCGCGATGGGCGGCGATCTTTCGCCCGAATCGTTGTTGGACGCCTACACGCACGGCATCTTTCCCTGGCCGATCAGCGAATCCAGCCCGATGCTCTGGTGGTCGCCCGACCCCCGGGGAATTCTCGAACTTGATCGCGTGCATTTTTCCCGGCGCTTGTTGAGAACCTGTCGCGGCGGGCGTTTTACCGTGACTTTCGACGTTGATTTTCCGCAAGTCATCCGCCGGTGCGCCGCAGCACACGGTTCGACCTGGATCACGCGGGCCCTGATCGACGGCTACATCGGTCTGCACGAAGCCGGACCGGCCCGCAGCGTCGAAGTCTGGCATGACGGCGAACTTGTCGGCGGTGTTTACGGCGTGGCCGTTCGCGGACTGTTCGCCGCCGAGTCGATGTTCCACACGATGACCGATGCATCGAAAGTCGCCCTCGTATTTTTGGTCGAACGGCTGCGCGAACGCGGTTACCGGCTGCTCGACATTCAAATGGTGACCCCGCATACGAAACGGTTCGGCGCCGTCGAAATTTCCCGCGATGAATATCTCGTCCGGCTTGAGAAGGCACTGACCCACGATTGTCGGTTCGACGACAATCATTAGCTTGCATTCGTCACGGATCGGGATTGGTTTTCACCGGAACAGGCGGATCAACTTTCGGTGGAACGGTAGAAAGTTTCCAATAGAGGCGGTCCGTTTCATAGGGGTTGACCGGCGACTTGTAATCATGGTCGGGCGGCAAAACGCCGAAACGGATCATTTCCCGAACATAGGAATGATGCGGGACGAATGACGGCATCGTGAAGCGATTGCTTTCCTCTTCGACATATCGGACTGCCCGATTGATTCCCGCCAGGATGGCTTGATAATCGGGATCATCGACATTCTCGAAAATATTCCGTCCGCATTTTCCTTTTCCGCCCGCGGCCACGGCAAGAGGGGCCGTCAACATGCGTGACTGTGCCGGGTTGGAAAGATTGAACACGAGCAAACGGCTGTAATTCGCATCGTTGTCCGAAATCATGTTCGGCAATTTCCTGCGGTTTTCCGAATGATGGCACTCGGCGCAACGCCGTGAAATGGTTTCGCTCATCTTCTGTGATTCGGGCCAGTTTTCATCGTGCCGGGTGTAGCCGAAATTGTAGTGGTAGCCGACAACGCCGGAATAATTGGCGGCATACGTTCCGGAAAAGTTCGCCCCGGCTTCGGTCCAGTATCGCAGCATTTTCACTTCCCGGGCGGAAAGGTCGACGCCTTCATGGCGGTTTTCGACCAGTTGCAAAAGTTTGCTGGCCTTCGTCCCGATTTCGTACGGTTGAAAATCGCTTTCGGCACGGTTGCGATTGTCGCCGAGCAATCGTTTCATGGAAAGTGTGAGATAGCTGTATTGATAGATCGGCCCCCAATCGGGAGACAGATTGACGCCGCCGTCCATGCGATCGTTGTTGTGACAGGAGACGCAATGACGGTCCAGGATCGGCTGGATGTCCCGGGGAAAGTCGAAAATATCCGGCACGCCGTCCACGGGGCGCGGGATGGAAGGTTGGCCGCCGATCAACGGCAGCAGGCTCGGGTCCGTTTCGACTTTCGGGGTTTCGAGCCGCGATTCATGGCATCCGATGCACGCGTTGAGCTCGCCGGGCATGACGGTCGTGAAGCTGTGCATGCGTTTGACGGAATCCCCGCTTTCATCCCGCGCAACGAAGAGATAATTGCGTCCCGCGGGAAGTTCCATGTAGGCCGCCCCGTCGGGAGTCACCGGAACGGTGCCGATCAATCGCGTCAACATGAACGTTCCGCCGTTGGAAATCATTTCCATGCCGCCGTTGTAATGCACCGGCGCGGGCAAGGGCTCCAACACCAGCAGGTCTTTGATCGTGCCCCGCGGAATGTCCCCGAGCCGCCTCCCGCGATAGATGTCCGTCAGGATCAACCGCCCGGTGTTTTGCGACAGGTCGACCTGGTCGGCGATGACCGTTTCGCGTTCACACTTGATGATCGGCCGCGGTTCCCCGATCCAGAACCCTTCGGTTTTCATTTCTTCCGGCAATTCGTAAATCGTCTGCGAATATCCGTCTTCGTTGATCAACTTCAATTTTTCGTGAGACGCGGCCAGGAAAGCGGTTTCCGAAAAAGCCCAGGGATCGGAGTAATCGTAATTGCCGGTGATGGCCACGGCGCTCGCGGGATCGTCGGGGCCGTTTCGCGGGTCGACGACGGCGATTTGGCCGTAGTGTTCACTCAAACCATGCCCGGGCGAGAAACACGCGACGACTTTTTCCGAATTTGGAATCGGCTTTGCCGCCAGCATGACCATGCCGGGATTCAAATTTCCGTAGTAGACCATCTGCCGCGTCCCGTCGGGGTTCATCGTCCAAAGGTGGTGATAATCCATCTGCGAGCGGTCGATGTAATCCCAACGCATGTAAATGATCCGGCCGTCGGGCAGGGGCCACGGCGTGTTGTCCTGGTCATTGTTGCTGGAAATCTGGCGGATGTTTTCACCGTTCGGGCCGCAGCGGTGCAGAGTTGCCACGGGCGACGCCGCGCATTGAACCCAGCGTTTCGAGCGGCTGGAACTGAAAATGACGTCGCCGGAGGCCGTATAAGTGGGTTCGATGTCGTCCCAATCGCCGAAGGTCAACTGCCGCAATGCGGTTCCGTCGATGTTGATTTCGAAGAGATTGTAATGCCGCTTTCCCGCGGGGAGATAGGAAAAGACCACTTTTTTTGCGTCGTAATGCACTTGGGGATCGCGGACATTCCCTTGCGGGTCCGCGAAAATGGTTTTCACTTCATTCGTATCGAGATTGAGCACGTGCAGCCCGCCGCCGCTCCCCAAGGGAAAGGGAAAATCGTCGACGTCATCGATATAATATCCGAAATTGGAATACCAGTGCGGGTCCTGTCCCGGCTTTCGCGATGCAAAAAGAATCTCGCGGACGTCCTTCATTTCACCGGCGCGAAAATCCTTCAGCAGGTCGGGGATGGGCAACTGCCGGGGAACGGTCGGAGTTTTGCGGAGCATGAGGTAATCGTAGAGATAAAAACTCCCGTCTTCCAACGTGATGGAAATGGTGTTGGTTCCCCTGCGGGCCGCTCCCTCCGGCAGCGGAATCACGAGGGATTCGAAGATGCCGACTTGCTCCTGCGGTTTGTAGCCGTAATCGTTGAACGTGTCCGGCTGGCGCACGGGTTCGGCGGCGACGCCGTTGAGTTCGACGTGAATCAAAGAGGGTTCATAACAACTGACGAAACAAAAACCCATGATGAAATACAGTTCGCCGGGCTGTTCCTCCTGCAAATCAAACACGATCTGCGAGGTGAAACTTTCACCGGCGTTCCCGAAATCCCGCGTACTGGGGTGCATGGCCACCCAGTCTTTCGCCTGATTTCGTCCCACTTCGTATCGCACTGATACGCCGTCCTTGCCACGGTTCTTTCGCCAATCGACGCTTCCCTGGAACTCCCAACAGACGGCATCGGGACGACCGATTTGAAAAAGAATGTCGCTATCGGATTCGGGACGGTCATCCGCCTTGAGAAAGGTGGATGACAGGATCGCCAGGACCAGACAACCGCAGCAGAATAGCGACAAATTTCGACTTGCCACCGGAAATTCCTTCATGACTTATGGACTTTCGCAAGGAAACAATCGACCGGAACAACAGCCGGAATGAAGCGCAGCGTAATGACGGTATTTCACCACGCCATGTTTTTTTCGGCTTTCGTTTTGATTGACAACGGCAAAAATTTCGCATTCGATCAATGGCTACTTTACGGTCGGGTTGCTGAATCGCAAGCCGTCGCCGGAGTGATAAGACGCGTATTCCGTGACGATGGCCCCTTCGGGACCGGCGATCATGAAATGCGGTTCCTCCAGCTTGCGAAGCACGTCGATGTCGCCGACTTTCAATTCTTTGGCGTCGAAGCAGGTCGTGTATTTCTCCTGGCTTTTCGGGAGTTCGAACGGCAGTTTGTCCTTGTCGCCGCCCAGGGCGCAGGTCCAGACCTGTCCGTTCCGCACGTGCCAGGTTTCATGCTTGGCGGGAAGGCCCTCGGCGGCGACGTGGTAATGCTGCGCGATCATCTGCCCCGGCAGGAGGTAAATGTCATGGCCGAAATAGCCGTGTTCCTTGTCGTTGACGAAGAAAATGCCGCCCATCCCGACGTTGGTGAAATCGTCCTGCCCGAATTCCAGCATCCAGAAGTCGGGGCTGTTCAGCACGGCTTCGCCGATGGCGTAATTGTGGAAACGGAACAGTTCGCGATAGGCTTCCTTCGCCACGGCTTCGTCGAACTTGCCGTCTTTATAAAAATGTTCGTTCGGGTATTTCACGATTTCCCTCCTTCTTCTCTGGTTTGTGGTTTGTGCCCGGTCACGGCCTTGGCCACGTTGACGTGCCTGTTGTTGGGCATGCAACACATTGCCGCCCGTCAAAAACGCGACGATTCCCGCGGTTCCCCACGAGATGTTCTTCAGCCAATTGCGACGATTCATATTATTTCCCTTTCAGGGTCAACTTTGTTTCAAAAAATATTCTGCACTCCGCATTTACTTCGCGTCGGCGTAATACGGTTCGCGGGTTTGCGGCGGTTTTTCGTTGGTGTCCGGGATTTCACGGACCCAGATGTTGCGGAATTTCATCTCGTTGCCGTGATCCTGCAAGTGGATCGATTCCTTGTCCCCGTGCACTTCGTAGCGCGGCGGAATGTGATAATAGGTGTCGCCTTCGATCGCGTGGTTCATCACGACGAGCACGCCGTTCTGGATCACCGTGATGGTGGCCGGCCGTACCACTTCGACGACCTTGCCGTCTTCGATTTTCAGGACGGGCCGCGTGAAAATGACATCAAACGACTGCCATTCGCCCGGCTTTTTACAGACGTTGACCAGCGGAGCGCGCTGTTTGTAAATGCCGCCGCACTGGCCGTCGTAATAGGTTTTGTTTTCGTAATTATCGAGAATCTGGACTTCGTAATGATCCATGAAAAACAGGCCGCTGTTGCCGCGTCCCTGGCCGGAACCTTCCACTTTCGTCGGTGTCGCGAATTCCAAATGCAGTTGCACGCTGCCGAATTTCTGCTTCGTGCGGATGTCGCCCGAGCCGGGTTTGACGGTCATGCTGCCGTCGTCGTTGATCGTCCAGACCTGTTTGTCCCACGCATCGAAGTTTTTCCCGTCGAACAGCACGATCGCGTCCGACGGCGGATCGGCGTCCGTTTTGCCGGGCGTCACCACCGGCGGTTCCTTCCAGTCGATTCCACTGCGCCAGTCACTTTGCGCACAAACGATTTGCGTGGTCAGGACCAACGCAAAAACACTCAAAAGAATGTGATGTTTCATTTTGTAATCTCAAAATCAGGTTAAGTTTCGTCATCGCCGTCGTTCGTCGGCGGGAAGATGACATCGTTGAAAATCAAATCGAACACAATGACGATTATGCCAGAGACGGCAATGACGAGATAACACCACCTTGGCAATCCCGAAGAACTGACATAACCTTGTCCGATGAAGCATATTATCGTGGCAAGGGCAAACACGCCGATGACAGCCCATTTGATGACGGCATTACGCGAAACGTGCCGTTTGGGCTCGTGTTCGGCCATGGGTATGACCTTTCAAAAAAGGGAACGCCGAGCAAGCTCGGCGGCTAAGGTTTTCGAATTCGCGTTTACTTCACTTCGCTCATGTTGACGGCGGCTTTACGTTCGGCGCACACGAGGGCCGCTTCGAGGACACGCTGCGTCTGGTAGGCGTCTTCGAAGTCCGGAATTGGCACGGTCGGCGTCTGGCCGGCCAGTTTGAGCAAAATGTCATAGGCCATGCTGGTGAAGCAATGTTCGTAACCGATGATGTGGGCGTCGGGCCAGTAGTTGGCGACATACGGGTGGTCGCCGCCGTGCGTACACATGATTTCGGTCCAGCCTTGCAGGGCTCGCGGACGCGTCGCGTCGTAATAGGTCAGCGTGTTCATCTTCTCGAAGTTGAATTTCAGCGTGCCTTTGGTGCCGTTGATTTCGAAGCCGTTGCTGTTTTGATTCCCGGTCGCCTGGCGGGCGGCTTCGTAGCTGCCGATCGCGCCGTTGTTGTATTTCACGATGAACAGCACGGCGTCATCGACGGTGACGTCGCCCATCGCTTCAGCCCCGCCGCCCGCCTTGGCGTAACGCATCTGTTCGTCGGTCACGATCCCGCCGCCGGCGACTTGTTCGATGATCTTACGTTGCTTGACGAACGTTTCGGCAATCGCGCCGCAAACGGTGTCGACTTCGAGACCGGTCACGAAGCGGGTCATGTCGACGATGTGGGCGTTCAAGTCGCCGTGGGCACAGCTTCCCGCCAATTCCTTTTTGAACCGCCAGGCGAACGGAA
Source organism: Thermoguttaceae bacterium (assembly GCA_031548645.1). Taxonomy (GTDB): domain Bacteria; phylum Planctomycetota; class Planctomycetia; order Pirellulales; family Thermoguttaceae; genus WRMR01. The sequence continues at coordinate 7,669 of JAVBQX010000106.1, forward strand.
CCGATTCGTCGGCCCAATCCTGGAGATACGATGCGCGGACATGTCGAATATCGCCGAGGAAACCGTCTTTGACCAATTTGTGAGCCAGAGCGACGGCGGGAGCACGTCGGTAGTTGAACCAGACGAACGTATCGACTTTCGCTTTGGCGGCGGCTTCGGCCATTTCGCGGGCTTCGGCCAAGGTTCCGGCAATCGGCTTTTCGCAAGCGCAAGGTTTTCCGGCGGCAATCGCGGCCTTGGCCGGCGGAGCGTGCATGAAGTTCGGCGTCACGATGTCGACCAAACCGATTTCCGGCGACTTGACCAAGGACTCCCAATCCTGGGACGCGTTTTGCCAACCCCATTTATCGGCGAACGACTTCGGATCCTCGCCCGGCGTGCCGTAAACGGTGTGCATGACCGCCTTGAGCGGCGGATTGAAGAACCGATTGACCTGCCCCCAGGCGTTGGAGTGGGAACGGCCCATGAAACCTTGTCCGATCAACGCGACATTGATTGCCTTTGCCATAAACGAGTCTCCTTCGTGAAAACGTATGAAATGAAATAGTGTCCGAATCCGTTTGAAATATTTCAACGAATGACCTCATTCTACCAATCGAGACAACGGATTTCAAGTATTATACTGGAGCCGGTTGAGATTTCCGCTTCGCAGTTGGTAGCGGCCCGACGAGGCTGCGGTCAAAAGGAGAGCGAAGCGGAAAACCTACCCGTTCCGGGTATATACTGGAGCCGGTTGATTTTTCCGAAACGCCGTCCCTCAACCCCTTGGGATTCGGGACTCCC
>JAVBQX010000198.1:0-2973 GCA_031548645.1 Thermoguttaceae bacterium
AAATTCGACGGGTGCGTCAGCCGGTAATTCCCGGTCGATTCCTCCGCCCAATCTTTCGGCGTTCCGCCCGCCCCGCCGACACGGTACGGTGCGACGACCCGCCGCTTGATTTTCACCGCGTCCAGGTTGAACGTGTAATCGTCCGACACGGTGCAAAACCAGATGTCTTCATGGGCGTTCTTCCAATTCGCTTTCGCCCCACGTCCTTTTTCGCGTTCCCAGGTGATTCGGTTCCGCACCTGAAAAAAACGTCCGAGCACCTCGCACACCGCATGGGAACATCGCCAATCGCAACACACGTAAACGCTCGCCGTCGGTTTCAGCAGTCGCGGCAGTTGCGGAACCCAACGTTCGAGCCACGCGGTGTATTGTTCGTCGTCACCCGCCCGGAACACCGCCCCGCCGAACGTTTTCGTCAAATTGTACGGCGGATCGGCGATCAATAAATCGACGCATCGTTCCGGCAACAGCGGCAACACATCCAAAACATCGCCGTGAATCGTTCGTCCAATGACGTCATCGAACGTTTGCGGCGTTTTGATCGTCAGCAACCGTTTTTGCAATCGCTTTCGGTCCTCCTCCGTCAAAACCAACGTCCGATTTCGCGGGGCACGATTCTCATTCACGTTTTGTCGCCGTTGTCATTTTCTTACTTCGACACGTTTTATTTCATACGTCAATTATCCCGTAGGGATAAAATATTGGTAGAAAACGTTACCCCCCAATATTAAAACCATCAACCCTGAAAGGGTTGCACAATCTGTTCTTGAGCTGATATACCCAACCCCTACGGGGTTGTTAAATATTGGGGAGGGACGCTCAATTCTACCGATATTTTGTCCCTACGGGACAACAATAATACTGGCCCATACGGGACAACATGCACTCGATTCTGCGGCGGTCTCGGCGAGGCCGCCCTACCCTGCGTCAAGCAAGTTGGCAGTCGCATTATTATGCACACGGCCCGGAAGTTACGCTGCGCTTCACATCCGGCTCATTATGCTTTCCCAATCAACTCCACACTCCACACCCCAAACTCCACACTAAATCTGCGGTCCTTTTTGCAGGTCCATGTTGAGCGCGAGGCCGCGGATTTCGTTGGTGAGCACGTCGAAACTCGCGGGGGTGCCCGCTTCGAGCGTGTTTTCCCCTTTGACCATCGATTCGTAAATTTTCGTGCGTCCCTCGACGTCGTCGCTCTTGACGGTGAGCAGTTCCTGCAGGGTGTATGCGGCCCCGTACGCTTCGAGGGCCCACACTTCCATTTCCCCGAACCGCTGACCGCCGAACCGGGCTTTTCCGCCGAGCGGCTGCTGCGTGATGAGCGAGTACGGGCCCGTGCTGCGGGCGTGCACCTTGTCGTCGACGAGGTGGTGCAGTTTCAACATGTAAATGTAACCGACCGTCGTTTCCTGGTCGAACAGTTCGCCCGTGCGACCGTCACGCAGCTTGACCTTGCCATGTCGCGGCAGGCCGGCCTGTTCAAGGCAATCGTTGACCGTCGTTTCCGAGGCCCCGTTGAACACCGGCGTCACGGCGTGATAACCGATTTTCGACGCGGCCCAGCCGAGGTGCGTTTCGAGAATCTGCCCGACGTTCATACGACTCGGCACGCCGAGCGGATTGAGCAGAATCTGGATCGGCGTCCCGTCTTCGAGGTGCGGCATGTCTTCGCGGGACAGGATTTTCGAGATGACACCCTTGTTCCCGTGCCGACCGGCCATTTTGTCGCCGACGGAAATGACCCGCTTGGCGGCGATGTAAACCTTGACCATTTGCAACACGCCGCGTTTGAGTTCGTCGCCGCGTTTCAGCGAGTTGAGCCGCCGGTCACGCAGGTCGATGGCCGCTTCGACCAAGGGCCACATCCGGTTATAAATCTTTTCGACGGCCGCCTTGGTCTTGGCGTCCTTGATTTCGAGGTGATGCAGCCGGAAGACCCGCACCTGGTCGATGAAATTCTTGTTCTTCCGGTCAACCGTGATCGCGTTGCCGTCGGCGTCCGTCAGCGATTGACCGAGGGCCGCTTCCATGCCCGCGATCATTTCGCCGAAAACCTCGCCGATCTTCCGGTTGCCTTCCTCTTCGACCTGTCGGCATTCGACCTCGAACTGCTCGCGCTGCTCTTCGTTGAGGCTCATCCGCGTCGCGATTTTTTGCGTCCCGATGACGATCCCCTCGACGCCGGAGGGGACTTCGAGCGATTCGTTCTTGACGTCTTCGCCGGCGCGACCGAAAATCGCGTGCAGCAGTTTTTCTTCCGGCGTCAGTTCCGTTTTCGACTTCGGCGTGACCTTCCCGACGAGAATGTCGCCCGGCCGCACGTAGGTGCCGACTCGCACGATTCCCGCGTCGTCCAAATTCCGCAAGGCCCGTTCGCCGACGTTCGGGATGTCCCGGGTGAACTCTTCGCGGCCAAGCTTGGTGTCGCGGATTTCGACGTCGAATTCCTCGATGTGGATCGAAGTATAAACGTCATTTTCGACCAGCTCTTCGCTGATGATGATCGCGTCCTCGTAGTTGAATCCGTCCCAGGCCATGAAACCGACGAGCACGTTGCGGCCGAGCGAAAGCACGCCATCGGCGATGCTGGCCCCGTCGCAAATCAGGTCGCCGGCCTTGATTTTCTGGCCGATGCTCACGACCGGCGTCTGGTTCTGGCAGGTGCGTTCGTTAAGCCCGACGAACTTCCGCAGTTCGTACTCGTCGGAATATTCGTCGTTCTTGTCCGTGATGACGATCCGCAGCGAGTCGACGTAACTGACGACGCCGTCGCGTCGCGCCCGGATGACGAGGCTTGAATTGTAGGCCGCGTCCTTTTCGAGGCCGGTTCCGACGAGCGGTTTTTCGGAAACGAGCAGCGGCACGGCCTGCCTCTGCATGTTCGAACCCATCAAAGCGCGGTTCGCGTCGTCGTGTTCCAGGAAGGGGATCAAACCGGCGGAAACGCCGATCATCTGGTTCGGGGCCACG
>JAVBQX010000258.1:0-6541 GCA_031548645.1 Thermoguttaceae bacterium
TCATCGCGCGGAGCAGCATCATGACCGGCAGCTTGCTGCTTTGGTCGATGCGGATGATGACCGTTTCCTTGCGGGAAATGTGCAGCTCGATCCAGCTCCCGCGTTCGGGGATGATGCGGCAACTGAAGGTGCGGCGGTCGTGTTCGACTTCGCTGACGAAATCGATCCCCGGGCTGCGGTGCAACTGGCTGACGACGACGCGTTCGGCCCCGTTGATGATGAATTCGCCGCCGCCGATCATGATCGGCAGATCGCCCAGGTAGACATCCTCTTCCGTCGTGCCACTTTCCTTGACCAGACGCAGGCGAACCTTGAAGGGCTTCCCGTAGGTCAGACGCAACTGGCGGCATTCGTCCGGCTCGTAACGCGGCTTTTCCAATTCGTAATGGATGTATTCCAGTCGGATCGACTTGTCGTAATTTTCAATCGGAAAAATTTCCCGCAACACGGATTCGAGTCCGACGTCGGCACGCTCGCCGGGCTCTTTGTCTTCCTGCAGGAAGGCCTTGTAGCTGCGGGTTTGAAGAACGGTCAGGTCCGGGATCGGATAAACGAGGTCCTGATTACCGAAATGCTTGATTTCAGGGAAACTGAGTCGTCGGCGCGACGAGGTAGCCATCAATAAACCTCCTCAATGTTTTCCGAGCGGAATTCTTTTATTAAGTTCGAACCACGGATTCAACCCGTGATTTTTCTCTGCCGCCGGAAAAACTATGGTATAAGATCGGGAAATGTTAACTTCGAAAGGCGGTCTTTTCCGGCGCGCACCCCGACACTCGAGGGCGGTTCATCATGGCGCAACAAGAAAAGAATAAATTCTGCAACAAAGTGCCATTTTCTATAAATGACTTCTCTGTCACAGCTTGTATCAATCCACTGGTGGTTGTGATCAGGGACATAATCGATTATCATGTTGCTCGGGTCGGAGCGATCCGCGAAAGCCGCAACTTGGCATTCAGAATTTTTTGATAGCCGGTCGTATATTGAAACAATACGCAAGATATGTCATCCAGCCAAACCACCGGACGTCATTTCCTTCAACAGCCCAAACACCCCAACCCAACAAGAACAAACATAACGCCTGATACAAAAACAGGCGTTACGCAGTATATAACAAAATTGGAAGATTGTCGAGGGGAAAAACTACTTGATAGCAATTTTCGCGCCAACTTTTTCGAATTCTTCTTTGAGTTTCTGGGCGTCTTCCTTCGAGATGCCGGTTTTGATCTTCGAAGGGGCTTCTTCGACCAGTTTTTTCGCATCGCCGAGGCTAATTCCGGCAACGGCGGTACGGACGACCTTGATGACGTCCAGTTTTTTGTCTCCGAAGCTTTCGAGAACGACGTCGAATTCCGTTTTTTCTTCCGCGGCGGCGGCACCGGCGTCACCACCGGCGGCGGGAGCGGCCATCATGACGGCGCCACCGGCGGCGGCTTTGATGCCGTGGACTTCTTCAAGGTAATCGCTCAAAGCCTTGGCGTCTTTGAGGGTCATGGCAACGATTTTATCGCCAAGTTCAACAATCTCTTTCGGGAATTCGCGGGGTGCGTCTGACATTTCTACTATCCTTTCAACACGTCGAGCGACGCCTGGGACGACTTGAGGATGTTCGACCACGTGGCGGCTTGACACAAATTTCAATACGATGGGACAAAAAAGTGATATATTTTCATCGCCCGGAGACGGCGGGACGATGCGGAAAACCCTGTTTAAGTGAATAACTAAAAACTAATAGTTAAAAGTTATTGAATTCGATATTCAATTTTGCTAAGCAGCTGCTTCTTCGACGACGGTTTCGCCGTCTTTTTCTGCGATTTGCTTGACCTGGCTGGCGAGCATCGCACCCGGGCCGACGAATTGTCCGGCAAGCCCGGCGCCAACGCCGACGATCTGACCGACCAGCAAACTGATCTGCTCTTCGCGCGAAGGCCACTTACTGACTTCGATCGCCTGTGCGGCATTGAGAGCCTCGCCATCCATTGCTCCACCGCACAACTTGAGGTCCTTATATTGCTTTTCCTTTGTTAGGCGGACGATTTCCTTCGCCAGACCGACCACGTCGCTCGCACCCCAACAGACGGCACAGGAACCGGCCACGTTTTCGAACATCGCCGCCAAAGGCGTGTCTTTCAGAGCACGTTGGCCCAAGCTGTTCTTAATGACCATCAGGTTGATCTTCTTTTCGGCCAAGGCGGTACGAAGCTTGTTGTTGGTATTCGTATCCATGCCGACGAAAGAGACGACAAAGGCATCATTAACGTTGCTGAGACGGTTCGCGATGTCATCTGAAATGAGTTGTTTGACGTACTTACTCATGGGATCAACCTGGGGATGCGGCCGCCTGTCGGCCTGATGGTTATCTGCAAAGCACTCGGCGCACAAAGAGCCAAGCTGAAAAATATATACGATACGAAAAATCAGGAAAGGGGGACTTGCTTACACGGTCACGCGGATCGACGGGGACATTGTCGCCGAGATTGCGATCGTCTTGACATATTGTCCCTTGACCGCATTGGGTTTCAAGTGAAGGATGTAAGCCATGAACGCTTCGATGTTTTCCTGCAATTTTGCGGCGTCGAAACTCAACTTCCCTACCACGGCATGCACGATTCCACCTTCCTTGTCACTGCGGAATTCGACCTTGCCGGCCTTGTATTCCTTGATCGTCTTTTCGACGTCCATCGTCACCGTTCCGGCACGGGGCGAGGGCATCAAACCGCGCGGACCGAGCACGCGACCAAGCGGTCCGACGAGCCCCATCATGTCCGGCGTCGCGATGCAGACGTCGAAATCTGTCCAGCCGTTTTTCATTTTATCGGCCATTTCCGCGTCACCGACGAAATCGGCGCCGGCGTTTTCCGCTTCCTTTGCCTTTTCGCCCTTGGCAAAAACGGCAACGCGGAGCGATTTTCCGATTCCGTGCGGCAGCACGATCGAGCCGCGGACGATCTGGTCGGCCTGTTTCGGGTCGATGCCGAGTCGCATGGCGATTTCGACCGATTGATCGAATTTCGTGGTATCAAATTTCTTCAAAACGCCAACGGCCTCCGTCAAGGTCACGGTCTCCTGCTTCGGGAGAAGGGCAGCCAGTTTCTTCATTCGTTTTGTCTGTTTCGGCATCTCAATCACCAACTATCCTGATATTTATTGTCTTGCTCTGACTTGCGTACTGATCGGGGAATAACAACGAAAACGAGGGATTTGTTATTGAACGACGTCCAAACCCATGCTGCGTGCGGTGCCGCGCAAAATCCTCTTTGCGTTTTCCACATCGCGGGCGTTCAGGTCTTTCCACTTCAGCTTGGCGATTTCCTCAAGTTGAGTTTCGGTGACCTGCCCCACCTTCACTTTGGGGACGTTGCCCGACCCCTGCACGATACCGGCCGCTTTTTTCAGTACGTCGGCCGAATGCGGACTTTTCGTTTCTAGTTCGAACGTGCGGTCGGCAAAAACCTTGACGACGACGGGGACGCGGAGCCCCATGTGTTCCTTGGTCCGTTCGTTGAACTGCTGCACGAACTGCCCCAGGTTGAGGCCGAATTTACCGAGCGAAGTCCCGACCGGCGGAGCCGCCGTCGCCTGACCGCCCTTGACTTGAAACCGAACCGTACCCACCAATTGTTTTGCCATCGGAATTACCTGAACGAAATGATTTTATTTGAAATTTGTTTTCAATTATTTGATTTGCGGTTATTGCTGCAGTTCCACCTGCCAATATTCCAACTCGACGGGTGTGCTGCGACCGAAAATATTCAGCATGACGGTGACGCGTCCGCTGGTCGTGTCGATGCCGCTGACTTCGCCTTCGAAATTGATGAAGGTTCCGTCCTTGATTTTCACCTTGTTGCCGACCTCATAGGGAATTCGCAGTTTCGGGGAATCAGCCTTGTCTTCCGACTCGGAAACCAGGATACGTTCCACTTCGTGCGGCAACATCGGGGTCGGGCGGCCAGCCGCGCCGGTAAAGTCGCCGATTCCCGACGTCTCACGGACGAGGAACCATGTGTCGTCGTTGACGACCATACGAATCATGATGTAGCCGGGATACAATTTTTTGCGGACGACCCGCTTTTTACCGCCGCGAACTTCGGTCACTTTCTCCGAGGGAACGAGAATCTGGTCGAAGTATTGTTCCATCCCGGCGATTTGGACTTTTCGCTTGAGGCTTTCCTTGATCACGTCCTCGCGGTTGACCTGCACCTTGAGGATGTACCAGTCCATCTTGCCGTCAAGTTCGGCGAGTTCCGAAGCGGGGGCCTCGAAGACAGGCTTTTCCACTTCGAGTTTTTCGCTGATTTCCTCCTGTTCCGGCGCAACGTCGGCAGGAGCGACCGGGGCAATTTGTTCCTCGCCGGCCGTCATGTCCAAATTCTCTTCATGATTTTCGTCATTCAGATCGTCCATGGTTAATCCTTGAACAGGCGGTTGAAAAAAGTAAAACGTTCGTTTGACAGCCTGCGTTACAAAATACCAATCGCACGGAACAGGTAGTGCCAAAACAAATCGTAACAGGCCAGCAAAACGCAAAATATCATCATCACGGTGATCACGACCACTGTCGTCACGTAAACTTCCCGGTTGTTCGGCCAGGAAACCTTAACCATTTCCGCTTCGACGGCGATCAAAAACTCGGCGATTCGCGGCATGTTGACGATCCGAAAGGCAAGCCAGATTCCCAGCAGCACGATTATTCCACCGACGATGTAAAGCGCTCCCGTCGATTGCAAATACTCCGGCAACTTCGCCATGCCGGTGACGGCTTCGCCCGCGTCGAGTTGTTCCTGCGAAACGGTCGGCGTAATCGGGGAAAGCAACCAGATGATTGCCCGCATGAAATACGGCCCGGCGTTGGTTCGCACAAATTGCAACGCACCCCAGGCGATGACAACGATAATGCCGATCATCGTGGAGCGACGAACGACCCGCCCTTGCGAGTTCTTGTACAATCTGGCGCTGAACAATTCGCGGAAAAAAGCTGACACGTTTACCACCTTTTTATCGTTAGGAAAAACCTTTTAGTGAGGGGAAAAGGCTGAAGGAGGGATAAGGTTGAAGGAAGAAGGCCGAAGAAAGGGAATCATTAATGACGTTATGTCACCAAATTCATTTTATACTTTCAATTGCGCACTTCCATCCTGAAACTCCACACTCCACACTCCACACTCCACACTCCTAACTCAAACATTCCTTCAAGCAGGGGCGAAGGGAATCGAACTCTTAACCGCTGGTTTTGGAGACCAGTGCTCTACCAATTGAGCTACACCCCTGGGGAAGCGCAGAGTGCAAAGTGAAAAGCGCGGATGATTTCAATCCTCAAACGATCATTTCACTTCTTCCACTCTGCACTTTGCGTTCTGCACTTAGCGCTTACTTCAGGATTTTGGTCACGACGCCGGAACCCACGGTGCGACCGCCTTCGCGAATGGCGAAACGGACATTTTCGTCGAGGGCGATCGGGCTGATCAGTTCAACCTTCAGTTTGACGTTGTCGCCGGGCATGCACATTTCAGCGTCGCCAAGCAGGTTGAGCGAACCGGTCACATCGGTCGTGCGGAAGTAAAACTGCGGGCGATATCCGCTGAAGAACGGAGTCGCGCGGCCGCCTTCTTCCTTCGAAAGGACGTAAACTTCGGCTTCGAATTCGGTATGCGGGGTGATCGATTTCGGTTTGGCGAGCACCTGGCCGCGTTGAATTTCTTCACGCTTGACGCCGCGGAGCAGCAATCCGACGTTGTCGCCGGCCATGCCCTGGTCGAGGGTCTTGTTGAACATTTCGACGCCGGTGCAGACGACCTTGCGGAGTTCTTCGGTGAAACCGACGATTTCGACTTCTTCGCTGACCTTGATGACACCGCGTTCGATACGTCCGGTGGCGACGGTTCCGCGACCTTCGATCGAGAAGACGTCTTCGACGGCCATCATGAACGGCTTGTCTTGTTCACGGGTCGGTTCGGGGATGTAGCTGTCGATCGCGTCCATCAGTTCGCCGATGCACTTCGAGGTGGCCGGATCGGCGGGAGCCTGATAGGCCGGAAGAGCGGCACCACGGATGACCGGGACGTCGTCGCCGGGGAATCCGTTGGCGGAAAGCAGTTCGCGAACTTCGAGTTCGACCAGCTCAAGCAATTCTTCGTCGTCGACGAGATCGCACTTATTGAGGAAAACGACGAGACGTGGCACGTTCACCTGGCGGGCGAGCAGCACGTGTTCGCGTGTTTGCGGCATCGGGCCGTCGGCGGCGGACACGACGAGGATGGCACCGTCCATTTGCGCGGCACCGGTGATCATGTTCTTGATGAAGTCGGCGTGGCCGGGGCAGTCGATGTGAGCATAGTGACGGTTTTCCGTCTCATACTCGACGTGCGCGACGGCGATGGTCACGGTCTTGGAAGCGTCACGGACCGTACCGCCCTTGGCGATATCGGCGTAAGTTTTGCCTTTGGCCAGCCCTTTGGCGGCCTGAACTGCGAGGATCGCACCAGTGAGCGTCGTTTTGCCGTGGTCGATATGGCCAATGGTCCCAACGTTCACGTGCGGCTTG
>JAVBQX010000095.1:0-2718 GCA_031548645.1 Thermoguttaceae bacterium
CTGTCGGCGAAGGAAGTCATCGACCTCGACGAAATCGCGTCGCAACGCGCGGCCAGAAAGGCTTTGGGCAAGGAAAGGTAACTGGACTAATCAATCACAAAAACGGAGACATCATGTCAATCGAAATCGGAAAGACTGGCAAAATCGTCTCGTTTCATTGCAGCAACTATGTTGATTGCCTCATTGAAGTGCAAAGCGATTCGGGACAATCGGACGGCTATTTCGTCGTGATCCGGCACGAAACCGACACGTCGAATTTCGGCGACTTTCATTTTGAGAACTACGACCAGATGCGCCGTTTTTTCGCGGAAACTGCGCTTGTGGTTGAATGGCAGGGAGACGGCGAATGATCGAAAAACTGATGCGCGGGTTGGGAATCGTCGTCCTGTACGGTTCGGCGAGCCTGTTGTTGGCGGCGGTCATGATGTGCGGCTACCTGTGGTATGCGTGGGGCATGAACCAGGAGAAGCTGATGAAAATGCTCGCCGTTGCGCAGGGTTTCGACGTACGTCAAATGGAAGAGGAAATCAAAGATACGATGCTCGTGGAACAGATGAGCGTCACACGGGCCGAGGTGCTGCGTGAACGTGCGATGCAGGATCGCAACGCCGAACTTCAGGGCAAAGCCGCGACGGAAATACTCTCGCAAATCGAAAGCGAAAGCAGCCGTATCGCGCTGATGAAGAAGGAAATCGAGGAGAAACAGGCGGCGTTCGACGCGCAGCGGAAAAAACTTCAGGAAGAGGCCGAAAGCCGCGGCATCACCGACCTGACGAATTTCCTGGAAACGGCCGATGCGGAACTGGCGAAATTTTACATCAGCGACATGATCGAAAAGGCGGAATACAGCCGCGTGATCTGGGTTTTGCGGGGAATGCAACCGAAAAAACGAACCAACATCATCAACGAATTCGCCGACGACACTTCGAAGGCGGACATGGCCAAAGTGCTGAGGCGGATCGGAAACGGTGAACCGGAATCGCTGCTGGCCGACGATTTGAAGCAGATCAATGAGAGATGACATGACGATCGAACAATTGACAGGCTCGTTGACGAACCTCGGCACAGGCGGCGTTTCGAACGCGTCGCGCGACGAGGCCGAGAAGAAGAACGAGGAGTTCGCCCAATACCTGATGGCGATCAAAGGCGCCAAGCTGAGCGAAACGCAGTTGCAAAAACTCGGCGAAACGAGTTCGCAGGACGACCGGACGCGGACGATCGAAAAGCTCAACGAACGCAAGGTGAAATCCGACGACGACCAGTATCGCAAGATGCGTTCGAACGGTTACACGACCGGCGAAACACGGCGCGGACTGGACCAGTTTGATCGGGCGCTGGAACGGAAGGCGGCGGATTCGCAAAGGGTCGCGGCCCATGAAAAAGCAGTGCAAAACTCCGATGTCACTTCGGAAAATCACCGCGTGGGAACAGCAGCGCGAAATGCGCAAATGGCGCAACCAAACGGAAGATCGGAACAGTCGGGCCAAAACGCGGGAATGCCGCCGAATGTTTCGGGTGATACGGCGTTTGGAATGTCGCATGATGTCGCCGGTCAAAATTTACGTGATGCGAATGCGGCTGGTGCGATCGCGGCGGACGCCCAATCGACGAACCGAATTGACGCAACAGGTGTTTCGACGAATCATTCAAGCAAGTCGGCGAGGGCCAATGTCGCCGCGAGTGCCGAGAACATCGCGAATGCCGCGGCGCAACAATTGACAAATCGCAACATGATGTCAGCAGGGAAAACGACCGCGGCGTCTCTTGCGGCTGTAATGGCGGGCATGACGCCGGTTTCAAAATCGGGAAACGTGAAAATCGGCGGCGGGTTCGACGCAAAGATTATGTCGGCGGCCGGTCATGCAAACGAAGTGAAGGAAAGTGCGAAAAACACCGTCACGCAGGAAGCGTTGACCGCGGCATCGGAAACGCAACAGGCGGCCAACGACCCGGGGCAATCGCAGCGGCAGGGTATTTCGCCGCAAACGTCGGGAGATGTCGCGGCCTCGCAAACACTGCCGAGCACGTCGCTGATGGAGCGGGTCGACCAGGCACGATTGACCAATCGCGTGGCCGGCGCGTTTCGTTCACTGGCGAATCAAAGCGGCACGATCCGCATGAAACTGCACCCGGAGGAATTGGGAGCACTCACGATTCGCATGCAGATCGAGGCCGGTAAAGTCAGCGCGAAACTCGAAGCCGAAACGGAGGCCGCGAAGCAGTTGCTGCTTGAAAATATGGACACGCTCAAAAAGAAGCTGAAAGAGCAGAACCTCGAAGTGACGGCATTCGATATCGAAGTGACGGCAAGCGAAACCGGTAAAAACACGCCGACGCGAAATCAGTCGAACTTGTCCGAAGTTGCCGCGGCGGACGGCAAAATCACGAAACGAAACGAATCGCAAGGGGATATCGGGCGCGTCGATTTGTATAGTTGAGGACGTTGGTATATAAACTTACAACACAAGAACTGAAATTCACCACACAACCACACGAACGGAGTGATTAATATGAGCGGCGTTTCTTCCATGCTCACCACGGGCAGCAACACAAGCGCGTCAAACAGCACGGTCGACCGGTTCCAGGAACTCGACACGCAGGCGTTTCTCAAGATGATGATCGCGGAACTGCAAAGCCAGGACCCGCTCAACCCGATGGACAACTCGAAGATGCTGGAGCAAATCAGCCAGATTCGTTCAATCACGTCGAACGATGCGC
>JAVBQX010000079.1:0-24209 GCA_031548645.1 Thermoguttaceae bacterium
TCGCATAATTGACACTTGATCAAATGGCAGCCCGGAGCGTCAGCGACGGGTTGTACCTTGCCACAACGGTTGTGGCTCTGATTTTGAGTGTAATTGTTATTCAAACAAAAATTCCATTTGTAAATGTAATAAATATTTAGAGTTTTCCCCGTCGCTTACGCTCCGGGCTGCCATTGATACATGGTGGGCACACATGACTAATGCAAATACTTCGACTACACCCGTGAACACAAAATGATTCGACGCAGAAGACAATCGACAGCCAATGAAACCATCGACGCGGGGCAGGATTCCTTTCTCGACATCGTGTCGAACATGGTCGGCATTCTCATCATTCTTGTCGTCGTGGCTGGACTGCGCGTTCGGGATTTGCCGCCGATTTCGAAGGCCGACGAGGCGAAAGTGACCGCCGCGGCGGAGAATTTCGAGCGTCACCAGGCCGCTTACAGCAACATCAACCGGGAATGCCTCGAACTGTCGCAGCGTTTCGAGGAAAAGAAAATGCAATACCAGCGGGCGGAAACGGAGTATCAACGTGTTCTCAATTACCAGGCATGGCTGGAACACGAAATCCGCTCTTATACGGAGACGCTTGATACCGATGCGCAGGCCACGTTCGGTTTGCAGAGGCAACTGGCCGAACTGGATGCCGTGCTCGAAGACATGAGCCGTAAAAAAGACTGGCTGAACCGGCAGAAGCCGGACACCGTCGTCCTGGAGAACATCCCGACGCCGATCAGTCGCAACGCCGACGGCGAAAAGGAAGTGCATTTCCGCATCCTCAACGGCCGCGTCGCCCATGTGCCGTTTCGCTATTTGATCTCGCAACTCGAAACCGAGATGTTGCGCCGGCGGAACGACCTGATGACGCAACCCCGGGTCACGGGAATGCTCGGCCCGATCGACGGTTTTCGGATGCAGTACAGCGTGGTCCGTCAGGATTTGCCGATGCACCTGGCGCAGGAAGCCGGCGTGCGCTCGGTTGTCATGCTGGAACGCTGCGAGATGATTCCCGTCGGCGAGGACCGGCTAATCGGCGAAACCGTCGAGCAGGCTTTGGGCCCCAACTCGGCGTTCAACACCTGCCTGCTCGGCTGCCGACAGAACGAATACAGCGTCACGGTGTGGGTCTACCCCGATTCGTTCGGCGAATACCAGAAGATCAAGAATTATCTCTATCGCAACGGCTACCGGACGGCCGCAAGGCCCATGGACTTCGGCGAGCCGATCAGCGCATCGCCCCACGGCACGAAATCGTCCAACCAGTAACGGGGAAGGCGACCTTGGATTCGCCGGGAAACTCTGTTATAATTTTCCCCATGCGATTCATTTATCTTGACTACAATTCGACGACGCCGGTGGCACCCGAGGCGCAGGAGGCGATTTTGCCCTTCCTGGCCGAGCATTACGGCAATCCTTCAAGCCAATATCCGATCGGCCGCGCCGTGTTCGAGGTGCTGGAAGAGGCCCGGTTTCACCTGGCAAGCCTCATCCGCTGCGAACGGAGCGAGATCATTTTCACCTCCGGCGGGACGGAAAGCTGCAACCTGGCCCTGATCGGCACGGCGATGCAGGTTGCGCCCCGCGGGTCGGGACACCTGGTCGTTTCGTCGGTCGAACATCCGGCGGTGATGCAGGCGGCCCGTTTTCTCGAATCGCTCGGTTACGGCCTGACGCTCGTTTCGCCGAACCGCGAAGGCATCGTCGACCCGGAAACCGTCGTCGAGGCGATCCAGGAAAACACCTTTCTCGTCAGCGTGACGATGGCCCATCATGAGACGGGCATCATTCAGCCGATCGCGCAAATCGCCGAACGCTGCCGCCTGGCCGGCGTGCTGGTGCATACGGACGCGTCGCAGGCGGTCGGGAAAATTCCGGTGCACGTCGCCCGGCAGAAAGTCGACCTGCTTTCGATGAGCGGTCACAAGATGTACGCGCCGAAGGGCGTCGGGGCCCTGTTCGTGCGGCACGGGACGCCGATTTCCCCCGTTTTGCACGGCGAAGGCAACGAATGCGGCCTGCGGTCGGGCACCGAAAACGTGACGGGGATCGTCGCCTTCGGAAAAACGGCGACCATCGCGGAAAAGTACATGCAGCAGTCGATCGAACGCATGACCTCGTTTCGCGATCAACTCGAAACGCAACTTTCGCAAATGGTGCCGGGCCTCATCATCAACGGCCGGGACGTCGAACGATTGCCCAACACGTCGTCGCTGACTTTTCCGCATGTTTTCGCCGACAAGATGCAGCAAAGATTGCCCGAAATCTGTTTTTCGACGAGCGCCGCGGCCTTGGGACGTTACGACACGACCTCGCCCATGCTGCCGGCGTTGGGGTTGACCCCGGCCCAGGTACAGGGCACCATCCGCCTGAGCGTCGGTCGTTTCAACACGGAAGAACACATGACCCGCGCGGCCGACATGCTTGCCGCAGTTTGGGAATTGTTGCGGAAAGAGTGAGTTTTGTGAAAAAAACACAAAAAAACCTTCCCGGGGGGAAGGTCTTTTCATTCTGAAACACAAAAGCTCTCGCGTGAAATAATCAGGCGAGTTTCAAACGGCGGTTGCGCGCCCGACGGGTCGCACCGAAAGCGCCGAGGCTTCCGAGTCCCCAAAGCAGGACGCTGGCCGGTTCCGGGACGTCGGACGAATTGCTCGCCTTGGCCACGTAGAGGAAGTCCTGGCCGTCGCCTCCGCTCGAATTGTAGCAATTCATGACGAACACGCTGTAATCGCCGATCACGCTGTAATACTTGTTCGGGTCATACGCCTGGGTCCAGAAACTCTTGTCATTGTTGATCGAGAGCAACTGGAGCGCAAATCCGCTGGTCCACGACATGGTATTGAGTCCCATGAGACCGCGAATGGCCGAACTCATGGAACTGAACGTGTTACTGCGATACCCGTTGTTATCGTAAGTGTAACCGCTCAACGTCCCGGTTGCGAACTTCGAATAAATGTACGCGGCCCCCAAGGTCAAAGCATAACCGCTGGACGTGGTCGTCTTATTATTCGCATAGTTCAAGGTCGCGGACATTTGAGAGGTGACACCGACAGTCGGCTCAACGCACAGCGTCCTGTAAAAGTTGGGACCGCCGGTCACGCCTTGTGCGTAGGCGCTCGTGTCGGCAAAACCGTAACCGGCTCGTTGTGAAATCTCAACCTCGTAGTTGGAGCCGTAATTGAACTGCATTTTCGTTCCGCCGGAAGCGGCGTTGAACCGGTTCACGATGCCCTGGGCGCCCATGTCGGCCCGGACCGGTCCCTGGATGGACAAGGCGACGACCCAAAAGGCCATTGCCAGTGAAAAGAATCGGATTTTCTTCATCCTTTACCTCAAAAACTATTTACCAATTGGCGGGAAATGATGTCGATCATCATGCTTGGTATCATGAGGATTGACACCGGACATTAATTGCGACATAAGAATTACGAATGTCGTGCCAATTGCGAGAAAGCCGCTTGCGGTTTGGGTGTCAGCCAAATGGCAATTCGGGCAAAGAACAGAGACTTTGCCGTAAGTTATTTCAAAATCGCCAATAACGGAAAGTGAAAAGATAGTGAATATCTTGAATTTACCGCCCCCGGGCGCGAAAAAATGTCAATTCGACGATGCGATTTTTCCGCAATGATGTTTTTTGGCATCATTTAATAACAACAGAAAGTTACAAAATTTTATCCTTCGAACATCACAGCGGCCAGAGTTCGCCGAGCGTTTCCTGCTGGAGATCGGTCAGCCGGGCGATGCCGAGCTTGGCAAGCCGAATCATTTCCTGCAGTTCGCGTTCGGAAAAGGTCGCCTCTTCACCGGTTCCTTGCAGTTCGACGAAGCGTCCGCCGCCGGTCATGACAACGTTCATGTCGACTTCCGCGGCGGAATCTTCCTCATAACACAAATCGAGTCGCGGTCGGCCTTCGACGATGCCGACGCTGACCGCGGAGACGCTGTCGCGAATCGGCAAACGTTCCGGATTTTCGAACTTGTCGCGCGACGTGTGCAGGGCTTCAACCAATGCGACGAACGCGCCGGTGATGCTGAGCGTTCGCGTACCGCCGTCGGCTTTGAGTACGTCGCAATCAAGATAAACCGTGCGAGGCCCGAGCGCTTCGAGGTCGGTCACCGCGCGGAGACTGCGCCCGATCAGCCGCTGGATTTCCGTCGCCCGTCCGTCGGGGCGGTCGCTCCGGTTCGAACGCGGCGAGGTGCTGGCCGGCAACATGCGGTATTCGGCCGTCAACCAGCCGGAGGTTTCACCCTGTTTCCAGTTCGGCAGTTGTTCGACGACGCTGGCCGTGCAGAGCACGACGGTTTCGCCCGCCGAAATGACAAGGCTGCCCGGCGCGGCGGTCGGAAAGGGGCGTTGAATGCGAATCGGTCGCAAATCGGAGTTTTCACGACGATCGGGACGTTCGGACATTTTGACAATTTCCTGCAAAAAAGTTTTGAGGTAGGGCGGTCACGCCGTGACCGCCCTACCTGTCGTATTTATCACCCTGCGCGAAACGGTACGGGGCGACTTCCGAAACGGAGAACAGCGACTTGCCCGAGGCGGTTTTCGGAATTTCGTCGACAAACTCGAACTCGATCTTCGTGCCTTTGCCGAGGTAAACGGCCGATTTTTCGCGGATGAAAGCGAGGTCGTCGTCCGGCACGGGCGTGTTTCGCCCGGACGCGATGCGAAAGACGATTTCGCCCTGTCGCTGCTGGTAAATCTGAATCTGCTTGAGCGTCGGGCGATAGGCGACGACCAGCGCGGTGAGTGAAGCGCCGGAACACAACGAACCGTCGTCGGTCACGAGAAAATCGGTCACGCGACCACTCAATTCCGCCAGCGTCGGCAGACCGCGACCGCAGGAACATATTTTTTCGCTCCAACTCGCCATGTCGCCGATGCGGTAACGCACCAGCGGCATCGGCAGGTTGAGCAGGTCGGTGATGACGATTTCGCCCATTTCGCCGGGCCTCGCGTGCCGACCGTCGACGACCAGTTCGACGTGCAGGCCCTCGGCCATGAGGTGCAGCCCCTCGTGCCGGTCGCATTCGCTGGCGATCACCGAGGTTTCCCGCGAGCCGTAGCGATTGAACACCTTGCAGCCGAACGCGTCTTCGATGATTTTGCGGCTTTCCGGCGGCAGCATTTCGGCGGAAGACACGATCGAATGCGGGGAATAGGCCGCGACGTTTTTCTCCTTCAGCATGAGCGTGAACACGACAAGTGCGTTGGCGTAACCCAAAATACACTTGGGGCGGTATTTTTTGAGGCGTTCGTTGAAGGCCAACGCGTCCGATTCATTGAACACCGCTGTGTTGAACATGATCTGGCGGTCGAGGAAGAACGAGCGGACGCGGCCGAGCGTTTTCTTCGGTGGCGCGATGTCGCGGCTGGCCCCCCAGACGGCGGCCGATTTGTCGCAAATGTCCCATCCGGCCCAGCGGTTGTGACGCCAGGTCGCCGCTTCCCGCGAGACGCGGCGGTCGATGCTGCAATAATAACGAACCGGCGTACCGGTCGAGCCGCCGGTCTGGTCGATCATGAGGTCGCCTTTCGGCCAGTCGGGCACGACCAGTTCGTCAAGGCGGTCCTGCACTTGGCGCTTGTCAAGAATCGGCAATCGCAACAGATCGTCTTCCGAGTTCACTTCATGCGGCGTCACGCCGGCGGCGTCGAAGCTTTTGCGGTAATACGGAATTTTGTCATACGCGTGATGCAGAATCGCCTTGAGCCGTTGCCAGTTCAATTCGCGCAACTCGTCCGGCGGAAGATATTGCGAGGCTTCGAACTCGCGGAGATAATGAAACAGCTTCCCCTTTCCCGACCGGTACGCGTCAATCGGAAAAAGCACGTTCTGCAGAAATGACCGGTAAAGCGACATGGGGATAATGACGATGCAAAATTATCAAGTTGGCATTCACCAGCCCCAAGCGTCAGCGCGAGGCGATTTCGGTACGATTGAAGGAACAATCACCCCGCGCTGACGCTTGGGGCTGGTTGGTACAAAAAATGGAAAATGCTCCATTCGAGTGCAATTTACTCCTTCACCCGCTCAATATAGTCACCGGTTCGGGTGTCGACGCGGATGAGTTCGCCCAGTTCGACGAAATTCGGGACGATGATTTCCGCGCCGGTGTCGACGGTCGCCGGTTTCGTCAGGTTCGTCGCCGTGTTGCCGCGAACGCCGGGCTCGGTGTAGGTGATTTTCAGCACAACGTGATTCGGCGGCGTGATGCCGATGGGATTGTTGTTGAACAGGAGCATCTTGCAGGCCATTCCCTCTTTGAGATATTTCCAGGCGTCGTCGATGGTTTCCTTTTCCAGTTCGTACTGCTCGTAGGATTTCGCGTCCATGAAAATGAATTGCGTTCCCTGGGCGTACAAAAATGTCGCGTCGATTTCCTCGATGTCGGCCGCGTCCAGCGAGTCGCCGCTTTTGTAGGTCCGGTCGAGAATCGTGCTTTTCAAAAGGTTGCGCAGCTTGCACTTGTAGAGCGCCTGGCCCTTGCCGGGCTTGACGAAATTGCACTCGACCATGATATACGGGTCGCCCTCGATCTGCACTTTGAGCCCCTTGCGAAAATCACTCGTACTGTAGCTGGCCATAAAATCTGTTCCTTATATAATATATTGTGTACATGTTGAATTGAAAAACGTCAATACAGTATCTTACCATTGATATCAGGTTTATGCCTGATCATAACTTTTCGTCCCAAGGGGCCTGAAACTTCGCCGATGACGCAGCTTCAAAAGTCAAACCAACTTCCTCTTTCCGGTGTATCTTGCCCCGATTGGCGGTCGCTTTTGTGTGAAAACGTGACCGATTTGGCGGAGCTTTGCGAAATCTTGCGGCTCCCCTCTTCGATTGTTTCGGCGGAAGCGGCGGCTATTCAGCCGCTGAACGTGACCCGCGATTATCTCAGCCGCATTGAGCCCGCCAATCCGAACGATCCGCTGCTGCTGCAAATTCTCCCCCGCCGCGACGAGTTGGAAACGGTTCACGGGTTTTCCGACGACCCGCTTGATGAGTCAAGTTGCATAAAAAATTCAAATTGGGCGATTTTAAGCTGCCGTCATCAGGCAGGCACGAAAAATGAATACAACCCTGTCGATGCGCTTTCCCAACTGCCAGTGCTACAAAAATACCCCGGTCGGGCCTTGATTTTGACCACCGATCGCTGTGCGACTCATTGCCGCTTCTGTTTTCGTCGAAATTTTCTGAAAAAAAAGCCAGCACTTTGTCTGCCCGACGAAATTGATGATAAGCGTCAGCAGTATTCAACAAAATTTTTGAAAAACAGCGATGAAATCAGCGATATTCGCGAAATCATTCTCAGTGGCGGCGACCCCCTCATGTTGGACGACGACGAACTTGAAGGGGTGTTCAATTATATAAAAGACTTGCATCCTGGGAATAGGGTCAGGTTGCACACGCGGATGCCCGTTCTGTTGCCAGAACGCGTGACGCCGCAACTTGTTGAGTTATTGATACGTTATCGCCTCGATCCGTCGGGCGGGGCCGTTTATGTCGTCCTGCACGTCAATCATGCGAATGAACTGTCCGACAAGGTTGCCGATGCGATCGGCCGTTTTGTTGACGCCGGAATCCCGGTGCTCAGTCAAACGGTCCTGCTCCGGAATGTCAATGACGTTTTCGAGACACTTTACGATCTCTTTGAAAAGCTTGCAAATCTCCGAATTATCCCATATTACTTGCACCAGCTCGACCGTGTTCACGGAGCGGCCCACTTCGAAGTGCCAACGGCTAAAGGGCTTGTGCTTCTTTCCAAATTGAGCGCGACCTTGCCGGGTTATGCCGTTCCGCGCTATGTTCAGGAAATTCCCGGCGAATCGAAAAAAACGCGGCTTTAGAACAACCGCCTGCCTTTTCGACGCCACAGGACAATATGAAATATTGAACACAATACCACCAATCTGCAAAAAGCGACTCTTTGGCAAATTTTTCCTAATCATTCCCTTCCTGTCGTTCGATACAAAAAGATGAGAAACGGTTTTGTCCGTTTGTCGCTCCCGTTATTTGTAAAATGCGGGGTTTGGCGAAACTATTGGAAATATTTTTTCCAATTATATGTTTTGTTAATAACAGCGCACTTTTCAACGACGCTCCGGCGTCACGGCGCGATCACAAAACGCAGCAGGAAAACGGTTGCAGATAATCCGGCTTTTCAGTTCCGGTTTAATAAGGAAAATGAAGCGATGTTCAGTTTCAAACGATTGCCGTGTGTATTTCGGATGAGTGTCCTCACTCTGATCGCTCTGGGAATGTGCTCCTTTGCTCAGGTTCAAGCGCAGAATCAGTACAACACGACCGTTGTGCCCCAGAATCAGGAACAATTGCAGGCACAACAACAGGCGGCATCCAATCAGCAGCAGCAAAAATCGGGCGGCGGACTGTTTGGGGGACTCCGTGACCTCTTCAAGGGGGATGACGACCAGAAAAACACGCAACACGTGGCCCCGGCCAACGCGGCGCCACCCGTGCAGCAACAGCAGCCGGTTGTGCAGCAATACAGCCAGCCCGTGACACCGCCCCGCCCGAACAGCGCGGGAGGACATTCCTCTGCCCCGGCGACCGGCCCCGCGATTGGCGCCAGGCCGCAGACGCAAACCGGTGCCTTCTCGCAATCTTCCTTTGGTTCGACCTATAATTCGACCTACCAGCCCTACCAGTCGACGACTTCCACTTCGATGTCGCAATACGGAACCGCCCAACCGGTCAACAGTCGTCCGCCGCTTTCGCAAACGATGTCAGGCTCTTCCGCCGGAAGCGCAAGCACAATGCCGAACGGAACCATGCAACGAATGCAGGAATTGCAAACTCGGGCGATCAATGTCGAAATCAGTCCGCCGGGCGCTTCCGGATCGACACGAACGACCGCGTCGCTTGCCGGCGGCGGACCGCCGACGCCGCCTTCCGTCGGCGGAAGTGACGACCAGGAGCGAACGCCGACCGGCAGCAATACTTCGAGATCGGTCAGCACACAGAGAAAAACCGTCTCTACGGGCAGTGCGGCCGGTGAGGAAAAAATCGCCAACGGTCGCCGCACTTCCGTTTCCACGGACGACAATCCCGTTGAAACGCCTTCCGGTCGACCCGGTCGCAGTTTGTCTACACCTGAAACGCCGCCCGCGGTAAAACCGGCCGACGATTCCAGCGACAAGGAAAGCACGGACGCCAATATGGGGAAACCCATCCCCCGTCCTGCTCCGAAAGAAGCGGCGCCGCAACCCGTTCAGGAACCCCGTCCCACGTCACGGCCCATGCCGGTGCCCCGCGCGGAAGAACCGAAACCGGTTCCCAAGAACGACGGCGGCCTGATGAAACAGCAGAGCCCCGTGCTGTCCATCGCAACTTTCGGCCCCGACGCCATGATCGTCGGCAAGGAGGAAACCTACAAGTTCGTCGTGACGAACACCAGTGCGGTTACGGCCGAAGCAGTCGTCCTCAATATCGAACTGCCACGCTGGGCCGAAAGCACCCAGGCGCCGGAACTGACGACGGGGTCGACCACCTTGCTGCCGCATAACGACGAATACGGCATTTTTCAATGGCAGATCGGCCAGCTCGCGTCGAACAAATCGGAAACATTGAAGCTGCACATCGTGCTTCGCGAGCGTCGGGCCTTTGACTTGCGTTTCAGTTCCGACTTCAAGCAAAATGCCGCCCAGGCCAAGATCGACGTGCAGCAGCCCATCATCAAGATGGAATTCGAAGGGCCCGACGAAGTGCTCTGGGGCGAGGAGGAAACCTACCGGCTTCGCATCCGCAACGTCGGAAACGGCGACGCGAACAACCTGATGCTGAGACTTTCGGCCTCCGGCGTGGTCAAGGGCGAAGCCCCGATCGAAAGCCTGAAGGTGGGCGACGAACGCATTCTCGACGTCATCGTCGAGGCCCTGGAACAGGACATGCGCGAGCTGCAAATCAAGGTCGAGGCCACCGGTCCCTACGGATTGTCGGAGGCGACGGCGAAATCGGTCGTCATCAAGCGCGCCGTGCTGGAACTGGACGTCCCCGACGCCCCGGGGATGCAATACGTCAACAACACGCTGGATTACGTGCTCGTCGCCCGAAACGTCGGAACCGCAACGTCGCTCGGCACGATCGTCGAAGCGACGCTGCCGCTCGGCGTCAAATACGTTTCGAGTACGAACGGCGGCGAATACGACGGCGACACGAACCGCGTCCTGTGGAAGGCCGGAACACTTCCCGTCGGCGGCGAATTCGTCTGCATGGTCGCCTGCGAGGCCAAACGGGAGGGCGAATGCCGGCTCGACGCGAAAGTGTCCGAAAAAACCGGCTTGGTGCAAACGGCCAGCGCCGCAACGTTCATTGAAGCCATTGCCGATGTGATCCTCGAAATCGAAAAACCGCAAGACCCCATCGAAGCGGGCGCGACGACCGAATACGTGGTCCTGGTCACCAACCGCGGATCGAAAGCGGCGGAAAACATCAACGTCGACATCCTGTTCTCCGGCGGCATCGAACCGCTCGGCGACGACACGGGAAAAGCGAAAGTCAATCGCGAACGCAACGAAGTCCGCTTCGACCGAATTCCGGCCCTCGCGCCCGGGGAACCGCTGAAATTCCGGGTCAAGGCCCGCGGGCTGTCTTCCGGCAACCACAAGGTTTTGGCCACCCTCGTGTGCGAATCGACCGACACAACGCTGACGCAGCAGGTCATGTCCCGGTTTTACCAGGGCCGCAACAGCCGAACGTCCAGCGCGACGTCGGGCGACACGAATGTCCTTCGCGGCAACCCGGCACCGCTCGCGCCGGGGAATTCCACTTGGAGCGATTCACGCGACACATCGTCGGGCATACCCTCCTTTGCCGTGCCGGACGCTCCGACCATGACGCGACCGGGTGCCTTAAACGACGATCAGGCGAGAGTCGCCCCGATCCCGACCGCGCCGGAACGTGACGTTCGCGTCGCGGCGGCCGGAAGTTCAGCGAATACCAATCCGATGGCAAGCCCCGCACTGCCCTCGAATCGGATGCAGTCCTCGACGACCGGCACAAACGCCGTTCCCGCCATGAAACCGACCTCCGGCACGGCTTTCGGCCAAACGCCGGTCGGCAACACGACCGCCGCACCCTCCCGGTTGTCCCGGGCTCCCGTCCCTTCGCTCCCGACTCCGCCGCCGGTGGGGGCGCCCTAATACGACAGCGCAACGAGGTAGGGCGGTCTCGCCGAGACCGCCGTTAAAATTCATCGTCAATCAGTATGCTCCGAACTGCGTTCGGCGGCAAAACATTCTGCATTTCCTATCCCTCGCTCACGCTTCGGGCTCTGGTTTTCTGGAACTTGTTTTTCGCGATCACAACGTATCAATAAAGACTGACCGATTCGCCGCCGTTGGCGGTGAGGCCGGCCTTCCATTGTTCGAGCGTGCGTTGGGCCTCGTCCCAGAAATGTACGGAACCGTCACAAACGCCGATGAAAAAGCCGCCCTTGTGGGCGCTGCCGACCTTGGCCTGCTCCGTCTGGTAAAGTTTGATCGCTTCCTCCAACGTGACTTCCTGGCTGGGGTCCATCCAGCAGACCGGCTCCTTGCGTTCGACGATGCCGATCGTGTTCGAGGCTCCATCCGACATGAAACCGAAGGAATACCACTTGTTCGGTTCCGGGAATGCCGTGGCGCATGGGCCTCTCAGGCCGAGCTTGCGTGCCTGCTCCGCGTCGACCTTCCCGACGACGACGCTGTAATTCGTCATGCCCGGCTTCTGGTTTTTCGCGGCGGGGCATTGATAGGCGGGGATATTGATGTTGTGAAACTGTTTGTTGTTTTCACTGTCCCACGGTTCGTCCCTGTACTGCATCATCTGTTCATAGATAGCCGTCTGCTCCAGATAAGGCAACAGAGTGACACGCCAGCTATGCAGGGGTTTGCCGTTTTTATCGGTAGTATAAGGAGCTGGAAATGCCCTGTTCACGTCATGGTAGTTGTGTAATGCCATCATGATTTGCTTCATGTTGTTCGCGCATTGCATTTTTTGCGACGAATCCCGGGAGGGCAGGATGACGTTCGTGTAGGTGTTCGTGATCAGTTCGGTCGTATCGGAGAGACGTTTTTCGTCGATGACCAGTTGCAACTGATCGCCGCGAACTTCCGGCAAAAACAGCATCGCAAAGTCCAGCGTCGAAGAGAGACGCTCGGCACGGTTGTCATAACCGTAACGATTGTAACTGCGGCGTCCCGTGCTTTCCATCGCGGACACGACCACTTTCTGGCGGATGACCATGTCAACCAAATCCTGGGCCGCTTCGGGCGATTTCGACTGGATCGTCACCGCCAGCACGGGCCGCGACGGATCAAACCCGATCGCAAGCCATCGCATCCCCTCTTCGATCACCTTCATGTTTGGATAGGCCAAGAATGAAGTCATGTCAGGGCTGTAATACATGTGCGGGGCCATCGGAAACATTTGCGTCAATCCCCGCAGGACGCCGTCCGGGGCGAAAACGAGTTTGACCGGCGCATTGGCGACCCGCTCCAGTCCGGCGGCGAGTTCGGGACGCAACGTCGGGCGGATGAGCCGGTGCTGGAACGCGACGCGGTTGCCGACATTCGCATCGTTCATCGACGTCGTCGAAAAGGGCGCGATCAGGTTGGCGATGAGCTTGTCGCCGTCATGTTGGAAGACCCAGCCGAACTCCGCCTGTTCCGGCAGGACGAGCGTCTTTTCAAGTTTCGCGAGATTCTTCGCCGGGGCGAGGCACACGACCTGCACGGCGGAAACGGTCATGATTTTCGAGTTGGCCAGGACGTAAATCTCACGGCACCCCAGCGAACGCATTTCGTCGAGTTTCGCCTGAACGGCCCGGGTGCCGATATCCAGTCCCTCTGTGAAATATTGCATGGCCTCGGCCAGCTCGTCTTCGCTGAGGTATTCGGCCAACGCCTTGTTGGATCGCAGTTTTTGGACGACCTCGGCCGCGCTGATCTTCCAATGGGCCGCGGCGGTTTCCGGGTCGATTTGCGCCAGATCGACGTGCCCGACGAAAAAGGTGTTGGCGTCAATCATCGTCGCAACGGGTGCGATCAACTGCCGTGTCTGCGGACTGATCGCCGATTCGGAAGAAGCGTCGGCTTTCCTTGCAAAAGCGGTTTGGGCCGCAAGAGGACCGACGAAAGCGAACAGGGTTGCCAAAACAACGACGAAAACGACGCAGAGCCGGGTATAAGAGAATGCCCGGAGAGACAGGGGTTCTGTTTTTTTCATGGGATTTCCTTTGCCTGAAAAAGCGGTGAGCAGGAAATGACGGCGTCACGACAACGACGATTATACCACGATGCCCGAACGTTTTCACTTGCGGGAAGACTGGAAAATGAATTTTTGATTATTGGATATTATTGAGATATTTTATCGTGAAATCAAAGGTAGGGCGGTCTCGCCGAGACCGCCGTTGGATTGCCAATGGATTGCGTCATGTCTGTTCCATTGCGACCGCTCCATGACTGCCGCAGTTCTGATTTGTGTCCCTCGCTGACGCTTCGGACTCCGGTTCTTGACGGGTCTTTTTTTTCTCCCGACCGGTGGCTATAATGGGTCTTTTGCCAAAAAACAATTTTTGTTCCCGTAAACGGTGAGGAATTTTTGATCATGAGTGACCATCAGCGCATTTTGACCCCTCGCAGCCAGGCCGCGGCCCCGTTTTTTGTCGGCGTCGATCTTGGCGGAACCAACATGAAGATCGGGGTGGTCGATGACAAGGCGCAAACGATATCCTATCTCGTCGCTCCGACGGAAGTCGAAAAAGGCCCCGTCGATGCGACACGTCGCATGGCCGACGCCATACTTTCCGCGATTCTCCAGGCGGGATTGCAGCACGACGACATCCTGCGGGTCGGGCTCGGTTCGCCGGGCACGATGGACATCCCCGGCGGAAAATTCGTGAAGCCGGCCAACTTCCCCGGCTGGGAAAATTTTCCGATCCGCGACACGCTGGCCGAGTTCTGCAAAATTCCGGTCTCCTACGACAATGACGCCAACGCCGCCGCGTTCGGCGAATCGTGGGTCGGTTCCGGCCGCGAGTACAAAAGCATGTTGCTCCTCACGCTGGGCACCGGCGTCGGTTGCGGGATCGTCATCGACGGTCGCACGCTGATCGGGCAGAACAGCCATGCGGGCGAAAGCGGCCACAACATCGTCGACCCTTCGGACGACGCACGGCTCTGCAATTGCGGCAAACGGGGGCACCTTGAAGCCTACGCCGGCGCGACGGGCGTGGCGCGGCGGACCTATGACCTGCTCGAAGCGAAGGTGCCGACCTCGCTGCACGAACGGATCGACGTCGAGAAAATGACGATGCTCGACAAGAGCAAACTGCCGAAACTCGTCTGGGAGGAAGCCAAGGCCGGCGACGAACTTTCGCTGCAAATCATCCGCGACACGGCCAAATGGCTGGCCGTCGGCATGGCGACGCTCATGCACACGATCGACCCGCACTGCATTCTGATCGGCGGCGCGATGACCTTCGGCGGCCCCGGCGACCCGGTGGGCGACATGTTCCTCGAAGCGGTCAAGCGGGAAGTCGCAAAACGCGTCTACCCCATCCTGGCCGAGCGAACGGTCATTCAATACGCGGAGCTCGGCTCCGACGCCGGATACCTCGGCGCCGCCGGCATCGCACGCGCCGATTATTACGCGGCGAAATAATTCCGCGCCTTGTGGATTGTGGAACCGGCACCCGTTATAATGAAATCATAAGTTTTCGTAATTTCTTTGGGGCACCGGCATCAAGTTGCCTTGTTGCGGCACGTTGATTTCACCATGCCGGTGCCCGTCGGTTGTTTTTTTCATTTTTTCGGAGGTGGCGATGATTTTGATTGCAGACAGCGGCTCGACGAAAACGGACTGGAGGCTCCTGGTCCCCAACGGCGACGGCGCCCCATCGACGATTTCATTCGCGACGTCCGGGATCAATCCGTTTTTTCTCGCCGGCGATGAAATCGTCGCGCTGCTCAAGAGCGAGTTGTGTTCGCGTTTTGAAACGGCCGATGCGCCAGTTTCCGTTTCGGGGGTCGAACAGATTTACTTTTACGGGGCCGGCATCGCATCGAAGGAAAAATCCGACCTTATCGCAGGATCATTGCAAACCGTCTTCCGGTCCGCCCGCGAAATCGAAGCGCACAGCGACCTGTTCGGCGCGGCCCGCGGATTATGCGGTCGTGAGCCGGGCATTCCCTGCATTCTCGGTACCGGTTCCAACTCCTGTTATTACGACGGCAACGCGATTGTCGACAACGTGCCGCCCTGCGGTTTCATTCTCGGGGACGAAGGCAGCGGCGCCGTCATGGGAAAAAAACTGCTTTCCGCGTTTCTCAAACGCGACCTGCCCGAACCTCTCTGCGACAAACTCCGCTACGAATGCGGGCTCTCGAAAGACATCATCCTCGAACGCGTTTACCGCCAGGCCCTGCCGAATCGTTTCCTGGCGCAGCATGCCCAGTTCCTCGATAAATACAAGTCGGAAACCGCGATCCGGACGATCATCACCGAGTGCCTCGGCGAATTTTTCGACCGCAATGTTCTCAAATACGCAAAATGTCGTGAGGTGCCCGTACATTTTACCGGTTCCATCGCGTTTCATTTCGCCGATTTCCTCCGCCCCGTGGCGGAATCGCGAAAGCTGACCTTGGGCAAAATCACCAAATCGCCGATCGACGATATCGCCTTGTACCACGCGAGAAATAACGGGGAATGACCCCCGCGAACGACAGCCCGATGCAAAAAATCGACAAATCGCCGGAACGAATCCAGAACCTTTTCAACACGATTGCGCCGCGCTACGATTTCTTGAACCACCTCATGTCGTTCGGCATCGACCGAAGCTGGCGGCGGCGTTCGGTCAGGCGACTCGTTCCGCAGGGGAACGGCCCGATCCTTGATCTCTGCACCGGCACGGGCGATTTCGCGATTGCCTTCGCCAAACGCAACCCGGACCGTAAAATCGTCGGACTGGATTTTTCCGCGAACATGCTCGCAATCGGCCGCAAACGAATCGAAAAAGCGGCCTTGACCGACCGGATCGAATTGGTCGAAGGCGACGCGTTGGATTTGCCGTTCCCGGATGACACGTTTTCGCTGGTCAGCGTCGCCTACGGATTGCGGAACATGTCCGACACGATGCGGGGGCTTCGCGAAATGACGCGGGTCTGCAAATCCGGCGGCACGGTCGCGGTTATCGAATTTCGCATGCCCGACCGCGGGTGGTTCGCCCCGGTATATCGCTGGTATTTTCGAAACGTCCTGCCGCGAATCGGCGCCGCGGTCACCGGCGAAACGGTCGGAGCCTACCACCACCTGATCGACAGCGTGCAGACCTTTCCACAGGGCGAGGCCTTGGCCGACATGCTGCGACAGGCCGGACTTTCACGAATCGAACAACGTCCCATGACCTTCGGGACCGTCGCCCTCAATACGGGCGTCAAACTTTAACCGGCGTCAATACAGAGCCCGGAGCGTAAGCGACGGAGCGATCCCGGGCGCTAACGCTTCCGGCTCTGTGTTGATGTAAATGTAGCCGCGTCCCGCTTTTTTGAATTTTCCCACCCACCTGTTATGGAGAAACATTATGATCTTAATCCCACCGTTTCGCAAATATATTCTGTCGCTTACCTTTGCCGCCATCATGAGCGCGACATCACTTATTTTCGCGCAGCAGGCACCGCGCGACGTCAACATCGAACCGTACATCGCAACGGGCGACGTCGTTTCGGTGCTTGAATTCGGGGCCAAAGGTGACGGCAAGACCGATGACACAGCCGCCTTTCAAAAGGCGCTCGATTCCTTCGGGAAGCAAGGCGGCACGGTCTACGCGCCTCGCGGCGTTTATCTTTTCGAGGGCAGTTTGAACGTCCCGCAGGCGGTTACGCTTAAGGGAGCCTTCGAATCGGTGCCGGCCCACAACGGGATTCGTGATCACGGTCTGCCGAAACCCGGCGACGACGGCACGACGTTTCTCGTCACGGGCAATCGCGGCACGGAAGAGGCCCCGCCGTTCCTGACGCTCAACACGAACAGTACGCTCAAGGGTGTCGTCCTGAACTGGCCGTTGCAAAACCCGGAAACCGTGCCCGAGCCCTATCCTTGGGGCATCGCCATGCGGGGAAAGAATCCCGCCGTGCTTGACGTCGAAATGCTGAACCCGTACAACGCCATCGACGCCTCGCAAAACGAACGGGCCCTGATCCGCAATATCAGCGGCCAGCCGCTGCGGCGAGGCATTTACGTTGACGGCATTTACGACATCGGCCGCATCGAAAACGTGCACTGGAACCCCTGGTGGAGCATGAAGCCCGAACTGTTCGAATGGCAGAAAACGCACGGCGAAGCCTTCATTTTCGAACGCACCGACTGGCATTACGTGCACAACACGTTCTGCTTCGGTTATGGCGTCGGCTACAAGTTCGGCGGCAGCAAGGCGGGGGTCTGCAACGGCAACTTCCTCGGCATCGGTGCCGACCTTTGCCAGACGGCGGTCCTGGTCGAGCAAAGCGCCCCGATGGGACTGCTGATCACCAACGGCGAGTTCGTTTCGTTTCAAGGCGCCGACCCGACCATGGTCGTCGTCTCGCCCTCGAACGGCGGCAACGTTCGTTTCGTCAACTGCGCCTTTTGGGGACCCTGCCACCAGATCGCTAGGATCGACGGCAAAGGCACGGTCGGTTTTTCCGATTGCATCTTCATGCAGTGGGACGCCAAAAACGAAGGACGGCACGCCATCCAGGCGAACGGCGGTACGGTCGTGATCCGCGGCTGCGATTTCTGGTTGCCCAAACCGCAGGTCACACTTGGCGAAAAGGTCGCCCGGGCCATCGTGAGCGAAAATACCGTCAAAGGCGCAGTGCAAATCGACAGCAAGTGCGACAACACCTACGTCGAGGGCAATCTCGGCACCGCAGATCGTTGATTTTTGACCGTCGTCACCAGAAAAAAATTCTCATTTTGGCCTTTTCGCGGGGAACATTTTTTCGTATGCTCCCCAACGCTCGGTTTTTTATCCGTGTAGTGTACGTTTTTGCACTGCAACTTCGGCGGCGAAAACACATGGTTTTGTCGCACGATAAGGTAAAAACAGCGGAAAACAACATCCCCAAGTCAGGGACGACAAAGGGTCGAAGGTGATGAGAGTGACACTATCTGGTTTACGGCGGATCTCGGTCCGTTTTTGCGCAAAAGCCTGCATGGGGCTGGCGGTTTTGGCGATGGTCGCGGCCTCCGCGTCGGCGCAGGGGTTCGAAGAAATGCCCGTTTCGGCGAACAGTCGTCAGGCGAGAACCCCCGCCCCAAAGTCGCTGCAAACCGTGGGTGTCGTGCCCTACGAATTGCCTGCCGTCGTTTCGCCCGACGATTTGAGCGTCCAGGTCCCGGAACCTTCACAATATCAAGCCAATCCCGCGATCGCGCACGCCGTGGGAAATACGGCCAAAGGCGGCATCGTCCAGGCACAATACCAGGGTGAAAGCGAATGGTCGTCCAGCCAGGCGACTTTGCCGAGCGTCCGGCTCGTGCAGGGTAACGTGCCGCGAGTGGCCTCGGTTGAAAAATCGTCGCCGCAAACTTCACCCTATCAGGGCCCCGGGCAGATCATCACGGGCGATTCGGACGGGACGACCCCGACCGTGACCCGGCGACCGTCGTCCCGAACTTTGCCGTCTCCCCCGCCGCCGCTGACGACCAATCCGTCAAACTCGCCGGCGCAAAATCAACGTACTTCGTCCGATGGCGGCATCGTCAACGCCTACGGCCAATCCGACGAAATCGAATGGGACAACACGGCGCCGGTGCAGGAATACGAATCCTATGAAACGCTCCCCAAACAACTGGGCCGCGTATCCGCTTACGGTTCGGAATACGCGACGCAAAACCAGTTCGGCATGACGGGCACCGGCGGCGTGTACGCCGGTCAATACACCGATCAATACGGCAATCCGATGGGAGGGCAATTCTCCGGCGCCATGTACGGTGACGGCATGATGACCGGGGACGGCATGTACGCCGCCGACGGTTATTACGGCTACGGGCAGGGCATGTACGGTTACGGGGCCTGTCCACCGATGTATTCCAACGGCATGTTTTCCGGAATTTTCAGCCACTTCCTTTGCTCCAACGCCTGGGAAAACCTGACCGTCGGTATCGGCGGTTCCGCCTTTAAAAGCCCGCTCGATTTCCAAAACGGCGGGGCCTTCGGCTTTACCGAAACGCTCAATTGGGCCACGCCTTCGACGTCGATGATGCCCGTGAGCCTGCAGGCGGGAGTTCGCGCCGTTCAGGCTTACCCGTCCGGTTACCGCGACGATTATTTCAACTGGCATCGCGACAGCCGGGAGCAGTATTTCGGAACGGTCGGCGTCTTCAAACGCAATATTTGTTGCAGTCCGGTCAATTTCGGCGTCGCTTACGACGTAATGTCCGACCGATACTATGACAAATACCAATTGGAACAGTTGCGTTCCGAACTGTCCTACGGCACCATGTACGGCGTCGATTTCGGCTATCGCGGGGCCTTCGGGCTTCGCGACGACTCAGTGCAATGGCGGAACCGGCAATTTGGCGTTCAGGTCATCAATTACCACACGCTGTTCATTAGGAAATATTTCGCCAACGGCGGCGAAGGTTCACTGGCCGGCGGGGCGACGGATTTTGGCGATATCATGGTGCGGGCCGAATACAGCATTCCCCTTTCGAACGAGTGGGGACTCAAAAACTCGTTTTCGTACATCGTTCCACAAGGCGGTCATTCTCCGGAATCGCCAACTCGGGAAAGCTGGGACGTTTCGCTGCAACTGGTTTACCAGCCTCGCGGCGGAATGCTCGCCGGATTCTGCAACCCGTTCCGCTCGTTCTTCGATGTCGCCGACAACGGAACGATGCAACGACGGTTCAAATAACACGCGACTTTGCAGGCCGGAAAAATCGATCGGGCAATCCTTCTGCGGCGGCTCGCTATTCCGTGCAGGAAGCGAAACGTCGGTCGATAGTTAATTGAAATACAAAACAACAGTCAAAAAATCTTCCCAAAACCCTTGACCCGGGGAAAATATTGTGTAATATACCCCCATGTCCTGTAGGAAAACAGTTGTTTTCCGGACGCCGGACTGGCGGAATGGCAGACGCGGTGGATTCAAAATCCACTGCCCGCAAGGGCGTCCCGGTTCAAGTCCGGGGTCCGGTACTTGGCGACGGTCGGTGTCGCACGATTTCAAGAAATGAAAAAACGCTGCGGATTTTTCCACAGCGTTTTTTTTATGCCTTTTTGGAACTGCTGAAGCCAAATCAACTGCCGAGATTGAAGGCCAGATTCGCCAGCAGGAACATGCACCCGAAGATCAGTGAAACGGCGGCGATTCCCAGCGTGACGTCAGCCGATGTCACCGAATTTTTAGAGCGGCGCAACAGGAAGGGAATGGCCAAGGCTCCGAGGGCCAACAGGTCGAAAATCGCCAGAAAGATCATCGCTCCGATGCCGTATTTCATGACGGCGTAAAGATTGACTCCGGCAAAAACCGCGATCATCAGGCCGAGACACACAATAAAACTCAGCGCCGAGACATTCAAAGGTTGTTTTTCACCCGGTTCTTTCCGTTTTTTTTCCTTTTTTACCTTAGGCGCTTTCTCTTTTTTGACTTTTGGCGGTTTTTCCTTTTTTGCTTTCTTTGACTTTCTGTCATCAACGGCGGCAGTGTCTTCCAGCGGCAACCCGTCGAAGCCGTTCGCAACGATGTCATCCCCACCGAAATCCGCAAGATTGGTCGGCTCTTCCACGGCTTCCACATCGTCTAAGAAGTCACCGATTGCCTCAGCGTCGTCCGCAGCTTCCGTGATATACGGCATCTCTTCCGTGACTTCCGCCGTCATCATGTCGGATTCTTCCGCGAACAGCGTTTCCCCGGAAAAATCCGCTAGTTCCATCGGCTCTTCCACGGCATCCACGTTGTCAAAGAAATCGCCAATTGATTCGACGTCTTCCGTAATTTCCACGGTTTCCGCAACAATAACCGGTTCAGGAGTTTCCGCTTCCATGTCATCAAAAAAATGGAAACTGTCTTCGTCGTCGGCGGCCGCCGGCTCCAAATCGGCGATAAAGTCTTCACTGACCATATCATCCGCAATTTCAAGAGTTTCTGCGAACTGCTCCGAAACATCGCCGGAAACCTGTTCTTCCGTCGGAAGTTCAGCCGCGGCAAGACTTTCCATATCCAGCTCGCCAAACAGCTCCAGCTCATCGGCATAAGGCGAGGTATTTTCGCCCAGCTGCGATTCATCAGGCAAATCCAGTGACGATTCGCCCCCCTCCGCCGACAAATTCAGTTCCGACGGTTCATCCAATGAAATGTAAGTCGAATCATCATCAGTATTTAAGAAATCGTCAAATTCAAAATCCGGTTGGTCCTGACTCGATCCTTCTTCGGGAATCTGAAAATCGTCAAATTTTTGATCATCGGAATTCGACACGGCGCAACCTCCGTTACTGGCAGGACTTGAAAAGAAAATACAAAAAGTGTTGTTTGATCGGCACCGCGTGCCGCAGGAACTTGGACGCTGGATTTTCACCGTACATTCTTGTGTACTACACGTTGTTAAAACTGATTCTAATAACGAATCCGGGGGATTTCCAGCAAAAAGGTTGCATTTTGAACAAAACCTGCATAAAATTTATTTCACTGTCGGAGAATGGCATTGTTTTTTCCAATCGCAAAAGTTAGTGGATACGATAACGATAGTAAATCGATGCGTATTTCGTTTTGATGCAACTAATGATCATCGCCTGATGTTTTCTCACAACGCATGTATTTTATCATCATGTTATAACACAAATAAAAATAAGGAGTTATAATGATGGCGACGATTTGGCACGAGAACTGCGTTGACGAAGTTCCCTGCCGGCATGGCAATATACGGCAAACGGGTAAAGAAAAACATTTTTTCGTGGTGTTATTTGAAAAATGATTTTACTTCGTCCTGCTGTTTGATTAATATGACAGATTGCCGAACCTTTTCCGGCAAAGTGCTTTAGACTCTCCTCACAAGATCATCGACCTCCCCGACTTTTCGTTGTTTCCCTTGTTTCAGCCCTCGTCGGCTTTTCAACTTTTCCAGCAAAGATCGACCATTATGAAAAAAAACGACGCTTATCGTGTTTTTAAAAACTTCCTTTTCAGCGGAACCCTGCTCGCGTCTTCGGCTCTTTGCAGTCTCCCGCTTTTTGCCCAGCAGACGAACCTTGGCAACATCACGGGGAGCTCGGGCAACATCGGCGTTCAGGACCTCGCGAACGGAACAGGGACGAACTTCAACATCAACGGCGGTCGCGGCTACATTAATTGGAACGACTTCAATATTCAAAATGGCCAGACCGGCAATTTCAACTTCAACGGCGGCAACGGCGTTGTGCTGAACCGCGTCGACGGCGCCACCCCGACGGCGATCAACGGCCTGCTGCAATCGAACGGCAGCGTCTACGTCATCAACCCGAACGGCCTGACCATCGGCCAGGGCGGCGTGGTCAACGCCAAGGGTTTCGTCGGCACGACCTTCAGCCTGAGCGAACAAAACGCGATTGATTTCGTCAACGGCGGCAACACATTGAATTTCACCGCCGGAAAAAATGGCAGTGTGGTGACCAACAACGGCGTCATCGCAATCATTGATTCCAACGGCAATCCCGTCGAGGGCGACATCACGCTGATGGGTTCGCAAGTGACCAATACGGGCGAACTGCGGGCCCTGAAAGGCAATGTCAACCTGCTCGCCGGTGCCGGCGCGACGGTCGTGCACAACGCGCCGAATCATCCGCTGATCACCGTAACCGGCATGAGCAGTTACATGGGCGGCACCGGCATCGACCAGCGCGGTTTCATCCAGGCCAACGCCGCACGGCTCGAAACCGTCAACGGAAACGTCTACGCACTTGCCATCAACAACGCCGGAACGATCCGCGCGAACCGGATGGAAACGACCGCCGCAGGCAGAATCGTGCTCAAGGCCGATGGCGGAACCATCAACAACTCGGGCAACCTGCTCGCCGAATCCGCCGCCAACGGCACGGCGGGAACCGTCAAGGTCAGCGCGAAAACCGTCAATATCGAAAACGCGACCGTCACGGCCATGGGGACGAAATCGGGCGACAACGGCATCACGGTCGCCGGCACAGGTGACGTAAACATCAAATCGTCCGTACTCGCGACGACCGACGCTGACATCAACATCAACGCCGGCGGCAACGCGAATTTCGGAATCAGCGCATCGGCCGACGCGGATCACCGTTCGACGATGGTCAACGCCTACGACACGGGCAACGTCAATGTGACCGGGGCGAACGTCTCGCTGCTCGCCGACCGGGCCAACGCGTACATTTCCATCGGCTCGAACCACGGAAAAACGAACGTCACGACGACCGTCGGCGACCTCACGCTGAAATCCGTGAACGGCGGTTACGCCCAGGTCGGTTATCATTTTCGCGATACGGACGACCGGATTTACGACATGAACCGCAATGACGACTCGCTCTTTTCCGGTTTTGACTTCAATGACAGGAGCCACATGGAACGATTGGCGGCGCTGTACATTCCGACCGGCGACATCGACGTCAAGGTGAAAAACGACCTGATCATCCAGGCGTCCTACAGTCCGTCTAACCCGGAAAGCGTGGGTTACACACCCGCGGCGCATATCGGACACGCCTATTTGGCAAAAGACCTCGGCGTCGGAGCGAGCATCACGAAGTGGGTCCAAATTCCGGGCACAAACAACTACATGACCACCACAAGCCGTCTTTCCGGGAACACCGCCGTGACGGTCGGACGTGACGTCCACATCACCAGCGACGGGGCAAGCATCGCCCGCGTCGGTCACAACGTCCGCAATTTCGTCTATATCTGGAACGAAAACCCTTTGAAAGACGCCGTCAATGAGGTTCGCGGCAACATCGACCTGAAGGCCGGAC
Source organism: Thermoguttaceae bacterium (assembly GCA_031548645.1). GTDB lineage: Bacteria > Planctomycetota > Planctomycetia > Pirellulales > Thermoguttaceae > WRMR01. The sequence goes on from JAVBQX010000079.1 coordinate 23,971, forward strand.
GCGACATCCGCATCACCGCGAATAACGGCGGCACGAGCGGCGTCGGCCATGTCGGCGACGAATTCGTGCAGGCCAACCTGGACCTGAACGGCAATTACGCGGCCGACATTTACAGCACGACCGCCGGGCGCCACACGATCCTCACGTCCAACGGCAGTCGGCAACTCAACAGCGGCGAAACCTGGCACTCCATCGCCCAGATCGGAACCAACCTGATGGGCGAAGCCGCGTCGTTTTGG
>JAVBQX010000007.1:0-26574 GCA_031548645.1 Thermoguttaceae bacterium
CGGGATTGATGTAAATCGGATTCGCGCCGCGTTCGAGCATCAGGCGGCAAAGTTCCGACTGGCCGCTGCACGCGGCGTAGTACAGTTGCGTGAAGCCTTCCGAGTCGACGTCGTTGATGTAATAGGCCCCCTGCTCCAGGATGTTCCTGCAAACTTCCATGTCGCCCGCCTTGACGGCGTTGGCAAAAAAGCGTTTTGCCAAGTCGTATGCCGCCGCCGTTTCCGGCAGGTTGAACTGCACCTGCTTTTTTTCCGTCAACGAGTTGACTTGTTCTTCGGATCGGGGAACCTGTTCCGTATCGAAACATTTCGCCTGCACGCAATCCTGCGTGTGAAACAAGGCAAACGAAATCAACAGAAACACAACAACGGATTGTCGTATAAAATACACTGGCATAATCTCCACCCCTTTCATTGTGAAAATTTTTGTGCGACCCACATTTGTCTGTCACATATATCATTATAAGAAGTGCCGATGCCAATATCAAGAAAAATGGAATATCGCACTTTTACCAAACATGTTGAATGTTCACAAATGGGAACTCGATTTTGCGTCACAATTGCGGCGGTCCCGGTGAGACAGCCATACCCCGGTTCACCCCGCTGCCATTATTTTTTCGGGGGGGTATAATCGAGAATACTCGTTGTGGTGTTTTCGGTTTGCAGTGTTTGCCCATCTTTCCAACATAAAGGAGAAACTGATGGCTTTGATTCCCCCGCATGGCGGCTTGAACGAGCCGGTTTGTTGTACGATTTCGCAAAATGAAGTTGCCGAGGCCAAAGCCAAGGCGGTGGGTTTGAAAAAAGTACCCGTCAGCGACGCCGATCTCTCGACCGTGTATCGCTTTGGGGACGGCGGACTCAGCCCCCTGACCGGGCCGATGAATAGCGCAACGTACTACCGCGTGCTGGATGAATGCGTCATCGAAAACAACGGAAAACTGTACGCTTGGACGATTCCGCTTTCACTCCCCGTCACGGCTGCTCTTGCGGCGGAAATCAAGACCGGCGACGAGGTGGCCATCGTCAATTCGGCGGACGAAATCGTCGCCGTTTTGACCGTTTCCGATGTCTTCGCGTGGGACAAGATGCGTTATTTGAAAAGCGTGTACCTGACCGATCGCACCGATCACCCCGGGGCCGACATGGTGTTGAAACAGGACGCCGACAAGACGCACCTGCTCGGCGGCGAAATCCGCGTCTTCCCGCAGCCGAAAAATGCCGATTTCGGCAAATACGTACTCACCCCGAGCGAAGTTCGCGCTTTGCTCGACTCGAAAGGCTGGGAACGGGTCGTCGCGTTTCAAACGCGCAACCCCCTGCACCGGGCGCACGAATATGCCTTGGTTTACGGCCTCGAAGTGCTGCTGAAACAGGGGCTCAACGCCGGGGCGTGCCTCAACCCGCTCGTCGGCGAAACGAAAGGGGATGATGTCAACGCTACGATCCGGATGCAGACCTACGAAGCGTTGATCAACGACCGTTCGCTCGGCGAAGGGGACAGCGACCAGCAGCTTTGGTCGAAACTCGGTCAGCAGGTGCCCGACCGCGTGCTGCTGCTCGGGCTTGACATCAAAATGTTTTACGGCGGCCCGAAAGAGGCGGTCATGCACGCGATTTACCGCCAGAATTTCGGTTTCACCGACCTGATCATCGGCCGCAAACACGCCGACGCCCCGTATTATGACGGCACGGCGATCTGGGGCGATTTCGACGCGCAGGAAATTTTCAACAACCTCAAGGGCGACCTCAAACTCAAGCCGGTCAACGTCGGTTTCGCCGCGTATTACGAATCGGTCGGCCGCGTCGATCTCATGGAACTGCACACGGACGAAAAGCCGGTTTTCATTTCCGGCAAGGACGTCCGCAACACGCTGCAACAGGGGAAGGAAGTCGACCCACGCATCATGCGTCCGAGCACCTCGCGCATTCTCGCCGCGGCCATGGCGAAATAGCAGTGCATAGATATTGTAACGGTGATAAAAAGCGAACCGTGATTCCACACTGTTCGCTTTGTTTATGAAAGAAAAAAAACCAGTAGTCGCCATTGCGTTTCACAATTCGTATTAATAATCCCATATTCTCGAATTGTTATGGGTTCGTGGCGGGGATGACATTTTTTTGAATTTTTGAAGGGGAAAGAATTTTTCGGCTTGTTGGGCTTTGAGCAAAGTGTATACTTTGTTTTATGGAAAAATGTGGAATTATTTTCCCCGCCGTTCGATTGATGTTCCGTCCGCAGGTTCTCATGGCAACTCTGCTGGTGGCGGCGTTTCTGTTTTTTGCGGAAAATTCCATCGCCGCCTGCGATGTCGACAATGTGGATTGCGACGCAGCTTTTTTGCGATCAACGGATGCCGGTGATCGGGATATTATCACCGGTGAAATGCAGCCCATGCAAAAGGAAATGGCTTTCGCCATTTTCAGGCCGACTTCTTTTTCCCAAACTTGGGGTGTGTGTTTCACGGGACGCCAACAGCCGTCAAAAGCGTCCCAATGGTCTTCGCCGTCGCACATGGTCATTCACGATTGCTTTCATTCCCGCCATTTCAAGCAATCGTTTTTCAGCAATGCCTCCACGCGATGTTGCGTCGTCAGACCGCACGCATTCTTCTGTCGTTATCTGAATTGAATCGTTTGCGATTTATTCTTTCCTGCGCTAATCCGCGTGGCGATTCCCATTCGTGCTTTCTCTCCGCATTGCCGCTCGATTTCCGGCAATTTCAAGGAAGGATTGTGTCGGCAACAATCACATCGGATCAAAATCCGATGACCAAATTGACCAAGGGGTTCTCATGTCTCAGTCTTTTTTATTCTTTCGCAGCTACGGTTTCCGAATTCTTCTCGTGGTCACCTTCCTCCTCGCCTTCATCTGGCTGGGGACCCGGGTCACGCTGAAAAGCAACGCCAACAACGTCGAGGACTGGCTCCCGAAATCCTATGCGGAAACCGGCGAATACCAGTGGTTTTTGGAGCATTTTCCCTTCGAAAGTTTCATGGTCATCAGTTGGGAAGGCTGCCGGGTCGAATCCTTCCCCGGTGCGCAAAACGACGAGGACATGATCGAGCTTTTCGCCCAAAAACTCGTACCGGAACAGACCATAAACAACATGGGACAATGGTTCCGCCCGAAACCGATTGTCGCCGAGCTGGACACTTCACGGGTCGAGGAACGTGCCGATTCGTCGGGTGAGAATCAAAAACCGCAAGTCGCAGACGCAACGGTCGAGCATGTCAAGACGGTTGAAGAGCCAATCACCGAGAACACGACACCGGAATATCCCCGGAAAGACATGTTCAAAACGGTGTTGACCTATCCGCGTTTGAAAAAAATGTTGACGGATCAATACCCTGACATGACGGAAGAGGAGATCAGGGAACGGCTCGCCGGCACGCTGATCGGGCCGGACGGCGCGAGCACCGCACTCATGGTCTTCCTGAAGGAAAAGCCGCAGGGCAAGGAAGCGGATGAAGCGATCGCCCGCGTCAAACAGGTCGCGCAGGAACTCGGCATTGAGCCGATTCCGCCGGGCGAAACGCGAACGTGGTATCAAAAGGCCGTTGATAATTTCGCCGAGATGATCCGCGAAATGGCATACGGCCGCGACACGAACACCGACGGCGTCATCATCGGCGGAACGCCGGTCGACAACGCCTCGATCAGCGCGGAAGGCGAACGGACGCTGTTTCGACTTGCCGGCATTTGCGCGATCGTCGGCATCGGACTGGCCTACTTTTGTTTTCGAAGCATCCGCCTGACGGCCATCGTGTTCTGGGTCGCGATTCTTTCCGCCGGAATTTCGCTGGCCATCGTGGCCCTGACCGGTTCCCGTTGCGACGCCATCATGTTGAGCATGCCGGCGCTCGTGTACATCATGGCGATGTCCGGTTCGATCCACATGATCAATTATTACCACGACGCCATTCGTGAACAGGGGCTTTCCGGCGCACCGGAACGCGCATTCAAACTCGGCTGGCTTCCGTGCCTGATCGCGATTCTCACGACGGCGTTCGGTCTGGCCTCGCTCTGCACCAGCGATCTCGTCCCGATCCGGAAATTCGGGATCTATTCCGCGCTCGGCGTGATCGCCGCGCTGGCGATGATCTTCCTGTTCCTCCCGTCGATCCTCTATTTTTTCCCGTCGCGGAAGTACGCCGCAAAGTTCGGCGGCAAGGGCTTGAAAACGGAGGACAGCCATTCCGGCATTTTCCTGTTCTGGCGCTGGTTCGGCAAAAAAATCATCCGTCACTGCAACGCCATCACCGTGGTCGCCATCCTTCTCATGGTGTTCTTCGCGTTCGGACTGCCGATGATCCGGCCGGAAGTCAAAATGATGAAATTTTACTCGAAGGACGCGCCGATCATCACGAATTACACCTGGCTCGAAAAGCACATCGGCCCGCTTGTCCCGATGGAAGTGGTGCTGAAGTTCGACAAGGAAAAATGCCCGCTCACGAACATCCAGAAATTGCGGCTCGTTAAAAAAGTATCGGAAATCTTGAAAACGGAGCATTCCGACGCGATCGGCGGCGTGCTTTCCGCGGCGACGATGGCCCCGTCGCCCGAACCGCCGGAAAGCAGGGGGTTGTTCGCGCAAAACACGCGTCGGGCTTATGAAACCGTCTTCAATGAAAAAATCGATCAAAGCCGCGATGCGCTGAAGGATTACGTGGCCACGGACCTGCCGAATGATCCGGGAATCGAGACGCTTGACCTTTCGTCGAACGAAGCGGCATGGCTCAGGGCCAACGGCATGGGAACCGTCACGCAGCTTCTCCGAAAAACGACGGACATTCCCGACGACATGCTGGCGCCATATCGAAAAATCGCCCAGGACTGGGAAAACGAACACGGAGTCGATCTCTGGCGCATCAGCCTCCGTGTCTGGGCCCTGGGGGAAGAGGACATCGACTACGCCCAATTGATGGAGGAGATCAAGGCCAACATCGACGCGGAACTGACCTCGGACAACATCAAAACCATCGCCGACCCGATGGGCGACAACATCGCAAGCGCAGGGGCAAACGGTCTGGTCATCGACGGCGTCGACGTCGTGTATACCGGCATGGTGCCGCTCGTTTACAAAACGCAGCACGCACTGACCGAAAGCCTTTATGAAAGCGTGTTCTGGTCGTTCACGACCATCGCCATCGTGTTTTTCATCGTGCTCAAGAGCGTTCCCGCCGGACTTTTGGTCATGATCCCGAACGCGTTTCCGGTGCTGGTCGTTTTCGGATTTCTCGGCTGGATCGGCATGTACATCGACGTCGGCACCATGATGACGGCCAGCGTCGCGCTCGGCGTGACGGTCGACAATTCGATGCACTACCTCACCTGGTTCCGCGACGGGCTCGACCGCGGCCTGAAACCGGATGACGCCGCGCTGGAAGCCTACGAACGTTGTGCGACGGCCATGTCGGAAACGGTGATCATCGGCGGGCTGGGACTTTCCGCGTTTTCCTTCAGCACGTTCACCCCGACCCAGATGTTCGGGAACATGATGCTGGCGATTCTCACCGTTTCGATTGTCGGGGACATGGTGTTTATGCCGGCGATTCTGAACGGAAGTCTCGGAAAATTTTTCATCGGAAAATGGCTGAAACGCAATCAAAAACGTATACTTCAGGAAAAATTGCAGGAAACGCCGCCGGTTTCACCGGAGCAGCGGCCCGGGGAAGCGGTCACGGTTTTTCAAAACGAACATCCTTATGCCATTCCCGCGTCACACAACGCGGAGACAAACATCGAACAATGGACGGTCCAGGAACGTTGACGGCAGGATGCAGGAATCAGAGCCAAGGTAGGGCGGTCTCGCCGAGACCGCCGAAATTACGGCTCGTTCCGCGGGGCGGTCCTGTTTATGGGAAAGTGTTCACACTATCCGGCGGCGGTCACGGCGTGACCGCCCTACCTTGGAAACATGCAATTGAATAAACCATTCATTCATCAGAGGAGGAAACAGATCACGCCATGATTATCGCAATTCCCCGAGAAACGTTTCCCGGCGAACGACGCGTCGCATTGATTCCCGCATCCGTTCCGGCGCTTGTCAAGTCCGGCGCGGAAGTATGGGTTGAAAAAGACGCCGGTCATGCCGCCGGTTATCCCGATGCCCAATATGAATCCAAAGGCGCGAAGATCGTTTCCGACCGAAACGCCCTGTTCGCTGCCGATATTATGTTCCAGGTTCGTGCCGCCGGTGCGAATCCCGAAGCCGGCAAGGCCGATCTCAACCGTTATCGAAAAGGACAGGTCGTCATCGCGATGACCGATCCGCTCAATGCGCCCGCCGAGTCGAAACAACTCGCCGAAAAAGGGGTCGCGCTCTTTTCGCTCGAACTGATTCCCCGCATCACGCGAGGCCAAAGCATGGACGTGCTTTCGTCGATGGCGACGATCGGCGGTTATCGCGCCGTGCTGCTCGCCGCGGGGCAGATGACGAAAATGTTCCCGATGCTGATGACCGCCGCCGGAACGATCGCCGCGGCCAAGGTGTTCGTCATCGGGGCCGGTGTCGCCGGTTTGCAGGCGATTGCGACGGCCAAACGATTGGGCGCCGTCGTTTCCGCGTATGACGTGCGGCCCGCCGTCAAGGAACAGATTCAAAGTCTGGGCGGAAAGTTCATCGAACTGCAACTCGAAACGACCACCGCCGAAGACAAGGGCGGTTATGCCCAACAGATGGACGAGGAATTCTACCGCAAACAGCGCGTGCTTTTGACGAAAGTCGCGTCCGAAAGCGACGTCATCATCACGACCGCAGCGATTCCCGGCAAAAAATCACCGGTGTTGATTACGGCGGACGCGGTGCGACAAATGGCAAGCGGTTCGGTCATCGTCGACCTCGCGGCGGAGCGCGGCGGCAACTGTGAACTGACCAAGGGGGGCGAAACGGTCGTAGAAAACGGCGTGACGATTCTCGGTCCGCTCAATTTGGCGTCCGATCTGCCGACCCATGCGAGCCAGATGTTTTCGAAGAACATTTGCAACTTCACCGCGAACCTCGTCAAAGATGGGCAGGTCGTTTTCAACCTCGAAGACGAAATCATCCGCGACACGCTCATCTGCCGCGACGGGCAGATTGTCAACGAACGCGTTCAATAATTGCAAATCGTTTCATAACAAACGGTTTTCAAGGTAGGGCTCGCTCGCCGAGCGAGCCGCAATTTCGGCGGTTTCGGCGAAACCGCCCTACCTTACAAACATAAATACAACAGTCTGACAATAAGGAACCATTCATCATGACCTTTGATATACCATTACTTTTCGCCGGCGTCGAAAACGCGGCGGAAGTGGCAGCGGAGGCAGCAACCCACGGTGTTCCGCATGACAACTTCTTGACGCTTTTTTACGTGCTGGTTTTGGCCACGTTCACCGGCTTGCTCGTGATTCGCAACGTTTCGCGGCTTTTGCACACGCCGCTCATGTCACTCACGAACGCGATTTCGGCGATTGCCGTCGTCGGTTCCATCGCGCTGGCGGGGAACCAGGAATCGAACCTCACGACCGTGCTCGGCACCGTCGCGGTGGTCGCTTCCATGACGAACATCGTCAGCGGCTTCATGCTCACCGACCGCATGCTCAAAATGTTCAAAAAGAGAGAGGGGGGCAAGTAAATCATGGACCCGACAATTTTGCATACCCTCAAGGAACTGATTTATCTCGTTTCCGCCGTTTTGTTCATCCTGTCGCTGTTGTGGATGGGGCACCCCGGCACGGCGCGACGCGGCGTTTTCGCGGGGATCGTCGCCATGGTCGCCGCCATCGGGGGCACGATTCTCCAGCCGGAAATCACGAATTACACCTGGATCATCATCGCCCTTTTGCTCGGCAGCGCGATCGGCGTTCCGCTCGCCATGGTGCCGCTCACCGCGGTGCCGCAACGAACGGCACTTTCGCACGCCTTCGGCGGTTTGGCCGCCGGTTTGGTCGGCGTCTCCGAATTTTATCTTTGGTTGACGCATCATCCTGAAAATATTTCCGCGTTCGGCATCGTGGCACTTGTCGCCGAAGTGATTTTGGGGTTCCTCACCTTCACCGGCAGTTTGATGGCCGCCGGCAAGTTGCAGGAAATCATCCCGACACGACCGATCACCTACAAAGGTCAAAACGCGATCAACTTCACGCTCGGCGGCGTCGCGATTCTCGCGGGAATCATCCTCGTCGCAACGTCGTCCTCGTTGGCGACCAGTTCGACGCTTTGGCTCCTGTTCCCGCTCATCATCGTGCTTGCCCTTGCGTTCGGCGTGCTGCTGATCATCCCGATCGGCGGGGCCGACATGCCGACGGTGATCGCGCTGCTCAATTCCTACGCCGGGCTTTCCGCCGTCGCGATGGGGTTCGTGCTTGACAACAAACTTTTGATCGCCGCCGGCGCCCTCGACGGTTCGTCGGGTCTGATCCTTTCGATCATCATGTGCAAGGCCATGAACCGTTCGTTCGCGAACGTGCTTTTCGGTGCGTTCGGGCAGGTGCAGGCGTCGTCTGGGGCCGTCGAACAGCGCAACGTCAAAAGCGCGACCGCCGAAGACGCCGCGCAAATCATGTCCGCCGCGCGATCCGTCGTTATCATTCCCGGTTATGGAATGGCCGTCGCGCAAGCGCAACACCGCGTTCGCGAATTGTACGACGTGCTGACGAAAGAAGGCGTCGAAGTCAAGTTCGCGATTCATCCCGTCGCCGGTCGAATGCCGGGTCATATGAACGTGCTGCTTGCGGAAGCGGATATTCCGTATGATCACCTGATCGAGATGGACGAGATCAACCCGGACATGCCGGAAACGGACGTCGCGCTGGTCATCGGGGCCAACGACGTGGTCAACCCCGGCTCGCGACACGACAAATCGAGCCCGATTTACGGTATGCCGATCATCGACGCCGACAAGGCGAAAACGGTCTTCGTCATCAAGCGGAGCATGAACCCCGGATTCGCGGGGATCGAAAACGAACTCTTTTTCGGCGACAACACGTTGATGCTCTTCGGCGACGCGAAAGCGATGCTGACTGCCATCGTGCAGGCGTTGAAAGAGTGATTTTGTCGCATTCCGCGGCCTCCTGTCAGGCCGCTTTGTTTCTGTAATCGTGTTGTTCCGTTTCTGATCGCGTATACGGTTGCGGTGCGTTTAGTCGCATTGTCGAAGACAGCAGCCGTCCCGCGCCGGTCAAAAACAGGAGAACCAGCAGCGGCAGGAAAAGAAGGATGATCGCCGTTCCCCAGGGCGATTGTAATCCCTCTTCGCTCTTTGTGACCGGACGGTTTTCAGGAACCGTAACTTTGGGAACCGTCGCCGCGACGCTTTCCTTCGCTGCAACTTTCAAAACGCTTTCTTCCGGGACGATGCTCCGAGCGTTAAAACTTTCCGCGACCGTCTGCATCTCCGCTTGGGACGCAATGACGGTATCGTCATTGGTCGGTGGCACGAGCGGTTCCGTGAACACCGGCACCTGCGGCGTGATCATTTCGCGGGATGGCACAATGTCGCTCATCACGGGAATGTCGGCGACGGTTTCGGCAATGTGGAAATTTTGTGCAATCGCAACCGGTTCGGGAGAATTGCCGGCCATGTTTTCCGTTGCAATCGGCGGCAACAGTTTCGCGCGTTCGCCGGAACGACCGTCGAACGGACTTCCTTCATAGAGCACAAGGCCCTGGAGGTGCGGCGGAACGTCATCGCCGCCGGGAGAAAGGGACGATGCGTTCGCCTGATTTTCCGGAGCGGAGCTCTCGAACGTCTGTTGCCGGGATGACGACGTGTTCGTGCCGCTGACCCGTTGGAGCAATGCGGCAAACGTCGTGTCGTCATCGGCGAACGTTACAACAGCCACCATTGTCAGGATCGCCGACGTGACCATCCCGGCGAACATCCTTTTTCTTCGTCTCATTGACATTGCGATTCCCTTTTCACGATCGGACCGTTTTCCCTGAATTGTGTTTCCGTGCAGCGCACGCGTGCGCGACATGAGCAACATCGTCAAGGAAGCTGCGTAAAAAAAATGGCATATTTTCACCCGCCAAAATATGCCTGTTTCACGTCGAAAATTCCGATGTTGCGGAAAAATATTTCCACTGGATCGCAATCGTGTTACCGTGGTCGTCGCGAGAGGTCGACATAGATGAAATTGCCGTTGTTGTCGGCGGCGAGTTCCTGCAAACCGTTGTTGCGAAGTTGACGCGGCCCCATGCCGTATTCGACCACGTTGATCTGCACGCCTTTGGCCGTTTCGCGGATGCGCTGCAATTGAGCCGGGTTCAATCGTGTGTCGCCATCGGTCATGAAGAACACGCAGTCGGCGCCCATGCGGACGGCCTGCATGAGGGCCGGCTCGGGAAAAGTGCCGCCTTCGGCGATGATGCCGCCGAGGAATCGTTGCAGCTTGTCGAAGGTCGCCTGGTCGTAACGCAGCAAACGCCCGGATTGATCGGAGCCGCCTTGTCCTGCGGTGTTGAAAACGGCCATTTTGTTGTTGAAAAAAATGACCTGAAATTGGATCGGTTTCGATTCGCGAACGCCGGTGTCTCCGATGCTTTGCAGGCTGTCGAGCAGTTCGTTTTTGGCCACGAAAAGCGGACTGCGGCGATTGCCGTAGCCCGTGCTGGACGACCGGTCGAGAACGTAAACGAATTTGCGGCCCGTGCCCTGAGCGCCCATGAACGTGCCTGTGACCGCGTCGCCGACGATCCCGACGCCCGGCTGTCCGGCGTTCGCGGATTCGCCGGCGCCGGGAGATTCGGTCGGTGACGTCTGCCCGATGACCGGGAGCGGACCGGTCGGCCGTTGCGGGGCCAGTTCGGCGATGTGTTGCGAGACGATGTCCGTGACGGAAGATCGTGATGCGACTTGCGGCATATCCGCTTGGTTCGTGCGAGCCTGTCGCGAAGCCGCCGGGGCGAAAACGATGCCCACATTTTCTGTGACACGGTCGCCCGGCGCGGAACGAACACGATGAACCGCCGGCATGAGCAGGATCAGCAGCAGGATCAAGACGGCATGGAACGTCAGCGAAAAGCCCCACGACGACATCGTGGTTTGCGGCAAAATCGCGAACGATCGTTTTTTGCTCTGTTCGGGTTGCGAGTCGGGGGGCATTTTATTCCTTTATATATTGTCCGTCTGATTTTACCTTCCTTGATATATCCCCTTTTGTCAAGAGGGATTTGTGTTTTTCCAGCAATTTTGCGGAGAATCCGGGGGCGTTGCCCCCGTCGTAAAAGAAAAAATCGCGAAAATTCAAACGCCGCTGGGATTCCTTGCAAATTTGTCCGTCTGTGGGATAATGATTCCCGTATTCTATTCGAGCGTGTGCGATGTCGTCCGTGACAACCGCAAACCTTTGATACCGCTTGCATGTTTTCGCGAACGTGTCGCGAAAAAATCCGGCGGCATATTTCATAACCAGTGACCCACGAAAAAAATCAGATGAGCGAGACCTGCCGACAATCCAAGACGGGCCCATTTCGCGGTTTTTCCCGCAAAATTTTCATTTCGATCTTCGTGTTGTTCGCCGTTGGAGCCGCCCTTTCGTGGCAGGGCACCACCGTCGCGAAGCTCCAGCCGCCGCGGGATGGGGAAGCTCCGACCGCGCAGGACGCCGCCGAATCCGCGACCGCTCCGGAAAACGAGCCGCAACAACAGGAATATTTCAATACGCTGCACAAGCACTCCGTCTTTCTCGGCACGGAAAAAAACCGCATCAATCTTTCCGAATCTGTCGCGAATGTCGAATCGCTGAAAGACGCCCCGGTCAAGTTCGAAGTGCTCCTCAACACCAAGCCGGAGGTGGTCGGGGCCGAAATCGACACGGACAACAACATGACCTTCGAGTACGGCAAACTCGGCAAAAGCGAAATCACGATCCAGGCGACCAACATCCATACGGGTCACAAGGCCTTGTCCAAAATGACGGTCGAAGTCTGGGCTCCCGACTACTGGAAAATGGTGCTCACCGTCGTCGGCGGGCTCGGCATCTTCCTGCTCGGCATGAAATACATGTCCGAAGGTCTCCAGGTCATCGCCGGGGCGAGCCTCCGTACGCTGATCGCGACCTTCACCGAACACCGCGTCCTCGCCGCGCTCGTCGGCATGACGGCCACCATGCTCGTGCAATCCAGTTCCGTCACGACGGTCATGGTCGTCGGTTTCATCAACAGCCAGATCATGACCCTCACGCAAGGCATCGGCGTCATCATGGGGGCCAACATCGGGACGACGATCACGGCCTGGATCATCTCGATCAACCTCGGCGCTTACGGCCTGCCCATGATGGGGGGGTGCGCCTTCGTTTACATGTTCTCGAAAGCCGATCGCATCAAATACGCCGCCATGGCCGTCATGGGACTCGGGGCCGTATTTTTCGGGCTGGAAATCATGACGCAGGGTTTTTCAGTCCTCCGCGACCTGCCCGAATTCGCGCATTGGATGGAACGTTTCAGCGCCGATACGACCTGGGGCGTGTTGAAATGCGCGGCCATCGGCTGCCTTTTGACGCTTGTCGTGCAATCCTCTTCCGCGACGATCGGCATCACGATGTCGCTGGCCTCGATCGGCGTGATCGAATTCCCGACGGCCGCGGCGCTCGTGCTCGGCGAAAACGTCGGCACGACCATCACGGCCGTGCTCGCTTCGATCGGTACCTCGGTCAACGCCCGGCGCGCGGCCGCGTTTCACGTCCTGTTCAATTTGACCGGCGTACTCTGGGTCACCTTGATCTTCCTGCAATTCTTCCTGCCGACTGTCGTTTGGCTCATCGGCACGGATGACGCCGGCAACGTCAAAAATATCAGCACCGGCATCGCGCTGACGCACACGATGTTCAACGCGACGAATACGCTGCTGTTTTTGCCGTTCACGAGGATTGTGGCGAAACTGCTCGTCAAACTCATCCCCGACAAGGGGCGGGAACCGCAAAAAGTCAGCCTGACCAACCTGCATTCGCGGCTGTTGGAATCGGCGACCATCGCCATTGAACGCTCCCGCATCGAAGTGACGCGCATGTCGAACGGCTGCCTCGAACTGGCCGACGAGGTCAAGCAGGTCGCGCAATCGGACGTCGTCGACGAAGCGATCGTCGAGAAAGCGTTTTACAAGGAACAGGTGCTCGACAGCCTGCAGGACGAGATCATCGAGTTCATGGCCAACATGCTCGCGGGCAACCTTTCTCACGACATCGCCGAGAGCGCGCGTTCGCAACTCCGCATGGCCGACGAGCTCGAATCCATCAGCGACTATTACATCGTCATCCTGAAATCGAACCTCAAACTGCGCGAATCGGGGCTCGGTTTTCCGGAGCAGGAGCGGGATGAGATGCTCGAACTGCACGACGCGGTCACGTCCTACTTTTTGATGATCCACCGCGCGTTTTCGCAGCGGAAAAACGGCATGGAACTGCTCACCGACGTACACAGCCAGGGACGCAACATCACGCATCGCGCCAAGAGCATGAGGGACCGTTTCCTCAAGAAAATGTCCGACGAACGTTTCGAACCGCAACTGGTCATGGCCTTCAACGCCCAGTTGAACGCCTACCGCCGCGTGCGGGAACACACCCAAAACGTGGCCGAGGCCATCGTCGGAGTCAAATAAAGCAGGCTTTCGTTGGAGAGCAACGACTTTTCAACGGGCACGAAATGCCTTACAATGGCACAATTGTCATTGATTGTATTGTATCGCCCTGCCACGCCGAGGTCACTGATTGATGTTTTCATTTTTAAAACCCCCGCCGCCGAAAGAACGCCTGCCGGAAGAACAGGTCGATTCGCATTACCGCCGGCTCCGCGAACAGGTGTTTCTCGGGACCTTTGTCGGCTACGCGGCCTATTATCTGCTGCGGAAAAACTTTTCGCTCGCCATGCCGTCACTCATTGAGGAAGGCTATACCAAGGCCCAGCTCGGATATCCCCTGGCCGCGGTTGCGGTGGCGTACGGCCTGAGCAAATTCGTCATGGGGAACCTCTCCGACCGAAGCAACGCCCGGATATTTTTGACCCTGGGGCTCCTCCTGTCGGCGGCGGTCAACCTGGTTTTCGGTTTTTGGCATTGGGCCACCTCTTCGATCATGATCATGGTCGGTTTCATGTTCGTCAACGGCTGGGTGCAAGGCATGGGCTGGCCTCCGTGCGGGCGAAGCATGGTCCATTGGTTTTCAATCAGCGAACGCGGTACGCGAATGTCGATCTGGAACGTCGCCCATAACGTCGGCGGCGGACTGATCGGACCGCTGGCAATTCTCGGGTTGATGATTTTCAATGACGATTGGCACAGTACGTTTTATTTTCCCGCAATGGTCGCGATATTGATCGCCGGACTCGTTTTTTTCCTGATGCGCGATACGCCGCAGTCGTGCGGGCTGCCGCCGATTGAAGTCTACAAGAACGAATACCCGCGGGATTACTCTCAAGCCCATGAACAGGAATTGACGGCTTCCGAAATATTTTTCAAGTATGTTTTCACCAACAAATACCTTTGGTGCATCGCCATCGCGAACGCCTTCGTTTACCTGGTGCGTTACGGCGTCATTGACTGGGCACCGACCTACCTGATGGAAACCAAGGAATATTCGTTCAACAAGGCCAGTTGGGCCTATTTCGCCTATGAATACGCCGGCATACCGGGCACTTTGCTTTGTGGGGTCGTCAGCGATCGCATTTTCAAAGGCCGGAGGGCGCCAACCTGCGTGATTTTCATGACGCTCGTGACGATCGCGACGCTTGTCTACTGGTTGAATCCGCCTGGCAACCTTTGGCTTGATGTGACGGCGCTGATCGCCATCGGTTTCCTGATTTACGGACCGGTCATGCTCATTGGTGTGCACGCGCTTGATCTTGTTCCCAAAAAAGCCGCCGGAACCGCGGCCGGGTTAACCGGCATGTTCGGTTATTTCATCGGCACGGTCTTCGCCAATATCGGTTTGGGCAAACTCGCCGACAGTCACGGTTGGGACATGTATTTTGTCATTATCATCGCTTCGTGCCTGCTTGCGATTTTTTTCGTCGCGCTGACCTGGAATTCCGGCTCGGCCAAGCATCACGCGCCGCACGATCAGGCGGACACTTGAAACGTTTCCAATTTTTCCTTGAAATGGATCCAAAGCCATGTCAACACCCGAACGCCCTTTTGCCGTCATCACCGGAGCCTCGACCGGGTTGGGACGGTCCTACGCCGTGCGACTGGCCGAACGGGGGCACGATCTGCTCGTCGTTGCGAGACGCGGAGAACTGCTCAACGAACTGAAAGCCGAAATTGAGGCGAAACACCCCGTGCAGGTCGAGGTTTTCACCGCCGATCTGGCCGACGAAACGCAACTGCTGCGGCTGGTCGACCGAATCGGGCAACTCCCGCGCATCGATTACCTGGTCAATAACGCGGGCTTCGGCTTGCGGAATCGTTTTCCGGACGTCGTCATTGAAGACGAAATCGCCATGATCCGCGTGCATTGCGAGGCCAACGTCCGGCTTTGCCAGGCGGCGCTCGTTTCGATGTGTCGTCGGAAAAGCGGCAACATCATCAACGTCGCTTCGCTGGCCTCGTATTTGGTCGGTCCCGCCGCGGCGGAATATTGCGCGACCAAGGCCTTCCTGCGATATTTTTCCGTATGCCTGCAACACGACGTGCGGCAATACGGCGTCAAGGTGCAGGCACTCTGCCCCGGCTTCGTGCACACGAGCTTTCATGAAGCGAAAACGATGCAGGGTCACAACATGAACGTGTATCCGGAATTTTTATGGCTCGAATGCGACCGCGTCGTCCGGGATTCGTTGCGTGCGATTCAAAAAAGACGACATCGGGTCGTCGTCATTCCGTCGTTGCGCTACAAGTTGATCTACTTCCTGTACCACGCGCCGATCATCTCACAATTGACTTCTGCCGTCGTGCTGGCCATGTTCAAACGCTGAAACGGAGGTTGCACGTTGCGAAAATTGATCCGTGTCCTTGTATTGCTGGCCGTGCTCATGCCGATCGGTTGCCGGAAAAATCCGCCGGAACCGCTTCACATCGCGTGCAGCGACGACATGCTGCCGGTTGCCGCGGCGCTCGGCGAGGAATTCCGGCAAAATTTCGGCGTACCGGTGTTGGCGACTCGCTGCGAGCCGGCCGAATTCACTTTCGGGGAACTGACGAACTACGACCTCATCATCACGGACGATCTCGCCCTGGCGGAACGCCTGGTCGAACGCGGGACGATCAGCACGACGACCGGTTTCGCCTATGCGACGCCGGCCATGGTGCTTCGGCGCGGAGATCATCTCCCGCTGCTGAAACTCGCCGACCTTGCCGCAATGAAGCGTCCCCTGCGAATGACCGTCGCTTCCGGCAACGGAACGCTTTCGCAAATCGTCAAGGCGAGATTGTCGCAACTCAACGTTCCGATTCAAGGAGAAGCGGCAAAAATTCAACTGCTGCCCTATCTGGTCGAAGAAATCCGCTCCGACGGCGCGAAGCAACGCACAACGCCGGACATCATGCTTCAACAGCTTCGCGACAAGGAAACGGACATCGTGGTCTTTTGGGATTTCATCGCCGCCGGAACGATTGCGAAACCCGAAAATTCCGACGATTTCGTGACCGTCGCATGGCCGCCGGAAGCGGACGACACGATCACGATTCCGCTTTGCATGGTCAAGGATTGCTCCGAGTTCTCCGGGTGCCGCGTATTTATCGATTTCGTCAAATCGAACCGCGGATGCGAGCTGTTGAAATCACGGTCCCTTGTTCCCAGCGACGACCTGATAGAGGCCCGGCAATGAACGAGATTCGCAATATTGTCTTCAACCCGGACTACGCCTTTTTGCGACAGGCGTTCCTGGTCGGCGCGATGGCCAGCCTGTCGTTCGGCATTATCGGTTCTTTCGTCGTCGTGCGGCGGATCGGCTATCTTGCCGGGGCAATTTCACACTGTGCGTTCGGCGGAATCGGGGTCGGCATCTTCTGCCAGCAAGCGGCCGTCACGGCGGGAATGCTGACGCTCGGCAATATTCTCGACCCCATCCTCGTGGCCGTCGTGTTCGCGATTCTCAGCGCCCTGCTCGTCGGTTTCGTGCAATTGCGAGCCAGGGAACGCGAAGACTCGATCATCGGAGCGATTTGGGCCATCGGCATGTCAATCGGCATCCTGTTCCTCAATGCGACCAGCGGCTATCATACCGTAACGTCCTACCTGTTCGGGGAAATCCTGCTGATTTCCGACTTCGGCGCCCTGCTCGTCGGACTGTTCGGGCTCGTCGTGCTGCTCATGAGCGCCGTGTATTTCAAACGGTTTGAGGCCGTCTGTTTCGACGAGGAATACCTGCGGCTGCGCGGGCTGAACGCCGGGTTTTATTTCCAGCTCATGCTCGTGCTGGTCGCCGTCACGGTCGTGCTCATGATTCAACTGGTCGGCATCATTCTCGTCATCGCCCTGTTGACGCTCCCTGCGGCGACGGCGGCCCGCATGACCTCGCGGCTGTTCCCGATGGTTTGCGTCGCGACACTGCTGTGCCTGCTGTTCACCTGGTCCGGGCTGCTGATCAGCACTCTGTTCGACCTGGCGTCAGGGCCGATCATCATTCTCGTCGCGGGCGCGGGCTACGTTCTTGTACTCATCGGCAGTTCCATTCCCGCCTCGAAAAGCGAAACCGGCTGATGCCGCGTCATCACCAGGGTGGCACATCTTGCATTGCCAAAAATAAAAAATAAATACAACAATCATTGATTTAAATCGATATTGTATTATTTCTTATAGAAGTTTAGTAATATTTTACTTATTATGCAATTTTTGCAGTCTCTTCCCTTTTTAACCCAAATTCTTGCCGTTATTGCTTGAACAAGCCTTACCCATGCAATAGAATGAAAGAGAACGCTGTATGATGAACGACTGCCTGTCGATACATAGACATACGCAGTGTTTTTCTTGTCCACTGAATTCCTGCTCTTACTTTTGATTTTCTTTGGCCATGCCGCATATATTATTGCCCTTTTTTTTATTTTGTTTGATTACTGTGTCCATTCAGGCGCAGGAAAAAGAGCCTCTTTTTGAAGATCAATTCGAAGGTCAACTGAAAGAAGGCTGGGTCTGGCATCGTGAGAACCCGAAAGGACATCGTTTCGTCCGCAACACGCTTGAAGTATTGATGGAACCGTTCGCCGACAAAGAAGCGAAAAACGTCTTGATTCGTCCTGCGCCGGACAGAAAGACGGGCGCCTACCAAATTGAGTTGCAGATTGACACGCCTGATCAGTTTGAAAATCAATATCAACAGGTCGGTATTTTCTGGATGCAGGGCGAGAACGTCGTTTTCAAATTCGTGCGGGAACTGATTGACGGGGAAATATATATTTTTCCCGGCAAAATTCCGGTCAAGGGAGAAAACACTTTTTTGCGTTTGACCGTGAGCGGCGACCACGTCGTGGCGGAGTTCAAAACCAAAGCCGATGAGGAATACAAGCCGGCTTTTGAAGGAAAACTGCCCGAACATGCGGAAGGGGAGAAAGTCGGCATTCAATGCTGGCATGGTCCGGCCAAAAAAGAGCATTGGATCAAACTGAAGCGTTTTCGGATTTTCAAGCAGGATTGATTGATGAAGGAGTCGCATTCCAATGGAACACAGAGTCATTGACGACCCGCAGCTCGTGCAGGAAAAAATCGTCGCCGTGAAAAAGCAGGGAAAACTTGTCGGGGTCGTTCCGACGATGGGCGCCCTGCATGACGGCCACCTGAGTCTCGTTCGGCAAGCCAAACGCCAGACCGATTTCGTCGTCGTCACGATTTTCGTCAATCCGACGCAGTTCGGGCCGAGCGAGGATTTCGAAAAATATCCGCGTACGCTGGAACAGGACCTGGAGCAATTGCGGCAGTTGGATGTCGACATGGTTTTTACGCCAGGCGGTGAAATCATGTACCCGGCGGGTTTCGACACCTTCGTCGAGGTCGTCGAACTGGCCAAACGCTTCGAGGGCGCCTCGCGACCGACGCACTTTCGCGGCGTGACGACCGTCGTGTTGAAGCTGCTTCACATTACACATGCCGACGCGGCGTTTTTCGGCCAAAAGGATTACCAGCAATGCTGCGTCATCAAAAAAATGACGACCGACCTGAACATGCCGGTCAAAATCATCGCCTGCCCGATCGTGCGCGAGTCGGACGGCCTGGCCCTGAGCAGTCGCAACCGATTTCTTTCACCGGAAGAACGTTCGCAGTCGCTCGTGCTTTCGCAAAGCCTGGCGCTGGCCGCTCAGCTCGTTGAAAGCGGTCTGGCCGATGTCGAAGAATTGCGCCGCCTGATGCGGGAAGAAATCGAAACGGCGCCGTTGGCGAAAATCGATTACGTTGCCATCGCCGATCCGTCGACGCTGGAAGAACTCGCAAGCATTCCTCCTGCCGGCTCTCAAAACGCGGCGCGGGCCGTTGCCTTGTTGGCCGTTCGTTTCGGCACGACGCGGCTGATTGACAATGCCCTGTTGATGTGACGGCGGATCATGGTTCGTCAACTTCACTCTTTCCTTCCGACTTGAAATCGAAAGTGTTCCAGAGCGTTTCGCCCAAACGGTCGGCGTCGGACACGGCGGTGTTGGTCAGCAGGACGATCGCTCGCCGTGACTTCGGGTCGACGACGATATAACTGTGATAACCGCCGGTCTGCCCGTTGTGCGTGAGTTGGCCCGATTCGTTGATGTGCCAACCGAATCCCATGCGGCGCCGCAACGCGGTGTCTTCAAATTGCGGCGTTTCCGCGATTTTCATGCCGGCAATGAGCGGATGGTCCGGCCGGGCGGCCAACTCGGGAAAGGCGTCGAACACACCGGCCGCGGCACGGGCGAACGAAAGCATGTCCCGCATCGAAGAACGCAGTCCGCCGCCCGCAGCGAAGCCGGGCAGGTCCCAGTTGTCCGTCGGTTGCTTTTTACCGTCATAAGGCGGCGCCAGTCTTTCCCGCATGGTTTCGGTCAATACGACCGCCGTGTTTGTCATGCCCAGCGGTTTGCAGATGCGTTCCTGGATGAGTCGTTCGTAAGTCTTGCCCGTCTTTTTTTCCACGGCGTAACCCAGGACTGCGGCGCCGAGGTTGCTGTATTCGTAGCGTGAGCCCGGCGCGACGGTTGACACATACGTGTCGAGAAATCGCTCGATTTTCTCCGAAGTGTAATTCCGGTAAGGGTCGTCCGGCGTGACGTTGGCGATGTCCCAAAAATCGGGCGGCAGCCGCGGAAACCCCGAACTGTGCGTCGCCAGTTGTCGGAGCGTGACGGTCTCGCCATCGTAACGGGGAACACGAATTCCCGGCGGCACAAAACGGTCGAGCGTGTCGTCCGGCGAAAGTTCGCCACGGACGCTCATTTCCCCCAGCAGAACGCCGGTAAAGGTTTTGGAAAGCGACGCGATTTCATAAATCGTGTCAATGTCCGGAACTTCCTCGCCGCCCCGTGACACGCGGCCGTAACCTTTCGCGTAATACTTTTGTCCATCAACGATTCCGAGAACACCGCCGACGATCGGCTTGTTCTCGCCGAAGTATTCCGCGGCGAGTTCATCGACCTGCGGCGGCATTTCAGCGATTTGCGAAAAAGCGGTCGCGGCATACGACAGGAAGAAAATGGAAAGCAGGAATCGTGTCATGAGATCATCCTTTGCCAAAAATTTTGTGGTGGCGATAAAAAATGCACCGCGCTACCGGCGCTGCTTGCTACGCCAATGTGAGGAAGTTACGCAAAAAGCGAAGTTTTCCGCCATGGCGAAGCAAGCGATTCATCGGATGAGTTTAAATTTTACCGCCAGCACAATAAAGCCGGACAGCCGAAATCAGGGCGGTTGCGTTTTCGTTACAATCCCGATAACCGTCGCATTGGCGTTTTTGTATTGTTGGACGAAAAAAATTCGGAAAAAATTTTTGTTCCTTCAATTAAATGCGTGACAATAACGTATCATTCTACCGAGCATGTAAAAATTACATACCCCCGGGAGATCATCCCGACAGCAATGTATGGCAAAAATAAGGCGTTTTTTTCCTTGAGGACAATATGAATCTGTATCAGAAAATATTGGGTAATGCGGTCATCGGCATCCTGTTCGTCGTCCTGATCGGCGGCGTGGGAATTTACGGCAGCAAGGTCGTGGTTGGTCTCCAGAACAAGGCCAACGATTACAGGCGTTTCCAAACGGAAATCGCAAGCGCGGAGAAGGCGCACCTGCTCTGGCTGCGAACGGTCGATGATGCGTTGCACCAGCGCAAGGACGAGGTCAAAATCGGGGCCGACGGGCGTCTCTGCGTCTTCGGAAAGTGGTATTACGGTCCCGGACAGGAACAGGTGCAATCCCTTTCGCCGGAAATTCAGGCCCGGTTCAAGGAGATTGAATCCGGGCACCTCCTCGTCCACCGATTGGGAGGGCAGTTGATCGCAAACTGGAAACCCGGCGAACATGAAGCCAATGCCGTGTTTTTCGAATCCGAAGTCGTCCCGCAGGCACGTCGTCTTCTTGAGTTGCTTGACAAATTGAACACGTCGGCCAATGATCTTGCGATTTCCTATCGTGAACAGGCTGGTCATTATCTCGGCATTCAGTTTTACGCGATGGTCACCGTTTTCGTCGTCGGCATGTTCGTTTTGATTCCCCTGGCCGTGTTCGTCGCCCGAGATTTGGTCGGCGCGATCAAAAAAGGCGTGACATTCGCCAACGAACTGGGACGCGGTTGCGTCACGGCACGACTGCACATGAAACGTCGCGACGAAGTCGGCGTTTTGGCCGATGCCCTCGATCAGGCGGCCGACCTGATCGCCGAACGGGCCAGGCTTGCCGATTCCATTTCCCAGGGAAATCTCGACCAGCATGTCAAGCTGGCCTCGGACGAGGATTTGCTCGGCCAGGCGCTGGGCACCATGGTCGCCAGTTTCCAGGATTCGATCCGCACGCTGGCCGATCTGACGCACACCGTGGGGGCGAACGCCGCGCAATTGACCCAGGCGAGCGACATGATCGCGAACGGCACGTCGACGGACACCCAGAAGCTGAGCCAGGTCGTCGAGAGTCTCCAGGAAGTCAGCGACCAGACCCAAACCAACGCGAAAAACGTCCGGGAAGCGGACCAAAACGCCGTCGAAGCGCGACAGGCCGCGCAAAAAGGCAACGACAAAATGGGCGCCATGATCGTTTCGATGACCGAAATCACGACTAGCGCCCAGGAAATCCGGAACATCATCCGCGTTATCGACGACATCGCGTTCCAGACGAATCTCCTCGCGCTCAACGCGGCCGTCGAAGCCGCCCGGGCCGGCGTGCATGGCAAGGGCTTCGCAGTCGTCGCGGAGGAAGTGCGGAACCTTGCCGCGCGAAGCGCCAAGGCGGCCCGGGAAACGACCTCGCTCATTGAGAAATCGATTCACCAGGTGGAAAACGGCAGCAGCGTGGCAAACGAAACGTCGGAATCGCTCCGTATCATTACGCAACAGGCGGAAAAAGTCAGTTCCATCGTCGCGGTGATCAATGAAAACACGGCGAAACAGACGGTCGGGCTGGGCAGCATTTCCGCGGAAGTCACGCAGTTGTGCCAGAGTGCCGTCGCACAGGCCAGCAGCGCGCAGGAAACCGCATCAATGGCAAAAAGCCTGGAGGAAACGTCCGTACAACTCAACCGGATCGTCAGCAAATTCCAACTTGGCCGCGATGACAGCCGAAATGTCAAACGCGAAGATCGCCGTGAACCTGGGAACGAAGAAGCCGCCGTTTCGCCGGATTTCGCCTGGGCATAAGACAAGTTGACTTGATTTCAAGCCATCATTGCGATGTCGTATTGACAAAACGACCACACCAATACGACATTACTGCTTTTTCGACATCTCGGGAAAGCTGGCCAGTATCTGCGTCGGGGACACGTGGCGAACCCGGCGGGTCAGGCAATCGCTCTCGATTTTTTTCATCCTGTTGATGACGCTGATTTCCTGCGTGAGCAGGTGTTCCATGACGGACAGTTCATCGAGAAGTTTCTGGCACGATTCGCCTTTGGGGGGCGCGGATTGCTTTTCCCTGGACGTTACTTTGTCGGACAAAATTCTTCCCAAGTCCGATATTTCCGGCATTTCCGTGAACTCGGCCACGTGTGCGGGAAAGCGGAAGGTCGTTGCGAACTCCGGTTCCGTTTCCTCGAGGTTCGTCGGGAACGTTTCCGGCGGCATGATTGGTGAAAAAACATCGGGTTCGTCAGCCGCCAATACGGCGGGCGTCGGCGCCACAAACGGCGCATCATCGTCGAGCGTCCCGAATTCGATCAGGGGCGTTTCATCGGCAACCGGCGCCGTTGTTGCAGCCGTTTGCGCAATATCTTGATTGACGTTCCGCTTCGAAACCGGCGTTGCATGAAATGAGGGTTCGCACTTGTTATCGGGGGCGTTCAAGAATCCGCAATCACTTCCCGGCAGTTGTTGCAAGATGCCCCAGGCGATTTCAACGACGGCGTCATCGACATAAGTCATGTTCGACATGGCGGCGCATGCCAAAGCCTGTTGGCAAAGCTGATGCACGATTCGGGGCACGCCCTCGGTTCGTTGGTGTACGGCCTTGCGGGCTTCCGGCAGGAAAAGCGAACCGGGAGTTGCACAGCCGGCCTGTTTCAGTTGCCATAAAATTTCCGCATCCGTTTCCTCACGGCGGAAGTTGTCCAAATAGCATCGCGCGACGACCTGCTGCTGAAACGCCGACAGGTGAGGGTGGGTCAGGTGTTCTTCAAAATGACGATCCCCTGCCAAAACGAGACGGATGCAGAGTTGGTTTTCCTCATTTTGGTGCAGGAGCATGCGCAATTCCTCAAGCGTACTCCGTCCCAGCGATTGGGCTTCGTCGACGAGCAGAACGATATTGTGCGTTTCCGTTTGTCGCAGGTGGTCGAGAAACAGCAGACGCAACTCATTTTCGTCCATTCCGCAATACGATTGGTGCAGGGAAAACAAAAGGTGCTGGTACAACGATTTTGGGGAACGCAATCGCCGATTGGCCATATACACGACATGGCAATCGAATTCGAAGTATTTCTCCAACACGCGCAACAGCAGGGACTTGCCCATTCCCGATTCGCCGAAAACCAGCGGAATTCCGCTCACATTTTCCAGGATGTGCAGAACGGTGGTCCGCGCGGCTTCGATTGACGCGGCGGGATAATAGCCCGTGACATCGGGAGCGGCGGAAAACGGGCGACGTGTCAGCGAAAAATGTTTTTTGTACATCGTAACGTGGGACTTTCATGTGGATGTGGAACTTCCTGTCCCTCGTATCGGCATAACGCACCCACGATCTTGACACTAGAGTCGACGCAACCGGTAAATTTGGCCGTTTGTCATCAGTTTTGGCAATAATTTGCGCAAAATGAGAATTTTACCTAATGGATAATGCTTTGTTTTACTTCGGGACTACCAAATTAATCTGTTGTGAAAATCATTCCACCCCCATTTTCGGACAGATATCACCAAGGACGCAGTCGTCACACTTCGGCTTGCGGGCGGTGCACGATTCCCGGCCGAGCAAAATCAGGCGGTGACTGATGCCGATCCATTCCGGTTGCGGAAACAGCTCCATTAAATTCTGTTCGATTTTCTCCGGTGAGTTCGCTTCCGAAAGCCCGATCCGGTGTGACAGCCGCTCGACATGCGTGTCGACGACCACGCCGACCGCGATTCCGAACCCGGTGCCCAAAACGCAGTTAGCGGTTTTTCTTCCCACGCCGGGCAGTTCGATCAGCTTGGACATTTCCGCCGGGACTTTCCCGCCATATTGTTCGTCCAGGATGCGGCAGGCGGCCCGGATGTTTTTGGCCTTGTTGCGGTAAAATCCTGTCGAGCGAATGTCGTTTTCCAGCTCGGACTGCTCGACGACGGCGAAATCATGGGCCGAACGGTATTTTTTGAATAAATCCCGCGTGACGAGGTTGACCCTGGCATCGGTGCACTGCGCCGAAAGTATCGTAGCGACAAGAAGTTGCAGCGGATCAACGTAAGTCAACGAACAATCTGCATCGGGATACTGCTTTTTCAGCCGCCGGAGTATTTTGGTCGCAAATGTCTTTTCGGGCTTCATAAAACGGCCATTTGAAATAAAATTAGTGGGAAGTAGTACGATAGCGCAATATCACAACCATAAATCAAAGATCAGCGTACCTCAATTACTGTTTTTTTATCCACAGATTTCGCAGAGGAACACAGATATTATTTTAAAAAATATCTGTGAAATCTGTGTGAATCTATGGATAATATGGAAATGGAAGTTGTTGATGTAGAATTATTTGCGAATCATTGATTGTGCAGTAGTGGTAGGGCAGTCACGCCGTGGCCGCCGGAATTGCGGCTTTGGTAAAATATGATTGACATTATTCTAGCGGGAAACTCCGATGTCGGAAAGCACGAACGAAAACGGTGGCCAGCAACTCAATAAAGTGGACATTCCCCGAATTGAAAACGCCGTGCGCGAGATTCTGGCCGCAGTCGGCGACGATCCCGACCGCGAAGGGCTGCTCGAAACGCCCTCGCGGGTCGCGCGGATGTACGCCGAACTGTTCGGCGGCTTGCACGAAGACCCCCGTAAGCATTTAAAGAAATTTTTTACGGAAAAATATGACGAAATCGTGCTCGTCCGCGATATTTCCTTCAACAGCATGTGCGAGCACCATCTTTTGCCGTTCATGGGGCAGGTGCATATCGGCTACATGCCAAACGGTCGCGTGGTCGGGCTGAGCAAACTGGCCCGCGTGGTCGACGTCGTCTCGAAACGTCCGCAGGTACAGGAACGCATGACGGAGGAAATCGCCAATCTGCTGCTGGAAGAGCTGCACGTTCGCGGCGTGGCCGTCGTCGTCGAGGCAGTGCATACCTGCATGACGGTTCGCGGCGTGCGGAAGCCGGGTTCGGTCTGCACGACTTCGGCCATGAAAGGCTCGTTCCTGAAAAATCACGCCACAAGGGCCGAACTTCTCACGCTCATTTACGGCAACCGCAAATAGCGGGTCTTTCTCCATTAATTAATATACTGCGCTGCGGCCGCTCCATGACTACTGCTTTGGAAACATTTAAAAATGGGATGACGTTTTCGCAACTCGGCGGCGGTCACGGTGTGACCGCCCTACCTTGATCCCTATTTCTAATGTTTCCAAAGCACTACCGCGGCTCTTGTCTCTTGCATGTGCTTTGCGCCATGATTTTTGTACGCTCGCTTTCGGAGGCAACTCGCCTCAATCATGCAATGGCAGCAAACTCTTTGTATTTTCTTTATGCCCTCTATGTTTTCTTTTTGTTAATCTTTTCGTGATCCGCATTTTCGATGCCTGCGTCAATAAGTGTAATTTTTACCATGAGAAAGTATTAAATATCTCAATCTTTATAATAAGTTGCAAGTTTGCGTGAAACCAATACCGAATAAACAGATGTACATTGGAATTTTGTTCACCAATTATGTACACTATTACACTATGTCATAGCGAGCAAGACAGTCAGGGATGTTTTTGACGGAAAAACAGGTGGACCATCTGTAATTTTGGTTGGAGCAAACGGAGAAAGAGCATGAGGCATATCAAATTTTTTCAAAAATTCAGTATTTATTTACTGCCGAGATGGCTTCGGAGAAAGCTA
>JAVBQX010000349.1:0-15712 GCA_031548645.1 Thermoguttaceae bacterium
CGAGCGGGAATTGTCGCGTGAGCTTTCCCGCGTCCTGGGCGTAACGGCCTGCCGAGGAGTGCAATACTCCGGCGGGCCCGACAGCCCGGACATCGTGACCGACATTCCCCGTTTGCACATCGAATGCAAACGCACCGAATCGTTCCGTCTGTTCGAAGCGCTGGATCAGGCGATCCGCGACGCGGGAAATAACAAAACGCCGGTGGTCATGCACCGGCCCAATCGCAGGCCCTGGATCGTCGTCCTGCGGCTTGACGATCTGCCGGAACTGGCGCGACAAATCAGCGAATACCAGCAACAAAAACGCGAGGAGGAACATGGCCAGCTCGATTGATCCGAAGAAGATACGCATCGACTGCGATACGCAGGCCCGGCTCGAAATGAATGAGGAGGTCATCGCCGAGTACGCCGCCGCGATGGAACGCGGCGACGAGTTCCCCGCGATCCAGGTGTTTTTCGCGGAAGAGCGCGATGAATTCATTCTTGCGGACGGTTTTTTTCGCTATTTCGCCCACATGCGGGTCAGACCGAACGATCCGATCCTCGCGGAAGTCCGGCTCGGAAACGTGCAAGACGCGCAGTGGGCGAGTTTTGCGGCGAACAAAACGCACGGCTGGCCGCGTTCCAACGCCGACAAACGCAGCGCGGCCCAGCGAGCATTGTTGCATCCGACCGGTGTGAAATCGAGCAATCGGCATATCGCAAAACATGTCGGTGTCGCGGAGTCAACCGTTCGGTTGATTCGGGACGAACTCGTGGCGACTGCGCAAATCGCGCAGTCAGATTTTCGACAAGGGCAAGATGGACGTGTCATCAACACCAGTCAAATCGGCAAAAAAACCGAAGGTAGCGCCAGTTGCAACCAATGCCTGAACTTCATGGAATCCAACGGCGAATGCGCCGTGAACGGTTCCAAGCAGAGACCGTGGTCGGAGGCCTGCGAAAAATTTGAAGAAATCCCCGAGGAGCCGGAACGCCGCGAGCTGGAAAATATCCCCGATCTCCCCGAGGAATACGAGGAGGTCGAACTGAAAAAAGGGCCGAAAAAGAAGAATCCCTGCCGGTACAAAAGCCGCAATACGGTGTGCATCGACGTGCCGCTCGGTAATCCCCAACTCGCGGCGGCGGAACTGCGGGCCCGGCTCGGCGAGGAGTACCTGGAGCAATGCACCATCGCCTCGCTCACGTTGCTTCGTACTTCGCACGACGACGATCCTTTTCCCAATCTTTAACCCCTTCACATATTAATGATGCCTATGAAATACAAAACGATCAACCAGAAACGTTATCTGCCCGACGGGCGCAGCCTGTCCCGCATCGTCGCGAAACGGGATTTCGGCAACGTGAAAAAAGGAACGTTGGGCGGTTTCATCGAGGATACGCATAATTTGTCGCAAAAAGGCGACTGCTGGGTCGGTGAAAAAGCGGCGGTTTACGGGCTCGCGCGGGTCAACAGGGATGCCGTTGTTCGCGGTTACGCCGTACTCAAGGATCGTGTGGTCGTCACCGATCATGCGGTCGTGGAGGGACGTGCGCTTTTGGATCAGCATGTGTATGTCGGCGGTCATGCGCATATCGGCAATTCGACCTATCTCAGCGGCGTGGCCACCATCGTCGGCGACGCGCGGCTTTTCTGCTACGGCTTTCACAGTCCTTCGGGCCGGAAGCTGCTGCCGAACGTCAGCGGTTTGGCGCGCATCCTGGACTTCGCCTTCCTCGAAGGCCGGGTCTCCATTCGCGATCATGCGGTTTTGGCCGGGCGGTGTAAAATTATCGGGCGCGTTCGGGTGATGGATCACGCGCTCATTCACGACGAGGCGGAACTGCGGGGCCGCGTCCTCGTCGGCGGGACGGCGCATGTCATTCAAAAAGCCTGTCTTTGCGATCAAACGCTCGTCGCGGGAAACGCCTTGATCGCCGGTGAAACGATTTTGGGCGGCCAGTCGTTTGTGACGGCGGATGCCATCGTCATGATCGACGGACGTGTCGACAATCACGTTTTTTCCGGTGACGAATATGTCACGAGCCGCAAGGGCTGGCTGACGATTCAGCACCAGCTTCGCATGAAGGCCTTCATGGAGGACGAACATGCAACTGCGTGATTACCAGCAAGCTGCCGTGAACGCCGTTTACGATTACCTGCGAACGAAAGATGGCAATCCCTGCGTCGTGTTGCCGACCGGATCGGGCAAGACGCCCGTGCTTTCAACGATCTGTCACGATGCCGCCAAAAAATGGGACGGTCGTGTTTTGGTGCTCGCGCACGTCAAGGAATTGTTGGAACAGTCGGCGAATACCTTACGGCGAATCGCGCCGGACTTGCCTGTCGGCGTCTATTCGGCGGGGCTCAATTCCCGCGACACCAACGAATCGGTCATTGTTGCCGGCATCCAGTCGGTTTACACCCGAGCGCAGGAATTGGGGCATTTTGATTTGATCATCGTCGACGAATCGCATTTGCTTCCACCCGACGGCGAGGGCATGTACCAAACCTTCCTGACGGCGATGCGTGAAATCAACCCGTACATCCGTTTGATCGGTCTCACGGCAACGCCCTACCGCATGAAATCCGGCCTGCTCTGCGGCCCGGAGAACCTGCTCCATGATATCTGCTATGAGGTCGGCGTCAAGCAGCTCATCGACGAAAAATACCTTTGTCCCTTGAAAACGAAAGGAGGACGCAGCAAGGTCGATTGTTCGAACCTGCACATTCGCGCCGGGGAGTTCATCTCCTCGGAAGTCGAGGAACTCATGGACAACGCCGACCTGGTCGCCTCGGCCTGTCGCGAAATCATCATGCAAACCCAAAACCGGCACAGCGTCTTGATTTTCGCGGCCTCGGTCACCCATGCCGGGCATGTCAAGGAAACCGTTCAAAAGTATTCCGGCTGCGAATGCGGGCTTGTGACCGGAGACACTCCGTCCGCCGAACGGGAAACGCTCTTGAAACGATTCAAAGGAGAGAAGGTGGATAAGAATCTGTTCGGCGACGCCCTGCCGCAATTGAAATTCCTCGTCAACGTCAATGTTTTGACGACGGGCTTCGATGCGCCGAATGTCGATTGCGTCGTGTTGTTGCGTCCGACGGCGAGCCCGGGGCTTTATTACCAGATGACCGGGCGGGGTTTTCGTTTGCATGTATCAAAACAGGATTGCCTGGTGTTGGATTACGGCGGCAATATTTTGCGGCACGGGCCGATTGACGCCATCTGCGTGAGAGACGGTCGCGAAGGTCAAAAAGGCGTGACGCCCATGCGGGAATGTCCCGAATGTCAGAGCATCCTGCATGCGGCGGTGAAAATCTGTCCCGATTGCGGTTACGTGTTCCCCGAACCGGAGGCGACCAAGCACGAGACCGAAGCATCGGAAGCCGGGATTCTGTCCGGCGGCATGGAAGACACGGAATACGACGTGATGGACGTGTTCTACAGCGTACATACGAAGAAAGGGGCGGACGATTGGACGCCGAAAACGATGCGTATCGAATACCGCGTCGGATTCAACCAGTATTATTCCGAATGGGTCTGTCCCGAACATGACGGCTGGGCTCGGAAACGGTTTGAAAAATGGTGGCTGGAACGCTCGAACGATCCTTTGCCCGAAACGGCGCAGGAGGCGGTCGACATCGCCAGCGCGGGCGGACTGGCCGCGCCCCTAATCATTACCGTTCGCCGGATTCCGGGCGAAAAATTCGACCGGATCATCAAGTGCGAATTGGGCGAGGTGCCCGAAGGCGTCGCGTCGCAACTCGCGAACACCGATGTTTGGGGCGAACCCTTGCCACCGGACTATGACGATGTCCCATTTTAAGAGAAAGAAAAAAATGACACGATCCATATTCAAGTATTCATTGACCGACGGCGTGGTTTATATGCCGAAGGGAGCCGAAATCCTGAAAGTCGGCATGCAGGACGGCATACCCTACCTGTGGGCGATGGTCGATCCGCACGGCGAGCGGGAAATGCGATATTTCACGATCCTCGGCACGGGCATGCTGATCCCCGAGGATTGGAAATATGTCGGCACCCTGTTCGACCGCCCGTATGTCTGGCACGTTTTTGAAACCCAAGAAAAAATCACGGCGGATTCCGACGACCTGTTGACGAATCCGCCGGTAAGGAATGACACTCATGAGCGTTCAGCGATCCCGACATGCGATGCGTGAACTGGCCTTGTTCGCCGGGGCCGGGGGCGGAATCCTCGGCGGAACCTTGCTCGGATGGCGGACGGTGTGCGCCGTGGAACTCGCGGATTTTCCCGTGGCCGTCCTGAAAGCGCGGCAGCGGGACGGACTGCTCGAAAACTTTCCGATTCACCGCGACGTGCGCACCTTCGACGGCGTTCCGTGGCGGGGGAAAGTGGATATCGTTTCCGGCGGGTTTCCATGTCAGGACATCAGTACGGCGAATAAAAAGGCAAACGGAATTGAAGGAGAACGCAGTGGTTTGTGGAAGCAAATGGCAAGGATCGTCGGCGAAATACGACCGCGATTCGTGTTCCTGGAGAATAGTCCCGCCCTTACGTACAGGGGACTCGGAGTCGTGCTGCACGATCTTTCCGAGATGGGGTACGATGCGGAATGGTGTGTGTTGGGAGCGGACGCGCTCGGAGCCCCGCATCATCGTGAGCGGTTTTGGCTTCTGGGTGCCGACCCCCACCGCTTCCGACGGAAAGCGGATGGAATTCACCGACCGTGCGACGATCAAAGCGACTTATGGCCTGTCGCGGAATTCGCTCAACAAGTGGATGCTTGTCCGGTTTGGAAAAACGGTTACCCCGGAATTCAATGTCTGGCTGATGGGATGGCCGCCGCAATGGACAAATTTCGAGCCGTTGGCAACGGACAGGTTCCTTGCGTGGCGGCGACGGCATTCCGGATTTTGCACGAAAGAATAACAACCCGTTTTTAAGGAAATCCAATATGAGCGATTTGCGCTATCAACTCGAAACCTTACACAAAGACCTCAAGGAGGTGCAGAAAACACTGAAAAAGGCGGGAAAATCCCGCAAGAAGGAGAATATCAACGACCTCCGCAAACTCGTCAGTCAGGCGGCGTCGGCACTGGAGAAGTCACTGGCGAAAATCGAGCCGGAGCGATTGTGCAAACCGGGCGTCTCGAAGGAGAAATTCGACGATATGATCGAAACGGCAGCCTGCTATAAATGCGGCAGTCACCGCGGTGTCGTAGTCCAATGGCTCAGCCAGAAGACGGGTCGTGCCTTGAAAAAGTTTTCGGTCGTCTGCACGAACTGCTGGAATCTCGCGATTCGCGAAAGCAGCATCAACGGCGCCATCAAGGAAAGCAACAGCATGAATCATACTTTGAAACAATGACAATCAAACAAAAACTGATTTTACTGATCGCCTTCAATTTGGGAGCGATCCTCGCTTACATCTTCAAGGAATTCCTATCGAAATGACAATGAAAGATTCAGGAAAACGACAAACATTCAACACCGGCGCGGTGCGGGATTCGGATGAAACCAAGCCGCGAATTGATTTGATTTCACCGTTCTTTTTGGAAAGGGTCGGTGAACGCATGCGAACCGGAGCCAAAGCGTATGGTGAGCGAAATTATGAGCTTGGCATTCCGATCAGCAGGTCGCTTGCTTCGCTTTATCGGCACTTGGTGAAATATCACGCCGGTGAGCACGATGAGGATCATTTGGCCGGGGCGGTTTGCAATCTCGTTTTTATGATCCACGTCGAGGAAATGGTACGCCGCGGCGTGTTGCCGCCGTCGCTGCTTGATCTCCCGAAGTACCGGCGACACGGTTCCTACCACGAGGAAAAGGCCAAAATCGTCCCCGATTCCGGCGTCCCGAAAATCCGTTTTCATGACGACGTCATGGCACGTTGGGACGACGACGGCGGGGCGCAACCGAAAAAACAGGAGTAAACATGCTATCGAAAGCACAGGAATATTTGAGGGCGGGACTGTCCGTCCTGCCCGCGCGGAAGGACCGAAAAATCCCCATCCTTTCGTGGAAACCCTACCAGGAGCGTTTGCCGACGGAAGAGGAATTGACTCGCTGGTTTTCCAAGCCGCCCGATTCGCTCTGTCTCATCACCGGCAAGGTCTCCGGCCATCTGGAGATCATCGACTTCGACAACGCCGGGGAAGCCTTTCTGCCCTGGGTCGAAAAAATCGACCAGGCTCTTCTCGACAAACTCGTCATCGAACGCTCGCAGTCGGGCGGCTGGCACGTCATCTATCGTTACGAGTCCCCCGTCAACGCCAGCATGAAACTCGCCATGCGGCCCGAATACGACATCGGCGACACCTTTTTTGAGAAAGGCATCGAATACGCGAAAATCAACGGCAAGCAGCTTGTCGTGCGTGTCGATAAGAACGGCAAAAAATTCGTCATCGTGCTCCTGATCGAAACGCGCGGGGAAGGCGGATTGTTTTTGTGCTGTCCGTCGCCCGGCTATGAGATCATGCAGGGTGCGCTCACGAACCTGCCCGTGATCTCCACGAGCGAACGTGACGCTTTGCTGACGGAGGCATGGGGTTTTAATCAACCCATCGACGAGGCCTCTCACAGGCCGTCTGTCGCGGCCACAAGGCCGGTGGTCGAGCGCCCGGGCGACGAGTTCAATCACACCGTCGATATCCGGCATCTGCTCAAAATGCACGGCTGGACGTATGTCGAAACCAAAGGC
The DNA here is from genome assembly GCA_031548645.1 of Thermoguttaceae bacterium. GTDB lineage: Bacteria > Planctomycetota > Planctomycetia > Pirellulales > Thermoguttaceae > WRMR01. The sequence goes on from JAVBQX010000349.1 coordinate 6,668, forward strand.
GACGGCAACGAGTGCTGGTGCAGGCCCGGCAAAAAGGACGGTATCTCCGCCACGCTGCGCAACGTCGACGGCCAGTGGCAGTTCTATGTCTTTTCGACCAATGCCTATCCCTTCGAGGCAAGTCAGAGCTATTCGGCCTTCGCGACCTATACCATGCTGGAACACAACGGCGATTTCGAGGCGGCGACCAGAACGCTCGGCGCCAACGGCTACGGCAAAACGCCGACGCCCGATGCACTCGGCGTCGATCTGTCGAATTTCAATCAAAACAATCCCAACAAAAAGCGAATTGTCAGGAAACTTAAATATATGGCCCTGGAACAAGTGGACCCTTCGGACATACACTTTCTCTGGAAAAATCGTTTTATCAAAGGAAAACTCAATCTGATCGGTGGGGACGGTTCGGCGGGAAAAACATGGCTCATGTGTTACGTCTGTGCGACGATTTCCACGGGACGTAACTGGCCCGATGAATCGCCTTGCGAACAGGGCGGCTGCATTTTCTTCACGAGCGAGGACGGGATTGCCGATACCATCTTGCCGCGCATCATGGACCAGGGCGGTGATCCGTCTCACATTTATGTGCCGACGGTCGTGAAAAACCAGTTGCGCGGCACGGAAGAGGAATTCGCCGTAATTGATACCGATGTCCTTGAACAGATGATTCTCGAACTTGAAGAAAAACATGGCAAGGGCTATGTCAAACTGATCGTGTTCGATCCGGTCACCGCGTTCATGGGATTGATCGACGAATTCAAGAACAACCAGGTGCGGGCCGCGTTCCGACCGATCATTCGTTTGGCAGATGATTACGGTTTTACGATGCTTGGGGTCGGTCATCCGCGCAAAGGTGCGATTGCATTCGGTTCGGCGGCGGAAGCGTGGAGCGGGTCGTCGGCTTATGTCAACGCCGCACGTATGGTTTGGAACGTCTATCACGACAAAAAGAGCGGCATTCGCCGCATGCTCGCTTCCAAGTTCAATCTGATCGAACAGGCTCCCGGTCTTGAGTATTGTGTGCGCAACGGCATTGTCCATTTTATCAATACGCAAATTGACATGTCGGCGGACGAATATCTCGAAGAACAACGCGCGAAAACGAAACGGGGACGCCCGCGTCACAGCATCGGTGATGTTGAGGAATGGCTGCACTTGTATCTCAAGGAAGGTCCCAAGCCTTGCGGAGACCGCGACGATTCCAAAGACGTCGATTCGGTGTTCGGTCAGGCCAAGGCGAGAAAGTATTCGCGTGACAAAGTCTATGAAGCCGCCAAAAGCCTCGGGGTCATCAAACGCAAACCGGGCGTGGCCGACAAGTGGATGTGGGAACTGCCAAATGGCGATGTTTCCGGCGAACCGGCTCCCGATTTCGAGGAATGGAACGGTTGAAAATCCCGCAGGTCAAAAATCGACGCCATTGCACATTTTTAAATCCCGGAAGTTGGGCTCAAGTCTCGTATTTTATAGACTCAAATCAACTTCCTGAATCGTCAGGAAGTTCGAACTTCCGGGATGTTCGATACCAACTTCCGGAAATTGGGAAAATGACCGGAATTTCCAACTTCCGGCGCGTTTCAGGAAGTGGTTTGAGCCTTGTTTTTACGGGGTTTCGTCCCAATTTCCTGAAAATCCCCATGTGACACTGAGAACAAAATGGCGGCAAACCCGGCGCCAATCGCTTTGCGCTCACCCCAGCGCAGGACACAAATCTCACGTTTCTGCTTAAAACGCACTGTTTTGACGCATCGGATTCTGTATTATTGTCACAAATATATAGTGCGTAATTTACGGTACTTACGAAAACAGCACGTAAATAGGTAGTCATTACTAATCTGCTGAATGATGTAACTTATTGCTACACGTGTCCTTCCGGCGTTTCAAAAATCAATATTTGGGTGTGGAATGAGCCACGCGGTTAGAGACAGTTTGTTGCAAGGGTGGCGGTTTTTATTCCTTGATGTGCAATTACTTAGAACGAGTCGTCTACATCTATTTCACGTAATTGCGCCGGATCGTTTTTTGCCGTTGCGTCTCCGGTTTTCAAGCGGAAACGGGCGCGGCTTTCACTCTTTTTTAGAAAAAATAAATATGGAAACCACTTTTAATATTGAACTGCGTGACATCGATTCGATCACGCCCTATGAAAACAATCCACGAATCAATGACGGCGCGGTCGATGCGGTCGCGGCGAGTCTGGAGCAGTTCGGGTTTCGGCAGCCCATCGTTGTCGACGCGGATGGCGTCATCATCGCTGGCCACACCCGGTGGAGAAGTGCCAAAAAACTCGGCCTCACGAAAGTCCCGGTGCATGTCGCGGTCGACCTTTCGCCGGAGCAGGTGAAGGCATATCGCTTGGCCGACAACAAGACCGGCGAGCTGGCCGAATGGAATCTCGACATTTTGCCCATCGAACTTGCCGAACTTCGCGACGCGGGTTTCGACATGTCGTTGTTGGCTTTCGATGAAAAAGAACTTGCGAGTCTTTTGACGATGCAGGTTCAAAGCGGGCATTGCGATCCCGATCATGTGCCGGAGCCGCCGGACGAACCGATCACACAAAAAGGCGACCTCTGGATACTGGGCGACCATCGTTTGTTGTGTGGTGACAGCGCAAGTGTAAGTGATGTCGATTACCTAATTGACGGAAGTGTAATGCAGGCAACTATTTGCGACCCGCCGTACAACGTCAAGGTTGAATCGCGTAGCAACAACGCAATTGCCGCAGGGCTATCGAGTTATACACAAACGCATCACCAGCAATTCGACGCGGCGCGTTTGGGCAACGTCGAACCGACGACGCAAAAACTGCGGCCCAAGGATCGCCCGTTGGAAAACGATTTTGTTTCGGACGAGGAGTTTGATCGTTTGCTCGACGGCTGGTTCGGCAACATCGCGCGCGTCATGCAACCGGGCGGCGCGTTTTACATTTACGGCGGTTATGCGAACCTCGCGAATTATCCCCAGTTTTTGAAAAAACACAACCTGTACTTTTCACAGGCGATTATCTGGGTGAAGGATCATCCCGTCCTGACACGCAAGGATTACTTGGGCGATCACGAATGGTGTTTCTATGGTTGGAAACTCGGCGCGGGTCACAAGTTTTACGGGCCGAACAATATCACCGATACGTGGAAACTCTCCCGGGATCATAACGGCAACTGCGCCATCGGCAGCGGTGTGCGTTTGAACTTCCCGGACGGTTCGCGTTTGGACGTTTTGCCGCCAAGTGACAAACACCGTGTACGTGAGGTCGAACTCAAGGAGGATTCAGTCAATCTCATCGGCATGAATGCCGTCACCGACGTCTGGCGCGTCAAAAAAGTCAACCCACAGCAGATGGTGCATCTCACGGAAAAACCGACGGAACTTGGAGTTAGGGCAATCGGCTATTCAACGCAACCGGGCGAGAACGTGCTGGAATTGTTCGGCGGCAGCGGCTCGACCCTGATCGCCTGTGAAATGACCGGGCGTAAATGTTTTGCGATGGAAATCGACCGTTGGTATGCCGACGTCATCGTCCAACGTTGGCAGGAATTCACGGGGCGCAAGGCGGAATTGGTGAGGAGGAACAATGCCAACAACGGATAACCCAATTGTTTTACAGTGTGGCGATTGTTTGGAACTGTTAAAAAACGTGGAATCGGATTCAGTTTCACTCTGCATCACTTCACCGCCGTATGCCGATCAACGCAAGGCGACGTATGGCGGCATAGCTCCGGACAAATATGTTGACTGGTTTGTCCCCATTGCCATCGAGTTGTATCGTGTTTTGAAGCCCACGGGAACAATGATCATAAACCTGAAAGAAAAGATTGTCAATGGTGAGCGACATACATACGTCATTGATTTGATCAAAGCCTTGCGTTCAATTTCATTTTTTTGGACAGACGAGTACCTTTGGGTAAAGAGCAATTCGGCCCCCGGCAAATGGCCCAATAGATTCCGCGACAGTTGGGAACGTTTGTTACAATTCAACAAGCAGAAACATTTCGCGATGTACCAACAAGCTGTTATGGTCCCTCGCAAACCCAACACCGCCAAGCGGGTTCAGCATCTTTCGGAGAACGATTGCCGTCGCATGGCGTCGAAAACGGGCAGCACCTTCGGGAAAAACATGTCGCGATGGAAGGATCGGGAGATGGTGTACCCCTCGAATGTACTGGTTTTGGCGACGGAAACGCAGAACAGAGGCCACAGCGCCGTGTTCCCGGAACGTCTGCCGGAATTTTTCATCAAACTCTTCACTTTGCCGGGCGATCTGGTGCTGGATTGTTTCTGCGGCTCGGGTACAACAGGTGTTGTTTGCACGAGACTGGGTCGCCGTTTTATCGGTATGGATGTTCAGGAGCAATACATTGATCTGGCGCGAAATCGTATTGCGTCGTTCAATTGATCTTTGTCGCGAGAATGGGCTATTTCAGCATCATTTTGCGAGTCATTTTCGCGGCAGGAATTTTACAAAATAAGATATTTCCGCACTCAATAATCGTGCGGTTTTCTTTTTAAGAGATCACAATATTTCCCATGCGTAAACACTAGAATGTGTGAATGGAGAACAAATCACCGGTAATTTTTATCAAAGCAGGTAAAAATTGACGGCAAATTTTTATCTATGACATAATATTATTATGAGAATTATAAATTCTTAATGCATTTCTGGAAGTAAAAACCGCCATTCAATTCAATTATGCGGAAAGTAAAGAATTTTCGCATGATGCCACCTGAAAGCATTTCTCCGGTCACATGATGAAAATCTGGTGAAAGAGATCAACAGAGATGAATAATTTTTCGATCCGAACAAAACTATTGTGTGGTTTTACGATTGTCCTCGTACTCCTGTGCGGAGTGGGGTTTGCCGGACTGTACTGTCTTTCCTTGGCAAATTTCTATTCGGACTCAATGGGAGAACAAAAAGATGTTGAGGATGATGCCGAAATACTCAAAGCCCTGGTTTATCAAACCCGATTTACCGCCATGCGAGGGCTTTACAGTAAAGATATTCGCGTCAAAGATAAAATGGACAAAAACATCCTCCAAACCTATCGGGATTATCTTGATGGTCGCATAGAAGTCCTGGATGGAGAAGCCAATGAAATCCTTCAGCGGATCATCGGCCGACTGGATGGCACCAAACAACAGGAAGCCCAGGACATTGAAATCTGCGAAAAGATCAGACCGCTATTTCGCGATTACGCCGACCTGACCACCGAATGGGCCGATATTCAGGATAAAATTCTTGATTCGGCTTCCCAACGGGTCATGTTGGCTGATTCCATGAAAAATGCCATTGATCAAATCATCCAAAAAACGGACGAAAACGCAACCCAGGAAGAAAAAACTGTCGAGATCAATGAAAAAAGTGAACCGTACACTCACAGACGTCTGGTAATGCGTCAACAGCAGTTGGGACATATTCTTGAACAAATCGAACTTTGTCGTCGGCTGACCAGGGAACAAATCACGATTTCCGATCCTGCGGCACTTCAGGAATTCAATTCCAAGGTCTTTGCGATTTTTGATCAAACCCGAAAATATATTTCTGAGGTACAGCCGCTGTTTCGGACGGCTGAAAATGCCGAAAACGCTCAAAAGGCTTTGGAGTACTTTTCCGACTGGGAAACAGAAGTTCACAAATACACGGAATATATTGCCCGGCAGCAAACGCTATTCCACGATTTTGGCATAGTCGCTCAAAATATCGTCAGTCATACGGAAACCGTGATCGAGCACGCCAACGCCAGGGCTACGGAATCTTCCGAAGCGCTGGATACGATGATCGCTTATGCCAACATGGCGATTTATGGTGTGATTATCGCGGCCGGAGTGATCGGAATTACCCTGGGATTGGTTTTGACCAGGAATATTACGTCAGGAATAAGCAAAGCGGTTACCTGTATGAATTCCATTGCGGCTGAAGGGGACCTTAATCAAAGCGTTTCCAAGAGTGACATGGAGCGTCAGGATGAAATCGGTTCCTTGATGAGATCCGTCCATGAAATCCTTGAAACATTCAGAAGCGTCGAATCACTTGCACGGGAGCTCGCAGACGGTAATTGGCAGGCGGAGGTACGTATCCGAGGTACGAAGGACGCCATGAACATCAATCTGGCTTCCATGCTGGACCAAATCAATGAAGCATTGATGGAAATCCACAAGAGCATCAACCAGGTTTCCACAGGGGCTGGTGAAGTGGCATCAGCCTCTCATGCCCTTTCCAATGGAACCCAAACGTCGGCCGCATCGGTGGAAGAGATTTCCGCCTCGATGCATGAAATCAGCAGCCAAACCAGTACCAATGCCTCAAACGCCTCGGAAGCGCAGGGAATAGCACAGGCAGCAAGTCAGGCCGCCGCGGAAGGTCAAAAGGCCATGAAAGACATGGTGAATGCCATGAGTCGCATTACGGACCATTCCCAGGAAATCCAGAGGGTGATCAAAGTGATCGACGATATCGCGTTCCAAACCAATCTCCTGGCATTGAATGCGGCGGTGGAAGCGGCACGGGCGGGAGCACATGGCAAGGGATTTGCTGTGGTTGCCGAAGAAGTGCGGAATCTCGCCGCACGCAGTTCCAAGGCGGCCAATGAAACAACGGATTTGATTTCCAGGAGCGGGGAAGAAATTCGAAGTGGTGGCGCTGTGGCCGTTCGAACCTCGGAAACCCTCAATGCCATTGTCGGCCAAATTGAGAAAACATCGAATCTGGTTTCAGAAATTGCGGTTGCGAGCAAGGAGCAGGCAGAAGGAGTTAAGCAAATTACCATCGGGCTCCAACAGATTGACTCCGTGACTCAACAAAACACGGCCTCGGCGGAAGAATCCGCCAGTGCATCCAATGAGATGAGTCACATGGCCCAAAGACTCCAGAAACTGATCAGCAAGTTCAAACTTCGCCCGGAAGCGATCAAAAAACAGGTCACTTCGCCGGTGTATCATGATGAGGAAATACCTGAGCCGGAAATGGAATTCGCCGGAATCTGGTGATTTTATTTTGAATCAAAAAATCAATTCCAGAGAGAAGCTTTTTGCGGGTTTTCATCGGGCGCCTTCACACAATCTGAAGGTGCCCGATGAAATTTGGGCATCTATACTTCGGCGTCGTATTTCTTTGCCAGTCTGCGAAATTCTGCTTTGATGGTTTCCTGTGGGATCGCGTCGCTAATCCAGCCGAATCGCTTACCGCCGTGAATCCGGGCGGCGCCTTCGCTCCAAGCCAAAAAACCGAGTAAGCGTTCAGTTTCACTCTGGCCTTCACCTTGTTTTTTCCATCCTCCGCGAGGGGGAGCCGGTTCCCATTTCGGTGAGCGTTTGCTGTTGACCGCTCGTTCGACAATCCCCAAGCAGCATTGGATCCAACCCACAATCTTCGTTGCCGAGGTGCTGCCCGAGAAAACCCGGAATTCAACGGTACGTTGGCGGCTTCGCGTGTTGGCGAGGTTGGAAATGTTTAAAGCGTTATACCTATCGGGCGAGATTTTTTCTTTCGCCTTGGGTGCGTCGCCGTGCTTGCGAATGCCCTTGCAATAGGTTCCTCTTTCCCTTTTTTTCGAACCTGTGATGGCGAATAATCCGCCTTCGAGGTAGGATGTAATCGAAATCAGTCTTGCGAGGACGTCGGCGCCCCAGGATTCGTCCCATCCAACATGGCAGTGGACTCCACAACAAGATGAGACTTTGCAGTTTAGTTCGTTGAGTTTCTTGAGCACCTCGATGACCTCAAGAATCCCCGCTTCGCCCTTGAGCACCGGGCTGACAATCTCGCAGGCCAGGTAGCCGGGGGAGGCTTGAATCGAGGCGTCGCGCTCAGCTTTCCAACCTCTGGGAAGGAAGGGGACTTGAATCCCGTTGTGGTATGCTCCGATTCGCAATCCGTGGCGGTTGATGGCTTCTCGAGGAATATTCAGCTCTACTTCAATGCCAAACGTGTAATCTTTTGCGTTGTTCATGGTGAGGTCTTTCGTAATGCGGGTTAGTGTTTCGTTGAACACAACACACATTACTCGGACCCTTGCATGAGCCAAGCGGATTTCACCAAAAGATGCGAAGAAACTTCATAATTTCCAAGAAACTTTTCACGGATAAACGACTCTTAAAACACCCGTGCGAATGGCTATAAAAACCCTCATTTTGCGAGTCATTTATGCGGCAGGAATTTTACAAAATATCGCCGGGATTACGCTGTTTTGACTTGGATCGCGGAAAGAACGGTCTATTATGGACAGGCAGCGAATTCAACAAAACACCCATTATTACGAGGTCAAAACATGAGAAACAATGAAAACAAAAAACACGACATCGAACTTGAAGAATCCGTCACGCCGTTCACCGACCGCTTCTTCAAATATGACCGCGTCTTGACGACGCTCGTGCTGGGCAGCCAGTTTGAAGCGATTTTCGCGAAGTTGACGGAGTTGGATTTGGACGTGGAAGATATTTCCCGCATGCTCAATGCCTCCGATATCGACAATCACAACGGCCATTGGCACATCGGCGTTTTCAAGGAGCCGGTGGTCATCGCGTGGAAGCTGTTTCCGAAAGATACGGTCGCCGTTTTTCAGGGAAAGAAACCGGGCAAGCGGTTCGTCTTGTTCTCGGTCGACCCGGACGAAACGCTGCCGGAGAATGCGTTCGAGTTTGAGGAATTTCAGGTCGATGACGAGGATTGAACAGCATCCCGAAAAGGAATGATGGCGCCGGGTGAATCCACAAATTCCGGTGCAAATTATTTTCAAAATAACCGCCGAACTTTGATGAATTGAGTTGAATCCCGAAACACGGCGGTTAATATGGAGCCCACGGAAATCAACCAAACACCCATTATTACGAGGCCAAATCATGCAAACTCACGACCATGACCTGTATCCCGGCGAAAACTTTGCCATCCTGACACCCGCTCCCATCGAAGACATTTTCGGCTTTTATGGCACCGTCCAATCCCTGACGAACGACGAAGAGATGGCAGCCCACCTTTGGGAGTCGGCCAGTCTCGTTCTTTCCAGTTTTTATCGGGAAGACGACCCGGCGGTCGTTCGCAACTTCCTGCGT
>JAVBQX010000266.1:0-7986 GCA_031548645.1 Thermoguttaceae bacterium
ACGCACGGCAAGCCGACCGAAGAGCAACTCGCCCGCTTTTTCCGCGAACTGAGCGGTCTGCCGCGACCGAACACGTTTTCGCTCAGCATGACGCTGGAACGCATGGCGTCCTACGAATTTGTGCAGCTTTTCAAATCGGGACTCAGCGGTGAATATTATGACAAGATGAAGCAATGGGGAAACGAACAGGAAAAAGGCCTGCGATCGATCATGTCGCTGATGTACCTGCCATTTGACGCGAACATCGCCGGGGAACGTTTGACGGAACTCTACGGCGAGTTCGGGCTGAAGGATTTTTCGCTCGACCGGCACCAGGGCGGCAATCCCGTGCTGCGGCGGCAATACGTGGAACGCATTGATGAAGCGGGGACTAAAGTGCGTGAACAACTCACGAAAATCCAATGGCATCGCATTCCCTTGATCCGGACGCGCTCGCGCTTGATCGCGGACTATGTGTTCTCTTACTGCGCCCCGTCTTTGACGGCGGCGTTTGAGGCTTTCACCCGTTATGAGGCGGAAAACGAAATGCTGCGAATCGCCCTGGCCGTGGAACGTTACCGGCTGGTTCACGGCGAATATCCGGCGGGGCTCGACGCGCTGGTGCCGGCGGATTTTCTCATGACGCCGCTGGATCCGTTCACGGGCCGCGAGACCTTCGTGTACAAACCGACGCCGGACGGCGAACACCCATTCATATTGTATTCGTTCGGCCCGAACGGCAAGGACGACAACGGCCTTTCACTCGACAAAGCCCGGATAGCCGGCGAACACAACTACGACATCGTGTTCTGGCATGAGGCGGTGAAATGAGGCTCCCACGTCACCGGGGGAGAAAAAACGGTTTGGAGAGAACGCGGTTCGCGCCGGCCTGGCGGAGTTGTTCGATTTCATGCGGACGCGGGCCGGTGCAAAAAACGGTCAGACGCGTCGACCGGGGGCGATGCCGTTTCAAAGTCCGAACGATGGCAAGAGTTTCCGCGAAATTTTCCGATGCGACGTCGAACAGAATTTCGTCCGCGTCGACGGTTTCGGCGGACGGCGGAAGATTCGTCCCGTGTTGCGAAACGTTTTTGAAACCGTTTTGCGACGCCCAGTCCGCGAGCAGAAGCCGCATCGCCGGATCGTCCGCGACAATCAAGGCCGATTGGGTTTGCGAAGTTTCAGGCAACATGTCCGAATTCGCTTTCGCAAGTTCGAGTGTCGTCGCGATTGCGAGCAGGCGTTCTTCGTCCGATGCGGTGTGCGGCAGTCCCCAGGGAGAATCGCGGCGATCGCAAAACGACGCAAAAGCGGGCCGGACCTCGGTCTCCCATTGATGCCAATAATAACGCGGAAGTTCCGGCGGCAGGTTTCCCGTGCGACGTTCGCCTTCGGACAGGGCGCCGGCGACCATGACGATTTTCGCAAGCGGGAAGCGGCGCTGCATGTCGCGAATGTCGCCCGACTTATACTCGGAGAAACCGGAGGCCAGCAGGAAGATCAGGTCGAAATTTTGCCCCGGCCTGTTGGAATCCCAAAATAAAGAGACATGGTCGAAATAAATCGCGGCGGTTATTTCGTGAATTTGCCGGACGACGGTTTCAAATTCCTTCCGGCGAAAATCCCCGATGACGGCCACGGAAATCGGGGATTTTTTCATTGAATCCGGAGAGGAAAATCGTGTCATTTTGGAAAAAGCCTGATCGTATAGTACGACATCGCATTCAAATATTCACAACCGAATTTAACACAATCATTTCCGTCTATTTTTATCCACAGATTCACACAGATTTTCACAGATAGATTTTTAAAAATAAAATCTGTGTTCATCTGCGATATCTGTGGATAAAAAATATAACATGCGAAAAACTGTTATTGAATCGTTGTGCTGGAGAAGAAGCGGGTCAGCTTAAATATTGAATGATGCGGTTGTGGGCCTCCGCGTACACCTCCGCGCCGGTGTCGGGGGTGTAACGATATTGCATAAAATAGGCGTCTTCCTGCATCTGTTCGTAATAATTCTTGAGGATTTGCGTCGCTCGAAAACCCGCGGAACGGAAAAACAGTTGCGCCGAAAGGTTGGTTTCGCGGATTTCAAACGTGATGCGGTTCCGCCTCTGCAGGGACAGCTTGCCGATCAGCTTGGCGATCATCTGCGTCGCGACGCCGCAGCGGCGGAAAGCGGCGGCAGTCGCCATGTTGAGCAGTTGAATTTTATTCTTGCCCAGTTCGTAAATCATGTAGCCGACCACCTGGTCCTGGTATTCGGCGACCATCCCGATGCAGTTGCGCGAGCGCAAACAGCGGATGTAATCCTCTTCGGTCCAGGGAAACTCGAAGCTTTCCCGCTCGATTTCGAGCACTTCTTCCATGTCGCGACTGACAAGCCAGCGGATATGAACACGGATTTCACCGGAAATTTGAATAGCCATCCTGATTATTCCCCTCCTCGTTTCGGCCGCCCCGTCCATGGGAAGCCCTGCCCGACCGTTGATGAGTGCAAACCACCCACCTGAGTTTATTTCCGCTTATGATAGCAAAAAACGTTTTTTCGTCCAAGACGAGTTTCTTGGCGGACGGAGAAATTTCGGATTCTTTCCTATTTTGAACGGGGGGAAATTTTTTGACGGGAAGGTGTCGAATTTTGTGAGACCACTTCCCAAGCAGGAGGTATGGCAACAAGTAAAGTAGGCGATTTGGAGATTGCCTATTTGCTTTATATCATCCTGTTTATCCAAAATCCTGTTGGATGAAAGAATGCAACGGCGTACGGGCTCAAAATTTCTGATTTTCCTCGCCCTGGGGCCGGATGGATTCGAAGTATTGCCGGATCATGCGGCGCTGGCCGAGCGGGATCGGCTCGGTTTCGAGCACGGATTCGGACATTTTGCGGAACTCACGGTAGTTCTCGCTGTAGGAACGGCTGGTCTGTTCCTCGCTGCCTTCGTTGGAGATGATTTTTTCATATTCGGAGGGGCCGTCGCCCTGCATGCCGGTGATCTGTTTCTTTTCGCGGTTGCCGTCGAGGTTCGTTTCCTCGCCGCTGTCCGGCTGACCGGCGGTGCCGCGCCCCCAACTGTTGCTGGGCGAGTTCGATTTTTTATTGCTTTGACCGCCGCTTTTATTGCATTGCGACTGGCAGGCGCCGGCGCAGTCGGATTTGCACAGGCTCAAAAGCGCGAGCTTGTTGCCCAGCCCCTGGCAGATGCCCTTGCGGAGTCCCTGCTTGTCGCAGACGCCCGCGATTTTGCAGGCCGATTCGCCGGCGTTTTCGCAGTTGCCTTCCTGCAGCTCGTCGGACAGTTTTTCGGTCATCTGCGACAGTTCCTTCTGGCTGCGTTTCTGCATGTTCGACGCCGCCTTTTTTAACTGTTGCGAAACGGCGTTGCGTTCGAGCTTCGACATTTCCGACGGGGCCATGTTCCGGAGTTCCTCGGCCACCTTGGCGTAATTGCCGTCTTTCATGGCCTGGCTCGCGGAACGGGAGGATTCGGACGCGCTCAGGGCCTCGGCGATTTCCTGCAACGAGGCGTCCATCGCTTCGAGGTTGTACTCGCTCATCATCGCGTTGGCCGAGGCTTCCATTTCGGACATGACGGCCATGGCCTCGCGCGGATCGGTGAGCGTCTCTTCGAGCTTCGCGTGCTGTTTGTCGAGTTCTTCGGACAGGTCCTTGAGCTCCTGTTCATCGGGGTTTTCGTTCGCCTTTTCCTCGACCCAGTCGACGAGTTCCTCCTTGAGCAATTCGGCGCTGTTGATGACCTCCTGCACGGGCAGCGGCGCCGCTTCAAGCGCCTGTCGCGGATTGATCAGCGGCGATGCGACGCAAATGCCGACGGCGACGAGCAAGATTCCCAGCGTTCGGGAAAAATAGCGCGGCAAACGATAGGGCACCACGACCCGGGCGTCCACTTTCGCCGCATAGGCGGCCGCGTCCGAAATCTGCAAGTGTTCCATCGCCGTGCGGTTCGGCTTGGCCAGCAAACGCAGGGCGGTCAGCAGGCGGTCTTTCAGCCGATAACAGGCATCGGCCTTTTCAGCGGAGATTTTCGCTTCAAGCGGCCAGAGCCAGCCGATCAAAGCGCCGGAAACCGTTCCGAACAGCAGGAACGCCAGCAGAATAACCCAGGCCGCGATGCCGGGAAAAAAGCCCGACATCTGCAACAGCATCAGCGGCACGGCCGTCAAGATGCCATAAAACGCCCCGTAACACAATGACTCCAGCAAACGCTGGACGCGATTCCGGCGACTGACCGCCAGGAGCGATTCGGTAATGATTCTTTTGGCCATCGGACGCCTCGATAAACGTTTGTGATTTTTTTGCGACAGGCGAGTTGAGATAACTATTCCCTTATATTGTAGCGATTACGCCCCGCCGATCCAATGTTTTGGGAAGAAAATCAGGAAAATTCAGAAAAAATCGTGACTTTTGCCACGCATAACACAAACCATGAGGCGATTAAACGATTTGCACAGAAATCATCTTGTGGCTTTCAACCCAAAACGTCAGCGTCTTGTTGTTCTACACAAGTCTCTTGAGCGTATTTTGAAAATTTGGTAGACTTTCATTTTGTAAAACCCTGTGGAGAACGACAAAACGGGCAAACCGGGAAAAACATGGGTTTAGCGGTCCGTTTCTTGATATGATTTGACAAGAGAGATTTTGAAACTGAGAGGAGAAGAACAATGAGAATGATTGGCTTGGCACTGTTGCTGGCGTTTGTTTCGACCACCGTTTCGGCCCAGGACATTTCACTGCCCCAACCGCAGAAAACCGGCGGCAAACCGCTGTTCGATGCCATCAGCGAACGGCAGAGCAGCCGCAACATTGCAACCGCGGACCTCGACCTGCAATCGATTTCCGACGTCATGTGGGCCTGTTACGGTTTCAACCGCGACGACAGACGCGTCATCCCGACGGCAAACAACAAACAGGAACTGCTCGTTTACGCCGTGTTGAAGGACGGCGTTTACCAGTATGACGCCGCAGCGAACAAACTGCTGCTCAAGGCGAAGGGCGATCACCGCGTCGCTTCCGCCGGGCAGGATTTCGCAAACACCGCGCCGCTGAACATCGTGTACGTCGTCGATTACGCGAAAGGCACCAACCCCGTTCAATCGGGCATCGCCTGCGGCGCCGCGACGCAAAACGTGTACCTGACCTGCGCGTCGAAAGGGCTGGGCTGCGTCATCCGCACGACGATCGACAAGGCGGAAATGCACAAAATTCTCAACCTGACCGACAAGCAGGAAGTGATCGCCGGCCAAACAGTCGGGAAGATCACCCCGTGACGCAATGGCGTCTGCGTGACCGACATCAATCACTGCACGCGGCAGCGGAAACGGACGACGCCGAAATCGCCGGCGTGAAGCGGCTCGGCGATTTCCCAGCGGAGGACGTGCGAACCGGCATCGTTCGGCTCGACGAAAAATTCCGCCGGCACGGACGATCCCGCCGAACCGTCGATGTACTCAAGCCGCGTCGTCAGCGAGTCGGCGATGGTGACGTTGCCCACCACTTCGCTCCCGACGTTGTCGAAGCGGATCATGAATTCGACGATTTCGCCGCGCTGGGCCGTTTCCTTCGAGGCGACCTTGAATAGTCGCAGTTTCGGCGAGGTTTCCGGCTCTCCGAGGATGTAAACGGATTCCGGCGTTTTCAGGCCGATCATCGCCTGGGCCGTTCGTTCGCCGACCTGAACTTCAACCCGGTCGAGTCCGCCCCAAGCGACGGCCGCGCGTTTGGCCTCGGCGAGATAGGCGAGTTCCGAATTGCTGAACGTCGCGTGGGTCAGCAATTGTGACAGCGATGCGACCACTTCTTCGTTGCGATAGGTTGTCGGCGATGTCCGCAGCCCGACAGTCCCCGTGTTGGCCCCCGCGTTGGCGCTTCGCAGCAACACGTTCGTGCGGGCGTAATCGGCCGTTGCGTTTTGTTCCGTGCGACCGGTTTTCATCCGGCTTTTCGAGGCGGCCACCTTGGTCCGGGATTCCGCGCCCGCGTAATGCTGCCATTCGATCGCCGCCGAGGCCCCGTCAATTTTGCGAACCGACCCGAATCGCGGGCTGTAAATGTGTACGCGGTTCGATTTTTCGACCAGCCGCCGGTTGTCGATCGTGTCGTAATGCGCAATCGTGTCTTCCGGTTCGAGGCCGCGAATTTCCCAGTTGCCGCGGACGTAAGCCTTCACGCCGTCATCGCCGCCGTCGACGAGATACTCGTCCTGCGGCCAGGCGCCGTAAATATTGCGGAATTGGAATCCGCCGGGATTGCGGTATTCGTTGTACACCTGCGGGTTTGAAATAATTGATTCGCCGGCCTGTTTCAGCGCCGGGTCGACGGTCACAGGCCGTTTTTGTCCGCGGTCGAACGTGATGTGTATTCCGTCATCGGCGGTCGGTCGGGCTTTCAATGCCGCTTCCTGCCGGCGTTGCCGTTCGCGATCCGCTTCGGCGGCTTTCTCCTGATCCGTGGGACGGGGTGTCACGACAACCGATTTCGGCGCGGTAACCGTCGGGGTGGGCGCGGCATCTGTTTTTGCACCGCCGTTTCCCGTACCGTCCGTTTCCGTGCCGCCTCCGAAAACGTCGCTACCCCAAATGTCCCCTTCCGTATCAAGGTCGAACCCCGCAATGTCTTCGGTTTGTGGGCTTTGCGCACGAATGATCATGCCGGCCCGTTCCCGCTTGCGAAGCTCAAGCGTGTTGTCGGAAAATTTGCCGTTGGGAACGTCCGGCATCGTCGCGTTGACCGCCGGGGGGCTTGCCGCCGGAATCGACGAATTGAGTTGCGGCGCCGCAGCCGGCACCCGCGAAGCGGGAATGAGAAACTGCGTCGGCTGACCCGATGCCACCGTGTTTTGTGAAGTCATTGATGACGGCCCGGTTGACGGCACGGGCGATTCGGCGCTCACGTAACGCCGCACTTCCCCGGAACAACAGGGACACGCAGCTCCGGGCGCGGTGGAATTTCCCATCGGCGTCGGCGGAACGTCGCGCCAATGATCCGGCACGGTCGTCCCGGCATATTGTTTTGGCATTCGGAACGATTCGTCCCTGTCGAGTTCGTCGTAGGTGACGCCGCCGGGCAAAGTATATCGGGGATCGGACGCGAATCGTTTCGATTGCTGGCAGGCGCCGGAAACGAGCAAAACGACAAGCAGGGCCAATGCAAGAACCTGCTTTTTCCGATCGTCGGTGTGTTGAATGGTCTGTGACATGATATTCCTTCCCTGGGGTTTGGGATCACAAAACGCGATGTCGCCTCATGCAGACTGTTGGAGGGATTCTGACATTTGTTTGAGCAGTCATTTGCCAATGGCAGCCCGGAGCGTAAGCGACGGGTTACAATTTCCTTTTCCAGTTCGTTTCCATTTGGCAAATCATTTTCCATAAATGAATCAGGAACCGAAATCGTTTTGGGGCGGTTATTCCCGTCGCTTACGCTCCGGGCTGTCATTCTTGATAATGATGAATCATATCATTTTCGTGTCGCTTTAACGTATGATCTTCGTTCCGCTTTGGGCTTCGATTTCCACCTGTTGCATGGGGAGGGGCAATTGCGGAGTCCGGCCCTGCCAGGGCGGCGAACCGAAGAAAAACGCGGGTGTGTTTTCGGCGGGAGTCAACTGCCGGTTTCCCATGCGGAGGATCGCCATCGGGCGTCCGACACGTTGGGCCGCGGTCAGGGGATTTTGCGCCGGTTCAAGATCATGGGTCAGGGTCGCCTTTTCTTCGCCGCGGGTCGCAAGGGCCGTCATCGGGTCTTCGAGGTAAATGACGCGGGTGACCAAGCGGCCGCTCAGGGCGATTTCCAGGTCTTCCTGCGTGATTTCCACTTCGACGGGAAATTCGTTTTCCCGGCCAGGCGGCGGATAAAGCCGGTTGATGATTTCGAGCGTCGGATAAAGTTCCGCGCCGAAATTGTACGGGATTTCCGTGACCCGGAAGCGATACACGTGACCGACCAGCAGCCCGGCCTGTACGGGAGAGGCTTCCGCGTCGGCA
>JAVBQX010000004.1:0-6366 GCA_031548645.1 Thermoguttaceae bacterium
CCGCACGAAGCGGAAGGCCGATTCGCCGAATTCGACCATGCCGAGCCACGGCACGTTGACGATCATGTCGCGCGTCGAGTGGTCGTTGACGGCGCCTTTTTCGCCCATTTCGGCCATCGCTTCATCGGCCGATTCGCCGAAACGCACGCGGACGCGAACCGTCTTGCCGACGCTTTCCCTGCCCGTGGTCAGGTCGCGGGCTTCGAGCCGGATGCCGCCGTGGATTTCAACACCGAAATCGAGCAAAACGCTTGCCGGCCCTTTGTCCGTGTATTCGAATCGGCAACCGCCGCCCATGTCCGAGGTCGATGTCTGGCCCAGCACCGGTTCGAGCAGCAGTTGCTCGTTCTTCACGCCGGCATCCGATTTCCAAACGATACGTTTCGGCAGGATCAGCCGCCGCACGCGCTCGTCGACCTTCGTCCTCGCGGCCATTTCCTCCGACGCCGCGCCGGGCGGCAGAATCGCCGACGTTTGGTTCGGCCCGACCGACTGCGCAGCCGCCGTTCCGGTTGCCAAAATCAACATGAAAATCGCAAAATACGCCGTTCTCATCAATTACTCCTGTGGTATGTCATTCGGTGGTTGATTGGTTTGTCAATGAAAGGTAGGGCGGTCTCGCCGAGACCGCCGCCAGTGGTGGAAATCGGTTTCGCCATGCCTGTCCCGGTTCGACCGCTCCATGACTGTCGCGGCTCGGATTTGGTCCCTCGCTTACGCTTCGGGCTCTGGTTTCGGCAAGGCTTTATGCTGCGGCTTCGACGGGAAATCATTTTAAAAAATCGAATGCCGTTTCGCCACCAGCACGCGTCAATGTCGCCTTGAAAAGCTCGGGCGATATGGTTTCGGAAAAATACTGTTCTGCGCCGTCGGCCATGACCGCCATGCAACCTCCCGCATGGGCGCTGCCGGGACCGTTCAGGCTTGCGTTGACGCCGAGCGACGCATCCTCGAACGTGATTTCATGCGTCGGGGCCATCCAGCAGGCCGGGACAAGGCGTTCGACGATCAAAATTGTGTTGGACGTGCCATCGGTGATGTCGCCGTTTTTTGTCGATTTCGGGCCTGGAAAAACCGTCTGGTCTCCCACGACGATCGAATAACTGCAATTCAGGTTTCCGCGTTCCATGTTGGGGTAACGATCGATCAAATAGCGGAGCAAACCGCCGTCTTTTTCCGATGGGCAACGATACATGGACGGCATCCGTGAATGAAACTGCCGATTGTGATCGCTGTCCCACGGTTCGTCAAGGCGAATCTCGTCATACAGTTTTTGTTGGTACATGTACGGCAACAGCAAAACCCTCCAACTGTGCAGCGGTTTGCCCGATGCGTCTACCGTGTACGCCGGCGGATACTCTCCGTAGTTGCTGTAATAATTGTGCATGCAGAGGGCCAGTTGTTTCAAATTGTTGGCACACTGCATGCGTCGCGCCGCTTCCCGGGCGGCACTGATCATCGGCAATAAAATCACCAGCCCGCCGCAAATGCACACGATGGCAATGCCCAGCCTGCGAACGGGGCGACGCATCCGCGAAGGTTCGCCCCGTTTCCAATACGCCGCATCAAGGGCCGAAAACAAAACCATCAGAAACGGCAGCGGCAACAGCAGGAACACCGGGGCGATGTCGCCCCGCCAACGCGGCGGGAGACCTTCCCAGAAAAAATACAACACCGTAAACGGTATTGCGGCGGCCAATGCGTAAAGCGACAAATGCCCGACAAACGCACCGGAACGCATCTGCGTCAACTGCCCGAACCCGGGCAGAATGAACGACAAAAGGGCAGCGCCCAGGTTAAGGGGCGATTTCGTTTCGCCATTTCGTTCCGGCGCAACACCGGCCTGATCGTTTGGTTGATCTTGTGTTGTCATGGAAATCCTCATGTCAAACAGGTTCGACCGCTCCATGACTGTCGCGGCTCTGATTTGGTCCCTCGCTAACGCTTCGGGCTCTGGTTGCGGTAAGCTTTATTCGGCGGTCACGGCGTGACCGCCCTACCTTGTTCCTTGCCCCATTTTTTTCATTCCGCGGTAAAGCGATGATTTCCCGCGGCGGCTTCGACGGTTTTGAACTTGCCGTCCTTCGCGGGTACATAAACGGTCGCGCTCGTGTTCGGCGGGACGGTCACGTCGAGCGTCATGACGCCGTTTTCAATTTTCCAGGCCGACGCAATCAGTCCGACGGGGGAATGATAGGTGCCTTTCGCCCAGGTCAGGCCGGTCGTGCCGGGATACGGCGGCTTGACGATGAAATGTTGGAAGCCGGGGCAATCCGGGTCGCGTTTGATGCCGAGCACGCCGTCGATGTACCACGCGCCGGGGTACAGATACGAGCTGTGCAGCAGCGAGTGGCCCGGCAGGTCTTTTTCCCACATCTCCCAGATCGTCGTCGCGTCGTTTTCACGCATGTGACCCCAGCCCGGGTAATCGGTCTGCGAGGTCATCGCGTAAATCAGGTCGTGCCGGTCGGCGTCGCGCAGCACCTTGAAGAGCATGGCCCCGGCGGTGATGCCGACGTGAATGTGCCCCTTGCGGACGACGAGAATTTCGTGCTCAAGCCGCTGCATGACTTTGTCCCGCAGTTCGGACGGCATGACGTCGCCGAGCAGCGCCGCGGCCAGGCAGGCCATCGAACGGTCGGCGTAACTGTTGTCGTCGGCGTTGAAATATTTCGCGTGTATCGCTTTCGACGATGCTTCCGCCTGTTTCTCCCATTTTTCCGCCGCGTCGATTTTACCGATCGTCCGCGCGATATTCGCCGCCGTTTTGAGATTGTAAACGCGATAGCAGTTATTCAGGCAGATCGTCTGGTCGCTGTCGTTGTTCATGCCTTCGGCGGTCGCGTTGGGCCAGAGCCAGTCGCCGAGAAAATCCCACTGTCCGCCGAATCGCACGAGCAAATCGTTTTCGACGTGCGAGTCGAGAAAATCGAGCCATTTGCCGATCATGTCGAAGTTGTCCTCCAGCACGCGGACGTCGCCTTCGTGCTGGTAGAGCAGCCACGGGAGGATGACGCAGATGCCGCCCCAGCCGGGTCCGCCGCCGCCCCAATAGGTCGGGGCCGTGTGCGGCTGCACGCCGTTGCCGAAGACGCGCCCGCTGGTTTCCGCCTTCCGCGCGTAGTCCGGGTTGTTCATGTCGCCGACCATCGGCTCGGTGCCCTGCACGTCGCGCCAGTCTTCGAGCCATTTCGCGTAAAACGCGGCCATGCGGTAGTTGAACATCGCCGTTTCGGCCGTCGCGTGGGCGTCGCCGCCGTAACCCATCCGTTCGCGCTGCGGGCAATCGACGATCATGCCGCCGAGCGCGAGATTTTCAAAGGTCCAGCAGACGCGGTCGTAAATCCAGTTCTGCAGCGGGTCGGAACATTCGAAGGTGCCCGCGCGATCGAAGTCGGTGCGCACCATCCAGCCGCGCACGTCGTCGAGCGCCGGTTCCTTCTTCAGCCCGCGCACGGTGATCCAGCGGCCGGAGCTGTAGTTGAAGCGGTTGCGGAAGGTTCCTTCGCCGCTCGGCCCCAAAATGTACGCGCTCCTGTTGCCGAAGGTCATTTCGTCCTGCACGCGTTCGGAAAACAGGATGTCGATCCGCTGCCCCGGTTCGCCGGTCAGTTTCAGTTCGGTCCAACCGGCGAAATTGACGCCCATGTCGAAGCGGTAGACGCCGTCGCCGCGTTTTTCGACCGCCACGGGCCTGATTTCGTCAAAGCAGCGGTTTTTTTCGACCTTTTGCGCGGACAGTTTCAATTTCGGATGATACACCGTCGCGTTCTTCCAGCCGGAATCGTCAAAATCGACCGTGTTCCAGTCCGGCACGTCGCGGTTGTCGTCCCAGAGATCGCCGCCCATGTTGCGGAAGTCCCAGGTCCCGAGCAGCTTGTTCGGGCTCGGGTGCGTCTTCCAGGTTTCGTCCGTTTCAATGCGCATGAGGGGTTTTTCATCGCCCCACTCCGCATAAATATCCGCCTGCGCACAAACGATCGGCGTTCGCGGCAAATCTTCGGTGATGTAACCGGGGAAGATCGACCATGAAGCGCCGAGCCAGATCGCGATGGTATTTTTGCCCGGCTGGAGTCTCTCGCTAAGATCGTAAGCAATGTATCGAGCGCGTTTTGTGTGATCCGTCGCGGCTGGGGCAAGAATGTTTTGATCGTTAATGTGTTTGCCGTTGATGTACACTTCGTGATAACCGACGGATGCGACATACATCGTCGCATTTCGCGGCTGTTCCTTCAATTCAAAGGTTTTTCGCAGCCACGGGTCGTTGACGTTGCAGTCGCCTTTTTGCATCCCGATTTTATAGTCGAAAATTTCGTCGGAACCGATCCATTTGGCCGTCCAATCGGATTGATCGAACAAGCCGGTTCTCAAAATCGCACGTTGGTGAAGTGATTCGACGCCATTTTCATCTTTGACATGAAGAACGCAAAAATAGAAAGCATCCGGGACAAGCGGTTTCCCTTCGTATTCAATATGCTGCATCTGATCCGATTCCACCCAACCGGAATCCCAGACATACTCGCCAGAGGGTGCATGAATGACCTCAATTTGGTATGCCGTCTGTTTTTGCCATCGGATGTTCGGGTCAAACAATCCGATGATCCGATCAGCGGCAACAAGCTCCCAACTGAAATGCGGCTTTCTGACATCAAGCCCTTGAGGATGGGAAAACGACTCGATACGAAAATTTTCAGGAATAATGCCGCACTCCTGGGCCCGGGCCGGAGGGGACGTCATTCCGAAAATCAAAACCGCGCACGCGGCCAACAGGAAAAACCGGGAAAGTCGTTTCATGGGATATCTCTTGTGTTAAGTGTGTGAAATCAAAAGCCCCCGCACATGGGGCGGTCGCCATTTCAGTGTTTCCCTTCCAATTTAGCAAAATCCCGGTGTCGATGCAAGCGCGGCGTTGCATTTCGCTCGTCGCGGCGGCATAATGGAACGAAAATCGCGAGGTTTTTCAATTTTCACAACGAGGGAATCATCATGCGTCAATCGATTTTGCCGTTCATCCCGTTTTTGATCATCCTGTGCTGCGCCGCAACGCTCCGGGCCGTGGGGCCGGACGAATTTTCGGACCCGCCGGATTCGGCGCGGCCCTGGGTCTACTGGTTCATCATGGACGGCAATCTCAGCCGCGAAGGCATCACGGCCGATCTCGAAGCGATGCGCGAACAGGGCATCGGCGGCGTCATTTTGATGGAAGTCAACCTCGGCATTCCGCGCGGCAAGGTCGATTTCATGAGCGAAACGTGGCAGGAGCTTTTCTCGCACGCGGTGCATGAAACCGAGCGGCTCGGCATGCAACTGACGCTCAATTCCGGCCCCGGCTGGACGGGCAGCGGCGGCCCCTGGATCGCGCCGGAACAGTCGATGCTGCACCTCGTCGCGTCGGAACTTTCCGTACAGGGCCCGCGAGTGTTGCAGGAAACGCTGCCGAATCCCGTCCCGCGGCGGCCGTTCTTCGGAGAAGGTGCCCTCCCGCCGGACGCGGAAAAGGCCCGCAAGGAATTTTTCAAAGACGTCCGCGTGCTCGCCTTCCCCACGCCCGAGGGACACACCCGCGTCGCCGACCTCGACGAAAAGGCGCTCTTCGTCCGGGCGCCGTATTCCTCCGCGCCGGGCGTCAAGCCGCGCATCGAAAGCCCGGTGGATTTCGAGCCGGTGCCCGCCGCCGAAACGGTCGATCCCGCGCGAATCGTCGACCTGACCGACCGCCTCGACGCGTCCGGCGTGTTGCGTTGGAACGTGCCCGAAGGCGATTGGACGATCCTGCGTTTCGCCGCCACAACGACCGGGGCCAACACGCGACCGGCCCCGCAGCCGGGACTCGGCCTCGAATGCTCGAAAATGGACCGCGAAGCCTTCGACGTGCATTACGCGAATTTCATCGGCAAACTGTTCGAAGCCGTCGGCCCACGCCGCACCGACGGTCAGGCAGGCTGGTGCTATTTCCACATCGATAGTTGGGAGATGGGGCCGCAGAATTTTTCGATGGGTTTCCTCGACGAATTCCGCAAACGCCGCGACTACGATCCGGTCCCGTTTTTGCCGGCGTATCACGGGCTGATCGTCGATTCGCCCGAACGGACGGAACGCTTTTTGTGGGACCTCCGCCAGACCGCGCAGGAACTCGTCATCGAAAATCACGGGCAATATCTCCGCGACGTCTCGCACCGGCACGGGCTGAAACTTTCGATCGAGCCTTACGACATGATGCCCTGCTGCGACATGGCCTTCGGTTCGCTGGCCGACCTGCCGATGTGCGAATTCTGGTCCGACGGCTACGGCTTCAACACGGTGTTCAGTTGCTTCGAGGCGACGTCGATCGCCCACACGCACGGCAAAAATCTCGTCGCCGCCGAA
>JAVBQX010000259.1:0-4243 GCA_031548645.1 Thermoguttaceae bacterium
GAAAATCGCGGCCGCCCTGCAGGAAAACTCCAGCGCCGTCCGCGATTTCAGCGAACGCTGGGTCGACGACCACACGATGGAATTCGCCTTCAAGGTGATGGGCTTCAGCGTCAGCGGACTGCTCCAGTCGCTGCCGAGCCGTGTGTCGGTCGAAACGACGGTTCCCTTCGCCGCCATGATGGTCAAGGGCATGATCGAATCCCGCCTGCAGGAGGAAATCGGCAAAATCCTCGCCGAAGCGGGTTAATTCCAACGCCAACCGGAGCCCGAAGCGCAAGCGAGGGACACGGAAAGTGTGGAGTGTGGAATTTGGAGTGTGGAGTTGACGAGCCGTGACCTGCGGTCACGGAATTTTTGTCGTAAAGGACCATGCCATGAAACGCGCGTTCACGCTGTTGGAATTGCTGATCGTCATCATCGTCGTGACCGTGTTGCTGATGCTGGCGGTCTTCCTGGTCCAGCGCAGTCGTGAAGCCGCGCGACGGATGCAATGCTCGAACAACCTCAGACAGCTCGGGCTGGCCGTGCATAATTTTCATGATGTCTTCAAAAAGTGGCCCAAGGCGAATTTCCAGCCGCAGTTCTGCCGGGAGGAATTCTTCAACCCGGAAACCGGCGGCTACGGCAACCGCGAACTTTACGGCATCTTGCCCGTTTTGATTCCGTATGTTGCTTCAACACCCTACTATGATATTTTAATCACTCAACTTGGAAAAGAAGGTGATGCTTCGCTGCCTTGGGAGAAATCTCAAGATTCTATCGCAACATTACAAATGGCAATGCCATTTGCTCCGGACGTTTTCCCTTTTCTTTGTCCTTCCGACGGGTTTGCCCAAAACCGCACCGATGCCGATTTCGGGCGGACCAACTATCACGGCTGCCGCGGCGACATCTGGGTCGATTGGAAATCGAAAAGTACCCGCGGCGTTTTCATCAGCGGGCCGAACGATCCGATCGGTCTGTCGGGTATCGTGGACGGCACGAGCAACACGCTGATGTTCGCCGAATGCGTGATCGGGAACAATCACGGCGGACGCGACGCGCCCGTGCGGGGCGGAATCGCCTATGGGATGCCTTACGGCGCCGACGCCGTGCCGATGCGCTGCCTGGAACGGGCGGGCCAAAAGGGGAAACTCACCGGTGAACAAAATCACGACGTCCTGACCGACTCGCGCGGCGCCGGACTTTGCTGGATGTCCGGGCGGCAGGTCAACGACCAGTTTTTCACCATTCTGCCGCCGAACGCCCCGTCCTGTTCCTCGGAAACCGACTGGCAGGATTGGGCCCTCAACAGCGCGAGCAGCTACCATGTCGGCGGCTGCAACGTCGGAATCGCCGACGGCTCGGTGACCTTTGTCAGCAATGATGTCGGCTGCGGCAATTTGGACCAATCGGCGCTGGATATTATTTCCCCCTATCATAAAACAGCGGAATCGTACACGAAAGGCAAATCTCCGTGGGGCGTTTGGGGAGCCCTCGGCAGCCGCGCGGAAGGGGTTTACGGAATTCCATGAAATTTCATGCAACAACGCTTTTTAGTTGAGAAAACTTTCGATTTCATCAAGGTAAAGCGTCAGCGCGGTATCGAACACCTTTACTTTATTGGATACGCTGTTTTTAATAGTCAGGGCCGCTCCTTTGGATGCGACCAAGGCGCTCCCGGATTTCTTATCAGCCGCATTGCCGGTGATCTTCGTATCAATCAAGGTTACTGAACCGCCGGATTGATAGAGTCCGCCTCCCCAAGTATTCGAGTTTTCCCGCATCGTCGAGTTTGTCACGATCACTTCTCCTTTGGAAACGTTGATGCAACCACCCGCAGAGGCTTCATTGTTCGAGAAAGTCGACTTGTCAATCGTCAATCGACCATCGATCTGATGAATAACGCCGCCCCAAGTCGCCGTATTGTACGAGAACACCGAGTTGGAGGAAATATTCAATTCACCTTTGTTCAGATAAATACTTCCCCACATGAGGTACGGTCAATAAAAATGGAATACAATATTTCCGAAGAGTTTCCGGCACGATCCGTCACCGTCAGCAAAACGTCGTGGTAGCCTTCTTCACGCAAAGTAATCGGATAATTCCAATTCACGTCATTTGTCGTGATTGCACCAAGGCTGCTGTGATTCGATAAATTTTGGACATGAATGACCACGTCCGATTCGGAAATGGTCCCGGAAAGATTGATTTCACCGGTTCGCGAACGGATGGCGGTTTCCGGAACATTGATGACCGGCGTCGTGGTATCCATCTTCCATGAAAATTCCCGAATTTCATGGTTGACATTGCCGGCCATATCCGTGATATGCGACAAATCGACTTTCAGTTGATAATTTCCTTCTTCCTGAGTCAACGCGGAAAGACCGTTCACCGTCCAGCGATTTGCTTCACCGCCAATGGAAACAATTTGGACGTACCCCGAAAGATCGACGGATTTTCCGTTCCGCGTCAGTGTCAGTGCATTGATGAAATCGGAATTAAGATCAACGGTTTCATCAAACAGCAGTGAAATTGCGTCATAAGCATAATTGACGTGCGTTTTTTCAATTCCTTGCGTCTCCAGGAGAAATGGCGGTCGCGAATCTTTGGTCCACGAAGTCACTTTTGTGCCGACGACCTTGTTTTTCTCGCCGTCACGAATTCCGTTCGGTTTGATGGTAAGCGTATAAACGCCATCTTCGGATTGCCGAATCCGTTGACATGCGTGAAGCTGACCTTCAGATCGGTGAACTGCCCCTGGAGCGTCGAGGTCATCAACCACGTCGCGATGCTCGTCTGGCCGGCGTCAATATCGCCGAAATTCACGTTCAACGAAGGCGTCATGTTTTGTCCGGCGACCTGGGATGCGATGATCTTGAAGTCGATGAGCAATCCTTTTTCGTTTTCAACGATCTCCGGCTGGGCCGATTCGATCCGGAGATTCTGTGCGACCCCGCCGCCTTTGTTGTGGACCATCACGGCGAGTTCGAACGGAATCGACGGTTCGATTTCCTCCGTCCAGGGATCATCAGCGTAAACGTCGCGCTGCCAGAAATAATCGAGATCAAGTTCAGGCTGCGGGTAGACGGTGATCGCCACCGACGTGAGCGGGAAGGTCAGTTCCTGGCCATTTTCGGTGTAGCGGAGGAAACCGCCGACATAGTAGACGGTCTCCTTGCCGATCGCGCAATCGGCTCCCGGGATGAAAATCCAGTTGGCCGTCCCCGTCGATTTGCCGGGCAATGAGCCGAGGTCCGAACTCCCGCCGGTGAACCCGGTCAACGTCGGCGGATAAATCCCGAACATGTCGGTGACGTTGTTCCCGAACTCGTCGGTGATGATGATATCAATGGCGCAATGACTCAAAGAGTCTTCCGTCCCGTTTTCAAGCATCAACTGGGCATCAAACGCGTCACGGGTAAGTACGGCCGTTTGCTTGAGTTCAAGCTTGACTTTGGCACAGACGCCTTCGTTTGCAATCCCTCTTTCTTTCAGTAAAATTATGTCATTGGTCTCCTTGAACGAAAGATATTCAAGATCGGCAGTTGATATTTTCAATTCTTGTTCCATATGGGCAACATCACGATAACCCAATGACAATGCCAACTCATTTGGTGTCGTGTAATGAGCTTCAAAGTCACTCAAATCAAAGGATTCGGCGACGTCAACAGGCGGCTGATTCGTGAACCATTGATCCCATTCTTTCGGGGCCGTCCAAAATGAGTCGTCAATATCTTGGAATTGATCCTCACTGGAACGAATATTTAAAGGCGAGGCAGCGGCAATACTTTGTTTTGCATCTGTCATTTGCGATATAATATTTGACATCAAAGTCTTTTTGCCATAATCTTTGCATAAACTTGGGGATAATTCTTTTTCATGAGATATGCCAATTGAAACATCAACAATCTCTTCTGTAGATTGGCCGATCTTCTTTTCAAGTTCCAGTCTGCCAGAAAGCTCTGCGTTAAACGAAACCCCATCCCAGCAAATTTCTCCCCATAAACCATGAGTAGAATCCATATGTATAGCCCCAGAAACTCCTGTACTCACAGACACACTTGCCAAAGCCTCGCCTTCGCCAGAATAAATTCCTGTTGCGGCTTTAATTTCTGCTGACAATTCGTATCACTTCCACGAAGAGCGTGTTCAGAAAACCGGGAAAATATCCGATATGTGGATTTGAGTGATCGGCGTAAAAATTGTCTTATCGATGCGTCTCTGAAATGGAGGCATTGGAGTGGGCTGGAGTTTTTCTCCA
>JAVBQX010000130.1:0-7302 GCA_031548645.1 Thermoguttaceae bacterium
GCCCTTGAGGGCCTTGCCGATGTTTTCCCGCACCGGGGTGCCCGGCATGAAGAGGTCGATGATGTTGATGCCGTGTTCCAGCGCGGCACCGATCACCTCCTCGGCGACGCCGTAAGGTTTGTTGTCGAGATGTTCCGCGCCGAGCCCGATGATACTGGCCGACATGCCGGTTTTGCCGATGGGACGAAATTGCATGAAAGTTCCTTTGTAAAATATCGTTTGTTATGATTTAAAGCATGACACTGGATTTCTTCAAAACGTTTTGGCGACGGCACGCGATGATGACGATGGGAACAAGCAACCATACGGCGATGATGACGAAATGACGGTGCATGCGGTGCGTTGGTGACGGCCCGGCGGTCGGCGGAATTTCGACGTCTTTCAGTTCCGGAATCAACGCGGGATCAAACACCGAATCCGCAACAGATGACATGTCGCGTTTCGTGATTTCCACCGTTTGCGTGTCATGCGAGGACGACTTTTCCCCGGTGAATTCCCTGGTCGTCGTTCCCCATTTTCCGAAAAAAAAGTAATAGCCGTGCATCAGCAAAAACGCCGACCACGCCGTGATTGTCGAAATGACAAGCCGTTTCATCGGATTCACTCGTTTTTCATGAGCGGTTTGCCGACGTTCCAGGCTTTGGCGATTTTTTTGCCGATGCCGTAATAACTTCGCGAGCCGTAATCGAAAATGACGGGCAACACCTTTTCGATCTCCGGGATTTGGCCCGTCGCGTCGAGGCAATCCTCATCCGCCTTGACGTCGAGGATTTCGCCGATCATGATCGTGTGCGACCCGAACGTGAAATGCTGCGAGAGCGAGCATTCAAGAATCACCGGGCATTCGGCGATGTACGGGGCGTCGACTTTTTCCGCCTTGACGGCTGTGAAACCGCACGCTGCGAACTTGTCGATCTTGCGACCGGACGTCATGCCCGCGAAATCGGTTTCGGCGATGATTTTTTCCGAAGGAATGCCGATCGTGAACGCCTTTTTCGCAAGCAACGCGTCGTGCGTCCATCGCGGCGGCTGAATCGCGACCATCAGGCTGACCGGATCGGACGCGCAAATCCCGCCCCACGCGGCGGTCATGAAATTCGGTTTGCCGTTTGCGTCATAGGTCGTGACCAGCAAGGCAGGTTCCGGATACAACAGCGGCAAGGCCCCCAACGAACGTTTGGTCTTGAGTGTCATGGGAAATTCCTGTGAATCAAAGTATTATGATACAGTATATCTTTCATTGTACTTGTTTTCAGAAATTTTCTCAAGGTTTTCGCCGAAAAATGATGATCAAGAACAGCAGCCGGGAACGCAGCGCAGCGGAGTGACCGGAGGGAGGGTTTTCCAACCGGGGAAACGTTCAATTCCCTTGCTTATTTATGCAAGGAACATCGCAGGAATTGGAATTTTGCACAAAACGACGCATGTTCCCCGCTCACTCCGTTCGTTGCACGCACTGCGTTCCCGGCTGTCACGACGAAACCGTCGCAATGCGCCGAACAAGTTCGGCGGCTAAGAATTCTGCATTCATCATTCTGCACTCTGCATTTTCTTGTCCCTCGCTTACGCTTCGGGCTCCGGTTGCAGCTTGTCATTTTCCTGCAAGGGCGTGTCTTCCGGTTCATCGGCGGCTTTTTCTTTTTCGTCCTCGCGGACCGGGAGCGGTTCGCCTTCGATGACGGCCCGCAATTCGTCGGTGTCCATGACCTCTTTTTCGAGAAGGTATTCCGTCAGTTTTTGCAAGGTCTCGCGGCGGTCTTCGATCAGGGTTTTCGTTTTTTCGAACAAGCCCTCAAGAATCGACCGGATTTCCTGGTCGATCTCCCAGGCGGTGCGTTCGCTGTGCGTCCGCGTCTGCATCAGGCGGGGTTCGTTGATGTAACTTGCCCGCGGGTTTTCGCGGTAGTTGACGCGGCCCAACTTGCTCATGCCGTAGTCCATGACCATGCTGCGCGCGATTTCCGTCGCCCGTTCGAGGTCGTTCTGCGCCCCGGTCGAATAGTCGCCGAGCATGATTTCCTCGGCCAATGTGCCGCCGAGAAAGACCTGGATGCGGCATTCGAGTTCCTCGCGGGTCATCAGGTAACGGTCGTCCTCCGGCCGCTGCAAGGTGTAACCGAGCGCCGCCGCGCCGCGGGGAATGATCGAAATCTTGTGCACCGTGTCCGCCGCCGGCAACAGGTAGGCGACCATCGCGTGCCCGCTTTCGTGATAGGCGACGCGGCGTTTTTCGTCGTCGCGGATGGCGTGCCGTTTTTTCTGCAAACCGGCGGTGACGCGTTCGGCGGCTTCGTTGAATTCGTGCATCGTGACGGCCGATTTTCCGACCCGGGCCGCGAGCAGGGCCGCTTCGTTGACCAGCGCCGCCAGATCGGCCCCGGCGAACCCGGAGGTGATCGACGCGATCGCGCGCAGGTCGATCGAATCGTCCAGCTTGACCTTGCGCGTGTGTACTTTCAAAATTTCCTCCCGCCCGCGAATGTCGGGGCGGTCGACCAGCACGTGGCGGTCGAAACGACCGGGCCGCAACAGGGCCGAGTCGAGCGTTTCCGGGCGGTTGGTCGAGGCCATGACGATGGCCCCCGTGTCGGCCCCGAACCCGTCCATTTCGACGAGCAGCGCGTTGAGCGTCTGGTCGCGTTCCTCGTTCGAGCCGAGATTGCCGTTGCCGCGCGTCTTGCCGATCGCATCCAATTCATCAATGAAAATGATGCAGGGCGTTCGTCGCTGCGCCTGGTCGAAGAGGTCGCGAACCCGGGCCGCGCCGACCCCGACGTACAATTCGACGAAATCGGAACCGGACAGGCTGAAAAACGGCACGCCCGCCTCGCCGGCCACGGCTTTCGCGAGCAGCGTCTTGCCCGTTCCCGGAGGGCCGAACAACAGTACGCCTTTCGGAATGCGACCGCCGAGCACTTGGAATTTTTCCGGCGTTTTCAAAAATTCGACGATTTCCCGCAGTTCGTCGACCGCTTCGTCGACCCCGGCCACGTCGCCGAAGGTTACCTCAATTTCCTCCTGCGAGACCTGGCGGCCCCGGTTTCGGCTGAAGGCCACCGCGCCCGAACTGGCCATACGCCGGAACAGGAAAAAAATCAGCGGAATCGACGCCAGCATCGCGATAAAAAAGAACAGCGTGCCGCCGTGCATTTCCCAGAAATTCGGGCGACCCTGCGCGTCATAATCCTGAAAGCCGGCTTTTTCCAACCGCTGCCAGAGTTCGTTGTTGTCGAAATCGAGCCCCTTGCGACCGGAGGTGAAATTGACGTTGTCGACGGCGGCCTTGACCTTTTCCGGCGGGGCGATGACCTCTTTGGTGACCGTTCCCCGGACGTCATAGGAACTTACAGAAATTTTTGCGAGTTTTGAATAACGCACCGTCTGTTCCTGCTTGCCTTCGCCGACTTTGACTTCTATCGCGGCCTTGGGGTTATCGGCCCCCTGGTCGATGAGTTGAATCAACTTGCCGAACGGGATTTTGTCGTGTTTCGGCAACGTCAGCAAGTTGAGCAGGCAAATCGCGACGACGACGATCAGCGCGATCATCAGGAACGAGAAGCCGCCGCCTTCCTGTTTCGGCATTTTCGGCATCCGGTCGTTCGGCGGTTTGTCGACCGGTTTACGTTCATCTTGATTATTGAGCTGATTATCCGTATTTTTCTCCGTTTTGCTGTCCGGCGGAACGTTGCCTGCATCGGAAAGCAGTCGCAATGCCTTGCGCAATAGCAGTTTGGAGAAAATTGAGTTCGGTTGTGTGCGTGTCATTGAAAAGTTTATATTTTTCGAAATTTGCTACTGATCTGCAAAATGCGTTTGATGTTAATTTGTGTGTTACCTTCAAGCATACTCGTGTTGTCCCGGTTTGCCAAGCGAAAACACGTTCGGAACAGACACAAAAGACGTGTCAAACATTAATATTTACGCAAATTTCCTGCCAATGTTGCTTTCATTCGGCCAACCGGCAATGTAAAATCGGTTTAGCAATCACGCAAAGCCGCAAAGAAAACCAAGATCGCAAAGTTTTTTATGAGCAAACCGCCCATTCCTGTCGTACAACTTTCAAAATTGGAGCCGGGCCACGAATGCGACGTGTTCGCCCTGCTGGCCGAAAAGGAAATGCTGACCACGCGGGACGGCAAACCCTATCTCCGGGTCAATTTTCGTGACGCCATTCGCGAAATTCGCTTTCCCATCTGGTCGGACACGCCGATTTTTGACGACGCCCGACAAAGCTGGGAAGCCGGCGAATTTTACAAATTGCGAGCGATCTACCGCGTCTCGAATTTCGGACCGCAACTCGATATCCGCAAAATCCGGCCCGTCGTCGAGGCTGACAAATCGGAGGGTTTCGACCCGTCGCAGTGCCGACCGAGTTCGCGTTTCGCGCCCGAGTCGATGTACGATGAGATTCTCGCGTTGGCCAAAACGCATTGCGGCAAGGGGAAGCTGTACCAACTCATCGTGCAGATTTTCAAGAAAAACCGCGACGCGATTCTCGACACGGCCGCGGCCCGCAATCACCATCACGTGTTTTTCGGCGGGTTGCTCGAACACACGCTCATGGTCACGAAAACGGCGGTGTTTCTCGCCGAGATGTACCTGGCGAACTATCCCGAACTGAAGACGCGGCTCTCCAAACCGCTGGTCGTCGCCGGGGCGATCCTGCACGACATCGGCAAAATTCGCGAACTGCGTTACGACGTCGTCACCGCGCACCACACCACCGAAGGCGACCTGATCGGCCACGCCGTGCTGGGACGCGATTTCGTCCGCGATTTCGGCCGCGAAGTCGAGCTGGAGCCGGACGTTCAAATGCAGTTGGAGCACATCGTCATTTCGCACCAGCGTTTCGCCGACTGGGGGGCTCCCAAGCCGCCGATGTCGCTCGAAGCGCTGCTCGTCGCGCACGCCGATTCCTGCGACGCGATGTTCGGCACCTACTGCCGGGTCATCGAACAGGACGACCTGCCCGGCGAAATCACCTCGCGAAAAAACATCCTCGGTCACGCCCTGTTCAAAAAAGACGTGCAGGGGTAAGGCATTTTGCCGATGCAAGGGAGAGCGGTCACGCCGTGATCGCAACGGTGCGCCGAACAAGTTCGGCGGCTAAGAATTCGGGCTCCGGTTCCGCGGGGTATCACACAATTTGCGCGATGATTTTTTGGGCGTCGTCGCACAATTGATTCGCCGCGGCTTCGGTTTCGGCTTCGGCGATGGCACGCACGATCGGCTCCGTGTTCGAGGCCCGCACCAATAACCATGCGTTCGGCCAATCAATGCGCAAACCGTCCTGTGTGTCGCGAGGCAATGAGGCGTAATGTTTTTCGAGGGCTTCGACCGCTTTCGGCACGAGATGGAGCGCGAGCGGAATTTTTTTCTTGACGATGGCATACGACGGCAACGCGGCGGCAAGTTCCGCGATTGTTTTTCCGCCGGCGGCCATCGCGTCGAGCAGTTGGGCCATGCCGACGAAACTGTCACGCACGTAACCGACCTTCGGGTCGATCGGCCCGCCGTTTCCTTCGCCGCCGAAGACCGCGTTTTTCGCTTTCATCAGATCGACGACGTTCGCCTCACCGACGGCGGAGCGGAAAATTTCGACGCCGTATTTTTCCGCGACGTCCTGCGACATGCGACTCGACGCGCAGTTGATGACGACGGGCCCTTTTTCGCGTGTTGCCAGAACATGATCGAGGCACATGGCCACGGTGTACTCTTCGCCGAGATAACGCCCCGATGCGTCAATGACGGCCAACCGATCCGCGTCCGGGTCCTGACAAAATCCGATGTCAACGCCCGCCGTTTTGACGCGATCAAACACCGGTTGCAAATTTTCCTGCGTCGGTTCCGGGACATGTTCAAATTGACCGTCGGGCGTTTCGCCGAGTAGGATGAGATCGCAACCGAGCCGTTCGAGCAGTTCGCGGCCGAGCACGCCGCCGGCCCCGCGATTCGAGTCGAGCAACACGCGGAATTTCTTCGCACGAATCGCGTCGACGTTGACGGTTTTGAGAATCGCCTCAAGATGGGCGGTGTTTTTGTCGACGCATTGCGTGCGTGTCGCAATTTCACTGTATGGCTTGACGGGAAAATCGCCGCTCGCTTTCATTTGCTCGTAACACGCTTTGACTTTTTCGCCGGGGGCTTTCGGGATGACGCGGCCTTCGGCGGAAAAAAGTTTGATTCCGTTGTATTCGGACGGGTTGTGGCTGGCCGAAATTTGAATGCCTCCCGCGGCGTTCAAGCTGCGAATCAACACGCCGGTCGTTGGCGTTGCGGCGACACCGGCGTCAATGGTCGGACGTCCCACGGCGTTGAGAGCGGCGCTGATCGCATCGGCCAACATGGCTCCGCTGCCGCGACCGTCGCGCGTGATGACGAACGGGCCCGGTTCCGTCGAGTCGGAATAAGCGACCGCATATTGCATCGCCACCTGCGGCGTCAACGTTTCCCCGATGATTCCCCGTAATCCCGAAACACTGATGATGAGTGATGACATGAGTCTTTCCCGATATTGATGAGATAAAAACGAAATCCTGATATGCGACAATATCACATCATTAAAACACAAAACCGTGGTTCGGTGAATATGCTGAATGGTGATAAACATGGGAATCATCTCAAATTGCCCGGCGTTGCGGTTGTCGGCTTGTCTCAAGGCGAATTGTCGTTTAAACTTAATCTGTGTGATCCCCAGTCTGCGAAAACGGAAATTGATATGAAAAACAAAACAGATAACAACAATCCGCCCGGCAAATTCGCCAATCGAACGCTCGCAAGGACGATCGTGTTTCAGCTCCTGTTTCTGGAGGACGTGAACCCGGACAATCCGGAAGAATGGGTCCGCGAATATCTTGCGGAAAAATTGCCCGATCATGCCGAAGTGCTTCGATTCGCCCGGCAACTTATAAATGGGGTTCGCGAAAAAGGACCGGAACTCGACGAAAAAATCGAACAACAATCGAAAAACTGGTCGCTTTCGCGCATGTCGGTCACGGACCGCAATATTTTACGTTTGTCGTTGTACGAAATGTTGTACATTAAAACGCCCAAGCCGGTGGTCATTAACGAGGCCATCGAACTGGCCAAAAAATTCGGTTCCGCCGAGTCACCGGCCTTTGTCAACGGAATTTTGGATCGATTTTGAAGGCGAAATTTGTGCCGCCGGACGTTTTTTCGGGAAATCGCCGGGATGACAGGAAAAAAGCCGAAATTTTTCAAATTTTGATTATGATGGAAGTCAAGGTGGGTAATATTTGCGTGTTGATTTGAGGGCTATAGGAATGGCAGCCCGGAGCGTAA
>JAVBQX010000209.1:0-3455 GCA_031548645.1 Thermoguttaceae bacterium
CCCCGGCCGCTTCGAGCGTGTCGAGCACGTATTCGATCATCGGGCGACCGCACACTTCGCACAAAACCTTCGGCAGTTCCGATTTCATCCGCGTGCCCTTGCCCGCGGCCATGACGACGGCGACTTTTTCGGCCATAATCAACACCAGTCCTTTCATTAACGCGACATCGCAATCAAACATTCGCAAATAATTTTATCACAAACACTTCCGTTTATTTTATCCACAGATGACACAGATGAGAATTGTTGTATACCGTGAACCATCTGTGAAAATCTGTGTGTATCTGTGGACAATAAAAATATCGAGTGTCTTGATTTCCATCCGCGATATGTCCGTTGCGTTGTGGAATTAGAATTACTAATGACAATACCAAATCAGGAAAAAACAAGGTATAATAAGAGATTACGTCTTTACTTTTCCCCTGAAACGATATAGCATAGCGGAATCAGTGAAAACGTATACCGAAGCCGGTTGAAAATTCCGCCACAATGCTCTGCGGGAGTCCGTTTTCCCAAAAGGGTAAACGGACGCACACTCGGGAATTCTCAATTGGTGGGAGTAAAAAGTTGGGAACGTCTTTCCGGGCAACGCTTTTGGGATTGGGACGGAACATGCTGGTTCAAATGGAGTTGTCTCGCATCGTCATCAGCGAGATCAACAACCAACAAGTCATTTACCTGCGCGAGGTCGAAGGTCAGCGCGAATTCTACATCGTCATCGGCATTTTTGAGGCGACCAGCATCGACCGCCGCGTCAAGGGCATTCCGATGCCCCGGCCGCTGACCCACGATCTGGCGTGGCAGATTTGCGACGCCCTCGGCGGGGAAATGCAGGACATCGTCATTTCGCGCATCGAGGAACAGACCTATTTCGCGCAACTCCGTATTAAACAAGGGGAAAAGCTGATCGAAATCGACGCCCGGCCCTCCGACGCCATCGCCATCGCCATGATTCCAAGCCCGCCCTTGCCCATTTTCGTCGCCGAAGAGGTTCTCGCCAAGGCGCTCGGCACGCACTGAGCGTTTTCGGACAAGAACAGCAGCCGGGAACGCAGTCGGTACTCCGACGGAGTGACCGGGGAGAGGATTTTTCAACCGGGAAAATATTCAATTCCCCTGCACATACAGGGAACATTGCAGGAATTGAATTCTTGCACAAAATGGCAAGCGTGTTCCCCGGTCACTCCGTTCGCTACGCTCTCTGCGTTCCCGGCTGCTGTTCTTGCGCCGCATTTTTTGAAGAAATCATCAACATCGAAAATAATTCCGCCGAGCCTGAAATTTCCCGGAAACTGCTATTTCCCGAAATCGAAAAACCTGCTACATTCTTGCGATCTTGACTTTGGCGGTCGTTCAAGGCAAGGAATGCCCGGAACGAACGTCGTCGGGACGAACAGCCATCGTGCGTGAGATTATATCGCCGCAAAAATCAACGGCCTGGTTGGGCCGCGGTCATGCGGCGGACAATATGCCCAAGGATCGGGGGTTTTTCCGTGAGCAAGGACGCTCGTTTTTCATTTTATGATGCAAATCGTCCGGTAACCCGGGCATTTGCCGTTTGGGCCACCGGGCTGGCGATTTCGCTTTGTTTTTTGTCCGCAAAAAATATCGAGGCCACCGAATACCTGACGCCGAACTTCATCATTCGAAACGCACCGAACCAGGATTTGGCCCGACAATTCGGAGAAACAGCCGAGCGATGCCGTAAGGATATGGCCATCCTCTGGCTCGGCACCGAACTTCCCCGCTGGTCGGCCCCGTGCCCCATTCAAGTTAAAGTGGGCAATTACGGCGCCGGGGGCGAAACGAGCATGCACTTCGACAAAGGCGAGGTCTTTGACTGGGACATGCGAATTCAAGGTACGGCCGACTCAATACTTACGGCCGTTCTGCCGCATGAGATCACGCACATGATTTTGGCCAGTCATTTTCGCGAACCGGTCCCGAGATGGGTCGATGAAGGCGCCGCGACATTCGTCGAAAACGAGAAGGAACGCCAGAATTACCGCCGCTTATTGTACCAATATCTCCGAACCGGTCGCGGAATTCCCTTCAACCAGATGTTCCGCATGGGAAAATACCCCGACGACCAGATGCCGTTGTACGCGCAAGGTTTTTCTCTGGCGGAGTTTCTGATCCTTTTGCAGGGCCATCGACATTACGTCGATTTTGCCGGCGCGGGAATGAAAACCAACAACTGGCCACAGGCGATTTGCGATTATTACGGCTACGAAAATCTTGGCGAATTGCAGGTCAAGTGGAACCGCTGGGTCGACGCCGGATGTCCCGACCTGACCCAACTCCCGCAAGATCAGCCGATTTTCGTCAGCGATACGACACAATACGTTGCTTCACGGGATTTTATGCCGATGCGACAGCCGGTCATTCTTGCTCGCGCCACACGGGCGACAACCACAGCGGATCAATTCGCCGGGCAAGGCATCGCGCATGCTTCATGGGAAGGGGCGTTGTCTACAAACAATGATCAAAATACACAAAATGCCGCAACTGTCATGCAGCCGGAACGTGAGCCGATTCGCTTGAGTTTGGCGCAATCGCAACAAAACCAACCGCTTGCCGCGAATTTCGCCCCGATTCCCGAATCTGCAGACAACACGCAATATGGCGGTTATGATGTCCCCCGGGCGATTCCGGCCCAACCCGTCGGAAAGCAAACGGTCGAACATTTCGCCGCTCAACCCGTCGAGGCACCCTCGGCCATGTCAAGTGTGATCGCCCGACCGGTTTCGCCGCAAGTCAACGCGGTTTCAACCGCGGAAAACCGCCTGCCGTCGTATTATTCGGAAAACCAACCCCAAGCCGCCGTCACGGTGCATGGTCAGGAATCGGCATCAACGCAATACCCGCACACAGATGACCGGCAGGCTTATCAATCGTCGCGAAGTATGTCGACTCCCACACAAACGGATGATTCCCGTGTCATTTATGATTGGCGAATTCGCTGATTCGGATGAAAAATTTTTCTCTTGCGCTGGTGGCCGCTATCATTGAATCCTGTTATGACGATTATTCCGAAAAATTATTCCCGTTTATGTAATGCGGCCTGTACATTTGTTACGATTGATACAAAAGAACATTGCGTCGATATGACGTCAGGGTCATATTACCGTACATAGCGCATAGGAACAAAACACAAGAAACCCAACAGCGGTCAGGAGGTCCGGGGGATGAAATCAGGATTGTTTAACACGATAATTTCGGCGGTGGTCGGCGGTGTCGTCGGTGCGGTGGTCGCGTTTGCCTGCGGGGCGTTCTCGGCGCCGGATTTTCCGGATTCCGTTGACAAACTCAAGGTCGGCGAACTCGTCGTTGCCGACAAAATGATGCTCTGGGAAGACGGGAAGGAAAATTTCAGCCTGCTCATTCAAAACGGCGGCGTTTTGGCCTCGACGCGGGTCATCGCGACGCAGGTTTGCGGCAACGCCATGCTGGCC
>JAVBQX010000102.1:0-34077 GCA_031548645.1 Thermoguttaceae bacterium
AATAACGGTTCGCCGAAACTCGAAAACGCCGTCTTCTGTGACAAGCTCCTGGACGTGTTGCTGCTGGCCAGCACGATGAACGAAGAGAGGCGTGAATGCGACGTTGTATTTTCGGTCTTTGGCCCTGGGGGGAGGATTTGCTGCGAAGAGGATTTGCCTGACCATGATGACGAGGGACGCATCGGTTATGCCAAGTCGAATGTCACGGTTGTCGCGTTGCTGAATAAGTTTCACGAGGAGAAAGTTACTTTTTACAAATTGGAGATCGTTGATGAACAGAGAACCGAAGGTCAAGACCAAATGGACTGCTTCATTACGAGCATTTACAATCGAAGCAAGAGCATCATGCTTCCTTCATTTACTGGTAAATCCGTCCCCGAATACGTCGACTCCTGCGGGACGCTGCACGGGCTGCTGGGGTGGCAAAAACTGAACAATCACATCACCCCACCGGAAGTGATTCAGCGCGAGGAAGAGTGGGGTGAGTCGTTGCAGCAACAAATTTTCAGTCCGCCTCAACGTGAGCTTGCCTGGTCGCAGGATGGCTGGGATGTCTGTACCGAGTGGCTTGACGGAATTACCAACAAGGAAAGGATCAAGCGGTATTCATGCGCCGATGAAGGTTCGCCGTTGAATCAATTCGGGCCGGAAGAAGGGACTCTGACGCTCCTGGGCGGTGTGCCCGGTCATGGAAAAACGGCGTTTGCGATGGCGAACATCATCGAGGCGGCGTGTCGCAATGACGACCTTGAAACCATTCTCATCGTCAACACGGATCAAAGGGCGATGGACTTGTGGCGGCGGGAAATGAGCCGAATTACGAGGATACCCCTGGAGGATATTCGCAACAACCGAATTTTTCATGACGTCGAGTACCAACACCATCTGCAATTGGCGATCCCCAAAATCAAGCTGATCACGGACAAGTTCCACTTTTACGCCAGACCGCCGATCACCGTTGAGCGTATTGAAAGCGAAGTGGAACGCTTGAAACCGCAAATACTGGTCCTTGACCACCTCAACGAGATTCAGGTCGAAAGAAATCTGAAGCTCAAGACGCAGGATCGTATCGGTCACCTGATGCCGATCATTCGAGGGTTTGTCAGTCGTGGGATTGCCGTGCTTGGCGTCTGCGCCTTCAACCGCACCGGTGCGGCCAGGGCAAAGTACACATCTCCCGATTTTTCCGCGATACGTGACTCGTCTTCGCTGGAGTATTGTGCATCGAAGGTTTGGTTCCTGCGAACCGTCAACCAAAAAAAATTCGGTCACACCCATATCCTTGAGGGAAAAAAGGACAAGGAGTCGTCGCAGACCGACATCCCCTTGAATTTCGACGGGGCAAAGATGCGGTTCACCGTGGCGGAGCCGTTACCGGCATCATCCAAGAAAAAAGCAGTGACCCCACCGAAGTCGAAACGTAAAGCATCAAAAAAAACCGAAGTCGATGAACATGGCGGATCGTTTGCCCAATAACAGGAGGAATATTCATGAAGAAATTTTCGCGCAAGGACGCCATCCGTTGCCGTTTCAACACCATCAACACGGTCTGCCTGGCCGTGTTCAACGATATGGGGATCACGCCGTCGTCACGCTTGGTGTGGCTGATCCTCTGGCGCAACGCCCGACCGAACGGCAAGGTTCGCATCTCCTATAACCGGATCGCCGACGAATCGGGTTTGTCACGTCGAAGGTGCATCACGCTGGTCAAGGAACTGATCGACCGGGAGCTTGTCAAACTCCTCCAAAAAGGCCGTG
The DNA here is from genome assembly GCA_031548645.1 of Thermoguttaceae bacterium. Lineage (GTDB taxonomy): Bacteria > Planctomycetota > Planctomycetia > Pirellulales > Thermoguttaceae > WRMR01. Next base: position 1,759 of record JAVBQX010000102.1, read on the forward strand.
TCCCCGATCGCACCAATCAATACGTGATCAAAACCTATCGAAACCCGGAGTGATCGCCCCGGCTTTTGTGATGGAAGGCACCGTTATTCAAGTCCCTGAAGTAAGTTTACACGCGGCGTGTAAACTTCTCGGGCATAATGCGACATCAAGACGATACAAGGGCATCGAAATCGCCACCCTTGAACAAAACGATTACATGTCACAATTCTCGACGTAATCTACCCGATCTCCCGCATGACCTCGGCGGCTTTCTCGAAGGAGACCTTGGCGTAAATCTCCGTTGTCTTGGCCGACGAGTGCCCCAGTACCGCCTGGGCATGATCCAAGTCATATTGATCCCGAACAACAGAGCCGGTCGTATGCCGCAACTGGTTCGGGCTCCAGGGCTCAACCCCGGCTTTCTCACAAGCCCGTGTAACAGCCTGACCGTAAGAATCCTTGGAATACTGCTCTCGCGGCAGTGATTTCGGGTTGGCCCTTTTACGGCAAATCTGCGAGGGCTGGACTTTCGATTTTCGATTCTTCCGTCGCTCATCCTGAAGCATCTGTACGGTGTCACGCGGGGAGAAAAGAAAGGCTTCCGGGGTGTCCGCCTTGGACTCCAGGTAGGGCGTGAGAACCGCCTGAGCTCTGGGGCCGATGGCGAGCTCTCTCGTTTTGCCTTTGTTTTTGGTTTTATGCGTGTACGGCGAATACTTCCAGACATCCTCTCTTGATCGGTCAATATCGCAGCTACGAAGGTTCCTGACGTCCTGGGGCCTCATTCCGGCATACAGTTGAACCCGAACCATGTCTGCCACGATCTGTGGCAGGAACGGGAGGGTTTTTTCCACAAGTTCGATCTCAATGGGTGGTATTTCATCATACTCAGGGGCAGACGTTTTGCCGACTTTCAGGTTCGGAACGGCCAGAAGTGGCTGTAGAATCTCCGCTTCAACCAATTCATAGACGACACCCCAACGGAACATGTCCTTGATGATCCCCGTCCAGCGATTGATGGTTTTTCGGGCAATTCCACTTTCCTCCCATTTTGCCTGAATGAAGAGCAGGGATCGAGACCCGAAATCCGGGATGGAATTTTGCCCGTAATGTTTGATGACCGGCGCGACTGCCAATCGGCAGTGACCAAACGCCTCGGTGGGCTTGCCGTTTTTGCTGTGAACTTTTTTTTGGTTGTCCAGATAATCGTAACAAAGAGTTTCGATTAAGCAATCAGATTTCGTACGAGTAGGAGGGAGTTTTTTTCCATTTGCAATGAAGTCGGCGATCACATTTTCGTATTCTTCCCGACTTGCCTTGCTTTTATACTTCCCTAGATAGATCGTCTTTCCATTCAGGACGACGACCGCTTGACCGCTACGCTTGTGGAGCAGATAACCTGGCAGATTTTTTCGTGCCATTTTCGGGTTCCTTTCGTGCTTGGAAAATTTCTATTTTTGGTAATACCAAAAATAAACGCCTTTTCGCTGCACTTCGGAACACCCGAAGGTAAGGTTAAATCCTTTCAGCATAACGAGTTAAAAAGTGGAGCCAGACGGGCTTGAACCGACGACCTCCGCGTTGCAAACGCGGCGCTCTCCCAGCTGAGCTATGACCCCAAAAAAGTTTGGCATCTGCTTTGCGATGCGGCGAACCCGAACTCATATTACTGAATACATGTGATAATTCAGAAGTTCGCCTCTCGAATAACCATTCAAAGGCAACTGTTGATTAAAACAGTGGATGCGATTAGAAAAAACGTGCTCTCAAACCCTTGTTTTCGAGCAAATCATTGCATACCGAAATCAATCCTTCTTTACACATGGAAATGCCACATGAAAAATCAGGCGGTTTTGGAAAGCTTGAGTTTGCGGACAATGGCCGAAAGTCGAGATTTTTTACGGCTGGCCGTATTGCGGTGAATCAACTTCGCCGCTCCGGCCTTGTCGAGGGCTCGCGCTGCGTCGACGAAGCAGGTTTCCGCCTGTTCGACGTTGCCTTCGGCCACAGCCTTGAGCACCTTTTTGCAAAGATTACGGATACGGCTGCGGGCCGCACGGTTACGGTCACGACGGACGATGTTTTGACGAAGACGTTTTTTTGCGCTGGCAATATTTGGCATGACAATTTCTTTAAGAGGAACCTAAATCAAAAGGCGAAATACAAGCTTTTGGCGGAACTGCCGGGACATGTCCAAGTCAATTCGGCCCCAATCATCGGCATTTTGAAAAATTGAAAGTTAATTTATACGTTTTTCCGCGATTTTGTCCAGTAGCTCCCCCACATCTTTGTATGAAAAATCAATGGCGGCAAGCTGGGAAGCGAAATCATCAGCCTTGTCGTAGTCATTCAGGCCATAAGCCAGTCTCGCGGCAAGATACAGGGCTTTCTTTTTCGTATCCCCGTCGCCTGCGATGGCCGCGATGGCCTGTTGGTAGTGCGTCAGGGCCAAGCGATATTGTTTGATCTGCTGAAAACATTGCCCAAGTGCAAGCAAACAATCACCTTGCAACGAAACATCTGATTTGGCCGTTTGGTATTCCGCAATGGCCTCCTTGAATTTTCCTTGCGACATATAAACGTTACCCATTTCGAAACGATAATGCGAATTGCCGGGGTTTTGCTCGACCCGCATCGTGTGCATTTGGATTGTAATCTGTTCCAGTTCCTGCTTTTTCGCCGCGAACAAGGGTTTCAGTTTTTCCTTGACTTCCGATTTATCCGTCGATTCGAAATTCGATTTGATTTTATTCAGCTCTTCCATGAGACGTCGTTGTCGCACTTCAATCAAACGTAGTCGAAATTCCGGTTTATCCTGCACTTTAAGGAGCCGCAACAAGACGTTCTCGGCTTCCTTGATTTGGTTGGATTGAAACAGGTGATCGGCACGGTCAATGTAAAGTGCGATATCGTCCGGATTTTTACGAACGTTTTTCTCGAATTGCTCTTCCGGAGAGAGTTCCGCACGCTGTTCGTACTCAATATTTTGTACATTTTCCCTGTGTTGGGCTGTCGATTTCTTATTTTGTTCGTTTTCCTTATTGTATTTTCCAACTTTGATCGTTTTCTCGATCATTAGGTCACCAATCGACTTGCGCGCCTCATCGTCATTGGGTTTGATTTTCAGCACACGGCTCCAACAGGCGATGGCATGATCGTATTCCTCCATTTCCTGAAGCGCCCGGGCGCTGTTGCGGTTAATTTCCACATCGTTTGGGCTGGATTCGACCGCCTGTTTATAATAGGCCAAGCCGGCAAGCGGAAAATCCATTTCAAGACAGGCTCGCCCCATGGCCGCATAAGTACCGGCGTCCCAAGGGTTGATTTTCAGCATTTCCGCGCCGTTTTTCAGGACATTTTCCCAATTTTTCCGCGCAGAAGCCGTTTTGAGGGCGGATTTGATTCCCGTACTTTTTAGAAAGGCGAGGGAATTGCCTTTTTTGTTATCGTTATATTTTTGTCGCAAATTCAGGATGAACGCCTGGATATACATGATATTTGAGGGATCGCCCAAAATGCACTGGATGAACATTTCGGTGGCGTAATCATGAGCTCCCTGGGACATTTTTTCGTTTCCCTTGGTATAGCATTCCTGAAGACGGGCCTTGAATTCCGGCGAAATATAGGGGATGCCGCTTTGATCATTCGACATGTTTCTTTGCTCCAAAATCGCGATACATTTTCTCTGGGATTTTTCGACTCCATGTGTTTTTGGCCTTGTGTTCCCGATACTTGTCGCGTAAGGGCAAAAACCATGCAAAACTTTATTCTATGTCAGTTTCACCATTTTCTCAAGAACAAAACCCTTCATGACCACTCTTTTGGCACATGCGGTTCATTTTTTTCACCTCCGCAATCTCCTCCTTTGAAAAAACGGACTCCCGCAAGCGATGTGAGGAATATTCAACCGGTTTCAACACGTCCTGGGAAAAATTTTCCGAAATCATATGCCACCCTGAGATTCGCGAAACGGTTGCGCCACTGTCCTTTTATCAGAACGCAGTAGCATAGAGGTTTGCAACCCAAGGCGTCGCTTCGCTTTTCCTTGGGCAACAAGCAGTGCCCCGTCGGGGCGGAAACGAGATACGAGCCACAATTCAAAGAATGATTTGATGTGATCTCGCACCCAAATGCCGACGTTTCGATCAGTCGGCCGGTAGAACGTTTCATGTGTCCAGCTTATCTGGATCGGGAGAAAAGAACATTTTTGTTCACGTGATTACATCATGGTTTTCCGCCCGCCGATCGGTCGGGGTTTGTTGCGACGGGCCGCACGCAGTCTGGCGCGACGATTGGTTTCGCTCGGCTTTTCATAATGTTCGCGACGACGCATTTCCTTTTTAATGCCACTTCGTTCAACCAGCTTGCGGAAGCGACGAACGGCGTCCATAATCGGCTCTTTTTCCCTCAACGTTAGCTTGACCACTCAACCTCACCTTTCTTTCTAAACAAAAGGAGTCAACGTTAATCCCTAAACGGGAGTTGGGGCAATCCGGTCCGGCTACCGCAATGGGGCCGAAATTGCGCAGGAATACCCCCGACAAATAAACAGGATTATTATTTTATCCCTTTGCGATGGTCTGAACAGTCCCTGCACGGAAAAGCGTTATTTTTTTCTGAAAATTCTTTGAGCATTGGCTGTCGTCACCGCTGCAATGTGTTCAAGCGACATTCCGCGAATCGCCGCGAGTGTTTGGGCAACATAGGCTGTCATGACGGGGACATTATTGTCTAGTTTTCCGCGGTAGGGATGCGGCGTCAAAAATGGGGAGTCCGTTTCAATCAGAAGACGGTCGTCCGGAACGATTTTGGCGGCCTCACGCAAGTCGGCAAATTTTTTGTTCGTGTAAGTCACAGCACCGGAGAAGCTTATGTGCAGCCCCATTTCGAGATAACGTTCGGCAACCGTCGGCGTACTGCTGAACGAATGAATGACGCCAAAAATTCGCGACACTTTTGCCAAATTGCCAAGAATGGCCAGCATCTCATCGTCGCAATCGCGGCTGTGAATAAGAACGGGAAGACCGCGTTCATTTGCCAAATCGAGATGCCGCTCGAAAAACAGCATTTGAATTTCTAATGGCGCAGTGTCCCAGTATTTATCGAGCCCCGTTTCACCAATTGCCGCAACACATTGGTTTTGCGAAAGTTTCGCGATTTCAGACCAGTCGTCTGCTCCAACATCGCCACAACTGTTTGGATGAATACCCACCGCTGCGTATAATAATGAAAATTTTTGTGCGATTTTTACAGACTGGCGGCTGGACTGGAGCGAAATACCAGGACAAACAATTCCGGCCATTTGAAAATCGCACGTTTCGGTAAAATCATCCAGTATTTTGACTTTCGTCGGAAAGCGGTCAAAATTGGGGGACTTGTTGTGTGTTTCAATTTCAAAAGACCAATCCAGCATATCGAGATGTGCGTGGCTGTCAAACAATTCGACTGCGGGACGTTGCGTTTTTGTCATTTTTGTTACGAATCGTAAATACTGAAATTGTCAAACAATAGAAATAACCGCATTGTTATCAAATTCAATGAAAAACTGTTTAAAAAAATACGTATAAGGATATACGAGATATTTTGTTGCAATATGTAGGCTCCGGTGCGTATGAGAAAAAGCTATCAAACATTGCTGAATAACGACACGGTATAAAAATTTGTGAATTTATGTAAAATATTCTATTTTTAGGTACAAAAATGGCAATTATTGGTTGTCATTACATGTGTTGCAACCGGCATAAGCTGCAAGTCCAAAATAATTTTAATAAAATATTTATTTCATCAAGAATAAAATAATTGCGCCATCGCCAGTCAAGACTATACTGGAATGTCGTGATTTGACAACGGGCGAATCATTCGCTCACCTGCGAAGTATGTGTCTCATGAGGAATTCATCGGAATCCGCTACATGAAGTCAAGTTTCAATGGAAGGAAGAAACAATGTTAGTACTTTCCCGGAAAAAGAACGAGAGTATTGTCATCAATGACAATATTACGATTGTTGTCGTTGAAATCCGCGGGGATAAGGTTCGGCTCGGCATCGAAGCGCCGAAAGACGTTCCGGTTCACCGCAAGGAAATTTTCGACGCCATTCAGGCCTCACAAACGCAACTCCAGGAACACCCGGAAGTCTGATCGCGTGCGGGAGTTAACGCTTTCGCGCACCGAACGGGTGATCATCACGTCATGAAACGAGCTTTTTCTTTTGATCCGTGAGGCGGCCAAATCAGTCTTGAAATTCATGCAAGACTGAGGGAAGATCGTTTTCTTGCCCGGTTTTCTGAACCGTGTTTTCCGCAATTGTTTCATTTTTTGCGAATCTTGTTTCACGGCGGCATGGCGGCATATTTTCTCCAGTCCGCAAAATTTACTATTGCCGGGAAGTCTTTCTGTCGATAATACCGATACATCTGGACATAATGTTCATTTGTATCAGATATTTCCAATTCAACGACAGGAAGTCAAAAGATGGGTCTGTTCGCTTCCATGAACGTCGCACATACCGGCATGAGCGCGGCGGAAACCAGTATCAGTGTAATCGGCAACAACCTCTCGAACGCCAACACAAGCGGCTTCAAGTCACAGCGTGCGGATTTCTCGACGATTTACGCACGATATTGGTCACTTGGCTCCAGCCCACAGATGACCGAATATTCCGCCGGGGCCAACCCGACGCAAATCGGACAGGGCGTGCTCACCGCGGGAACGACGACTGATTTTACGCAAGGCGCGGTCAAGCCGGGAATGACCAACACGGACATGGCCGTCAGCGGCGACGGTTTTTTCATCATTCACCCCTCCCTGGCGGGAAACCAGCAGCTTTACACCCGGGACGGAACGTTCAAGCTCAACGCCGACCAGCAGCTCGTGACGCAACACGGCGATTACGTCATGGGCTACACCGTCAACGACAAATTTCAGATTCTCACGGACAAACTGTCGCCCCTGACGATTGCCGTCGGCAAGACGAAAATCGCGGAGGCGACGCAAAACGTCAGCATGGAGGGCCTGCTCAACGCCGTCGGCGATTCCGCGACGCAGGGCTCGGTGCTCGAATCGGTGGCCCTGACCGATCTTTCGTGGTCGTCGCCGGGGGCCGATTCGGTCGGCGTTTCGCAGGCGGCTCGCCCGAGCGTCGAGACGGCCAAAACCTCGGCGACGGACAACGGCGGAGGCGGCGACATTGAAGAAGGCAAGTATTATTACCGCTTCGTGTACACGCGATCCGGCGAACTGGCCGACCAGACCGATTATTCGACGCAAATCTGGGTCGACGTTCCCGCCGACGGCAGTTCGGTCACGCTTGACAACATCCCGCTGGGGCAGCTCCCCGCCGACGCGTCGCCGCCCTACACGCACATCGCCATTTACCGGGCAAGCGACCCGGCGAGCGACGAGTTTCATCTCGTCGACGAACTGCCCGCCGCCTCGGCCGGAGCGAGTTACACGGACACGAAATCGACCGCCGAAATTTCGGGCAACCCGCAGCTCGACCTTTCGCGGCTCGACGGCGGCTACCAGTATTACGTGACCTTCGTCGACGCCAACGGCAACGAAAGCCGGCCGTCCTACGTCAGTTCGGCGATCAACGTCAACAGCGGCGCGGTGACGCTTTCCGACATTCCGACGGTCGACGCGGCGAACAACCCCGACGGCTGGGTCGGACGCAAGATTTACCGTTCGACGGCCGACAACGCGACCGCCTTTTATCTCGTCGAAACGGCCAATACGCTCGACGCCGGCGTCACGGTGACCGATCGCACGGGCGACACGCAACTGGTCAACAACGAAAAACTGAGTTTCGGCGGCAGGGGCGAGGTGCTGGCCAACGCGAACACGCTGATGACCAACGTGGGCGTGCATGACGAGTCGGGGCGTTTCGTGCCCATGTTCGGCGAAGGGACGCTCGAATTCACCCCGAACAAGGGCGGCAACGATCTCAAAACCGAGAGCATGACGATCACCGGCACGACGACCATGTCCGAATACCTGAAATTCGTCAACGAGTCGACCGGCATTCGCACCGGGGCCATGTACCCGGACATCCCGAAAGACCAGGGCGCCGTCGGGAGTCAAATCAACGGCGGCTCGGCCGGGGCGACGATGATCGACGGGAAAATCGTGATTTTGGGCAACACCGGCGTCAAAAACGAATTGAAGATCACGTCGAGCGATTTCAATATGATCACGAACGGCAAGCCGAACCCGCTCGACTTTCAGTTCAAGGAAGCCCAGAAATGCGTCGGCGACGGCGTGGCCACGAGCATCGAGGTTTACGATTCGCTCGGCGCCCCGATCAACGTGAACCTGGCCTTCGTGCTGGAAAGCAAGAGCAACACGGAAACCGTGTACCGCTGGTACGCCGATTCGGGCGACAACCAGCCGACCTCGGGCAACGGCATCGCCGTCGGGACGGGCACGATCCGCTTCGATTCCGACGGGAAGCTGATTGATCCGGGCGACACGACGATCACGATCGAACGCACCGACGTGGCCAGTCACAGCCCGCTGACCTTTTCCTTCGAGATGGACCTGAGCGCCGTCGCGGCTTTGGCCACGAAGAGCCAGAACCTCAACATGATCGAACAGGACGGCGCGGGGGCCGGCGTATTGTACGACTACACCGTCGACGAAAACGGCGTGATCATCGGGACCTTCACCAGCGGCGTGACGCGGCCGCTCGGGCAGGTGCTGCTGGCCCATTTCGTCAACAACGAAGGGCTCGTGCAAAAGGGCGACAACCTGTTTTCCGTCGGGCCGAACTCGGGTCAGGCGGTCATCGGCGTGCCGGGCCAGGGCGTCTTCGGCAAGGTCAAGGGCAATTCGCTCGAAATGTCGAACACCGACATCGGCAACGAGCTGATCGACATGATTTCCGCCTCCGCGATGTACCGGGCCAACTCGAAAATCATCACCACCTCGAACGAAATGCTCGCCGCGCTGCTGAATATGGTGTGATGTAGTGTGGAGTGTGGAGTGTGGAGTGTGGAGTGTGGAGTTAGGAGTTTGGAGTTAGTACGACAGCGCAATGGAAATTTGAAAAATCATACCCCAACAACAGCCGGAATGGAGCGAAGCGAAATGACGGTATGGTAAAATCAACCCCGAGATCGGAATTCCGTCATTACAGCGAGTACGCCTTCATTCCGGCTGTTATTCCAGGAAAAACAATGATCATTGCGCTGTAGTGTTAGGAGTTGTCATTGCATTGAAAGTGAAGATAGAAGGGAGCAGGAGAAAGGGAGCAGGAGAAAGGGAAGAAAACGAAATGTTTTAACTCCACACTCCAAACTCCACACTCCACACTATTCCGAATGATCGTTTTGACAAAATTGAACGGAAACGAATTTGTTTTGAACGCGGAGATGATCCGCTACGTCGAACGCTGTCCCGACACGCTCATTTCGCTCGTGACCGGCGAAACGGTCATGGTCGTCGAGTCGATGGAGGAAGTCGTCCGGCGGTCGATCGCGTACCAGCAGGCCAAACATTTCCTGCCGCAAATCGGCGGCGTCAATCGCAATGCCGCGTGACGGCCTTAAAAGAAGTACATGTTCTCAAGAAATGACACCCGGGAACGCAGCGCAGCGAAGTGACCGGAGAGGGAATTTTCCAACCGGACAATCGTGGTAGATGTAATGGCAAGCCTGAAGAAATGAACGCCAAAGGAATTGTAGTGTTGATGAAAATAGAGAGTGTGTTCCCGGTCACTCCGTTCGTTGCACTCACTGCGTTCGCGGCTGCCATTTCCCGATGATTGAATTTAAACGAAAACCATGTAACGCGATATTTTTGTACTGAAAAAATGCAGGATTTGGCGAAATCATAACCAACATTGAAGCAAAATGGACATTGCATCAGTCATCGGATTTGTGGTCGGAACCACGTTGATTCTCGGCTCCATCCTCATGGGTGGCGGCTCAATCGAAGGTTTTACCGACTACGCTTCCATTGTCTTAGTCGCCGGAGGAACGATCTGCGTCATGCTGATTTCCTATCCCATGTCGGAAGTCCTCAAAATAATGGGCGTTCTCAAAAAGGTTTTCCTCAGCAAGCAGAAGGACATCGTGTCCATCATCGACCAGCTCGTTTCGCTTTCGGAATCGGCCCGGCGTGACGGACTGTTGGCCCTGGAAGGACGGCTGGAGGAAATCGAAGAGCCGTTTCTCGTCCTGGGAATCCGCATGGCGGTCGACGGAATGAGCCCGGAAATCGTCGACGCCATCATGCGCACGGAAATGGACGCCGTCGAAGGCCGCCATGAAATGGGGAAATCGTTTTTCGATGCACTGGCAAAATACGCGCCGGCCTTCGGGATGATCGGAACACTGGTCGGACTCGTGATCATGTTGGCCAACATGGACCCGGCCACGATCGGCAAGGGGATGGCCGTGGCTCTTTTAACGACGCTGTATGGTGCGATTGCGGCGAACTTCGTCTTCCTGCCGATCGGGGACAAGCTCTCCTATTACAGCAGCCGCGAATTGCAGGCCATGGAAATCATGGTCCGGGGCGTCATCGCCATTCAGGCTGGCGAAAACCCGCGAGTGATCAAGCAGAAACTCATGACCTTCATCCCGCCGAAATCCCGGCCCGAGGAAGAGGAGCAACTATAAATCATGGGCAAGAAAAAATGTCCCCCCGCCGGGGCGCCGGACTGGATGGTTTCCTACGGCGACATGATGTCGCTGCTGCTGACCTTTTTCATTATGCTTTACGCGATCAGTACGCTTGACGCGAAGAAGGCCGAAACCATTTCCTACGTCATGCAGGACACCTTCGGCACGTCGCGCAATATGACTGTTTCGTTCCCCGGCAAGGATTGGCAACAGACCGTTTCCAGCGGCCAAAACACCAACCGCAGTCAGACGGTCGAGACCATCCAGAGCGGGAACCCGACCCGGGCGTCGATCCCGATTCGCACGCCGAAAGAAACAATCACAACCGGCGTCGTGACCTTTGAAAACGATTCGGACACGTTAAGCAACGAATCGCTACGGATTTTGCAGGACGTATACAAACGCGTCAAAGGTTCGCAACTGATGATCGAACTTCGCGGACACACAGGCCTCAACGAACGGGCCGCAAACCGCGATTCGATGGACTTGGCCTATGCCCGGGCTTATGCCGTGCGAAAATCACTTATCGATCTCGGGGTCAATCCCTCGCGAATTATCATCACGTCGATGGGCTCGAACCGTGTTTCAGGAAGCGTTTCCCCGACTCAAGTGGGGAGCAGCAATTCCTATGTCGAAATATTTTTGATTTCCGAAACGCCGGAAGTGTCAGAAACCAAAGGAGAATGATTATTGATCGATGGGTAGTCAGGATCATCGATTAGAATAACGAAAAACAAAAATTATTATCATTATTAAGATTATTGACTCAATTTATTTGATTTCCACCTGACATAAGGTATTTTTTTCTGAGGGTATTTCCGCGAAAACGGAAACCGTACGATAAATTAATCATTTGAGCCGGTCATTGGACCCGATCGTCATGGCAGCAGCACAACCCAACGAAGACGCGACAAAATCCCCGGAAACCGGAAACGCACCTCCGCCGAAAAAATCGATTTTCACGGCAAATCTTCTGATCATGCTGATCCTGTTCGTGATCGCATTGTCGGAAATGATTGTCGCGTATGTCTTTGTGCTTCCGTCGCCGTCCGCCGTCAAGGCTTCGGTCGACGAAGCGGCGAAAAAGGACATGCAAAGCAAAGCCCCCTATAAGCCGCTTATCGACGAGGCCATGCAAACCGAGGAACGCGAAGAGGTCGATCTCGGTGAGTTTACCTTTACCGAAGGCGACCAGACCAACGTGCCGTTCCGGTTGTCCATCCATTTTTACGGGTTGGTCAATAAAAAAGACCGCGAAGAATACGACAAGCGATACGAAATTCATAAAAACCGCATCCGTAATGCGATTTTAGTCATCCTGCGGAGTTCGCAGCAGTCGGAAATCACGGACCCGTCGCTCGGCCTGATCAAAAACAAAATCATGGTCAAAGTCAACGACCTCCTCGGCATGCCGTTGGTCAAAGGGGTGATTTACACCGACATTGCCGTCCAAACGGGCGGATGACAAAATAGATAAAATGCGGCTTGAGACGCGACAAACGCGCACGACTGGCCTTGTCCGCCATCGGCGAATTTCGTAGGATTCGCAAATGTATTGCCCGGCGTCAATTGCATAGCGGCAAACGGTGCAAACCCCATAAAACTTTGGAAATGAGGAACGGATTCCCATGTCTGACGGCAACGCGATCAACCAGAGCGACGTTGAAAAACTGCTGGCCGCAAAGTCGGGGAAAAGCGAAGCGCCCGTGCCAGAGCCGCAACCAACCGTCTCGCCATCACCGCAACCGGATGCCGCTGCACCAGCAACAGACGCAGCGCCACTGGCCTCGACCATCGACCAAGGCGATATCGAAAAACTGCTGGCCACCAGTTCCGCCGGTGGAAAGTCAGATAAACCATCGCCACCGGAGCCGACATCTGCCACCGCCACTCCAACCAGGGAGAGCATGGCCAACGTTCCCCCGACCGCCCCGTCAACTTCTGCCGCGCCGCCAATACCCGGCCCCGAACAGCCGAAAGCCGATGACGCGAACAAGGTGCTCGGACAGAACGACATCGAAAGCCTGCTGAAAGGGGCCGGCGCCGCGCCGGGGACGACGCCGAAAATCGGGGCCGGAATCGGCATGCCTCAAGGCGCCGAAGAGGACGCCATCGACGAAGGCGTCCCGCAGGGGGACATCGATTATCTGCTGCGTCGCGCGGAGGAAGCGCTCGAATCGATCACCTCGGACGGCGGCAGTCTTTCGGGCGGCACGCCCGAAGTGCTCGAATTCCAGTTCCCCGAATTCGGCGGCTCGACCCCCAATTCGGACCACGCGACGCTCGACCAGATTAGCGAAGTCGAACTCGACATCAAAATCGAGTTGGGCCGGACCAACATGTACCTCGAAGACATTCTCAAGCTTCGCAAAGGTTCCGTCGTGGCCCTCGACAAAATCGCGGGCGACGCGGTCGATATTTACGTCAACGAACGCCTCATCGCCCGCGGCGAAGTGCTCGTGCTCAACGACAATTTCTGCGTCCGGGTCGCCGAACTGCTTGCCGGGGCCATCCCGATCGAATAAAGACGCATTTGCATTTCCCCTGCGAAACGGTTATCATGATTCTGTTGTTGAAATGACAGTTTCCTGATTTCCTTCTTGAAGCAGAAAAGCAAAAGGCGTTTCGCATGAGTCCGCTCCTGATCCTGTTGATCGGCGTGTCCGTTGTCGTCGTGATGGTGCTCGTATTGCGCACGAACGCGTTTTTGGCCCTGATTTGCGCGGCCTTTGCCGTCAGCCTCCTGGCTGAAGGCGACTGGGCGCTCAAGGGCGAACGCGTGGCGTTGGCCCTGGGCGACGCGGTCGGAAAAATCGGCATCGTCATCGCCATGGCCGCGATCATCGGCGTGTGCATGATGCGGAGCGGCGCGGCGGAAAAAATCGTCATCGCCTTCTGCCGCGTACTCGGTGAAAAACGGTTTCCGCTCGCCCTTTGCGGGAGCGGTTTCGTGCTTTCGATTCCGGTGTTTTACGACACGGTCTTTTTCCTGCTCATCCCGCTGGCGCGATCGTTCTATCGGCGGGCCCGCAAGAATTACATGCTTTGCCTGATGGCCATTTGCGCCGGCGCGATGATCACGCACACGATGGTCCCGCCGACGCCCGGCCCGTTGGCCATCGCGTCGAACCTCGGCATCGAAGTTGGACAGATGATGCTGATCGGGCTTATGGTCGGCATTTTGATCTTCCCCGTTGGGATCGGCGCGTCCCACCTGATCGAATGGTACATGCCGAACCCGAAAATTCACCTCCCCGCGGGCGAGGCGGAACACGACCCCGACAATCTGACCGCTGAAGAGGAACAGCGGCTCGCGGAGCGGGAAAAAGAGCTCCCCACGCTGGGCTGGGCCATGCTGCCCGTGCTGTTGCCGATCGTTCTCATCGCGATCGGTTCCTATGTCACCATGGCCTACAAAACCGACGTGCCGCTTGCGGATCAAGCCGGGGGCCTCAACGCGATTGACGGCATCAATGCTGAGATCACAAAAGACAAACGGTTGGAAGTGACGGTCGAATCGACACAGTTCAAAACAATCATTCAGCCGGAAAACATGGTGAATCCGAAGGCGGTTGAACCGCCTCCCGTGCCCGCATGGGCGAACGTCCTCAAGGCCGTCGGCGGGAAGGAAGTCGCCATGATGCTGGCCGCCGCGCTGGCGATGTTCGTCTATTATCGGCAAAAAATCTCGACGGCGGTCGAAATGCGGAAAGACATCGAAGCGGCCCTGCTCGACGCGGGGCTCATCATCCTGATCACGGCGGCCGGCGGCGCGTTCGGCGCGATGCTGCAAAAGGCCGGCATCGGCGGCGCGATCGAAACGATGTTTCAAAGCGAATCCGGCGTCTCGGGGCTCTCCGTGCTGGTGGCCGCGTTTTGCGTCGCCTCGGTTCTGAAGCTGTCGCTCGGGTCGAGTACGACGGCCATGCTCACCGCCTCGTCGATTCTCGGCGCGATGGGCCTGACCACCGAAACGCTGGGGTTCAACCTTGCTTACCTCGGTCTGACGATCAGTTGCGGCTCGCTCGTCACGTCCTGGATGAACGACAGCGGTTTCTGGCTGACCAGCCGCATGGCCGGGCTGAGCGAAACCGACACGCTCAAATCGGTCACCGTTCTGCACGCGATCGTCGGTTGCGGCGGTTTCGTCATCATCCTGATCCTCACGCAACTGCTGCCGTTCAGGAATTTCGGGAATTGAACATGCGAAAAATTCCGTGATCACAGATCACGGCTCGTCATACATACGCTAATCCTCACTTCACGATGGCGACGTGTTTCATCGCTTCGAGCGTGTTGGCAAAGAGTTCGTCGAGCGTCCAATCGAGCAATTCGGCCCCTTGACGAATCACGTCGCGGGAACAGCCGGCGGCGAAATTCGGCGTCTTGAATTTGCTCTTGACCGATTTGACCTCCATATCCCGGACGCTTTTCGAGGGCCGCATCAACGCCGCCGCGCCGATCAGACCGGTCAATTCGTCGGTCGCGTAGAGAATTTTTTCCATGCGATGCTCCGGCTTGATGTCGACCCGGTGTCCCCAGCCGTGCGAGGCCGTGGCCCGGATGATGCGTTCGTCGACGCCGTGTTCCCGCATGATTTCCTGCTGTTTGATGCAGTGATCGTCGGGAAAACGCCCGAAATCGAGATCGTGCAGCAGGCCGACGAGCCCCCAGAAATCGGCTTCTTCGGCATAACCTTCCCGGACGGCGAAATATTTCATCACGCCCTCCACCACCTGGGCGTGATGAAGGTGGAACGGATCGTCATTGTACTGCGTCAACAATTCCCAGGCTTCGTCGCGGGTCATGGTTTTTCTCCTGGATGTCATGTTGGAACGAATCAAAAATTGACCATTCGGCGGAATTTGGCCAGGCGGTCATCAATGTCTTCGCGGGTGATCTGTTCGAGTTTTTCCGCGCCGAAGCCTTCAACCTGGTAACTGGCGACGATCGTCCCGTAGGCGATGGCCTGTTTGATCGTTTCGCCGTCGGTTTTGCCCTGCGAGGCGATATAACCCATCATGCCGCCGGCGAAGGTGTCGCCCGCCCCGGTCGGCTCGACAAGATTTTCCGTCGGGACCGCGGGGATGAGATACATGTCATATTGGCTGACGAACATGGCGCCGTTTTCGCCTTTCTTGATGATCACGAATCGCGGGCCGAGTTCCAGCACCTTGCGGGCGGCGGCCAGCGTGCCGATTTCGCCGGTCAATTGCCGGGCTTCGCTGTCGTTGAGCACGAGGCCGTCGATTTTTTTCAACATTTCCAACAGCGAATCGCGTTCGATTTCGATCCAAAGATTCATCGTGTCGGCCACGATCAGGTCGGCGCCTTGAATCTGTTCGATGACGCGGAGTTGCGTTTTCGTCGAGCCGTTTGCCAGGAAAACGAACTGGGCCCGCTGCGAGGCCTCGGGCAGTTTCGGCTCGAAATCGGCCAGTACGTTCAATTGCGTTTCGAGCGTATCGCGGTCGTCCATGTTGGCGTGATAGCGACCGGTCCAGCGGAAGGTCTTGCCGCCCGGCTGCGTTTCAAGGCCGCTCATGTCGACGCCCCGGGCTTCGAGTCGGGCCGTGTCCTCCTTTTGCCAGTCCGCGCCGACGACGCCGACAAGCTGCACGGGACTGAAAAAACTGGCCGCATAGGCAAAATGCACCGCCGAACCGCCCAAAACGTCATCGCGGCGTTCTGTCGGGGTTTCGATATTATCATAGGCAACGGAACCGACTACCAAAAGCGACATGATTGATCCTTTCTCATTCTCTTGAGCAATGGCTCTATATTTCTGAATTTATGCGATTGCCACAAACCGCGGCGATGTCAAAGGCGTTGCATTTTTCTTTTTTCTTCGCGATTGCCCCGTGTGACACAAAAAATCGGTGTAAAACGACAACAAAATATTTTCAAAACCATGCAACAGTCGAGTGCAAGACAAAAACTGTCAAAACTTCGTTTATTTTTGCTGCGGGAAGGGAAAATGTAGTCATATCATAATAACTTCCGCAACACAGGCGTTGATTGTAACCGAAAGCTTCGCATTATAAAAGACTTGAAGTCATTTTCCTTTGGCCTCAATTGTGAGAAAGAACTTGCCGGGTGCATGAAAAGGATCGATAGTTCGCCTTGCGATCAGACGTGGCAATCTCCAATCCTGTTTCGCGTCATCTTTTAGGGAAGTCCCGGCGATGTGCAAAAACAGGTTTTCCCCATTTCGTGGTGGCCATCAAATCACCGGACGGAAAAATTGCAAGAACTTTTTTTCCGCCGTCTTGCCGATGAGAACGAGCCTTACGAAAATCGTTGATGCAATTGTCGCGAAAGTGGCTCAAAGAGAATTTGACACGGGGATTTCACAGGTTAAAATCGTGCTCAACAGCGAGTGCAATTGTGACGTAATACACCGTAATTTCAGGCACTCGGAGGGTTTGGTAAAACTTTGCGTGTAAGTCAAGTGTCGCAAGAAAAAAGGTTTTTCTTTCAGTTTTTACCTGGGTGGCCAATCGGTTTTGCAGGAATTTTTGACGTGGCAAGATGCGTCAACTTTGTGTTCTGCTGTAATATTTGCATCTGAACAAAATACCACGATATTGGGCGACCGTTCAGGAAAAATCTTTGTCACTCATTTTTTTGATGCAACTGCGTCGATGGAAGCGTTATTCTCCGCAAGGAGCTACGATTTTTGCCCGGTCGCGGTGCGCTAAATCTTGAGCGTTTTTTGAGAGAATTTTAGACAAACGGTAAATTCGTGACATATCTCGGTACGGACATCGAACATGACATTCGTGAGGCGATTGTGGGGGCCTTGGGCCCGATGCGCAGCGAAATGTGGTTCGGAAAGGAAGCCCGAATCGAGATTCAGGAAGCCTGTGTCAAGGTACATGCCGTCAATTCCTTTGCCGCCGACTGGGTCGGAAAAAACTACCTGATGGCAATCCTGGGACAATGTCGCCCCATCCTCGAAAAAGACCAACGCATTGAAATCGTGTCACAGGAATACGGCTCGATTTCACGCACCATCCAAACGGAAATTGATCATCGTACTGCTGCTCTGATGCCGGAACAATCGGTGGCGGCATTGCACGAAAATCCAAAATTCCGTCCCCGGTTTGATGGAGGATTTTTGCCCCAAAAGCATCGTGCCGACCAGAAAGTGCCTCGCTTTGCCGATGTTTTGCCAAAATTGCCGGTCGGTCGACTGAGTTGCAGTTTTTTGGAAGACCGGACAACTGTGACGAGCAATGCTTCCTGCGAAAAGGAAGTGGCATTACCGATTCCTTCGGCAGGGAAGCGAAAAAAAAACTCCGTTCCCGCAAGTTCGGGTGTGTGTTTGAAACCTGTGCCGGCCGATACGGGAATTATTGCTTCCGGTGAAACGGAACGAATGCCGCGGCAAAGGCGGAAGGCCGCAAAATTACCGATCGTATCTCTACCGCCAACGACGCCGCAGGAGCGGAACGAACAAATCATTACCAACGGCAGGAACAAATTGGCCGGCATGATCCCCCCCACCGAATCGCATACTCCATCCCACCGATCCCGCCGGGGCAAATCGCGCGACGAATCGCCCGATGAAGCATCCGGCAACAAGCTCGGCGATCGGAATGCGGTGACGACGATTTCAAACAAAGCGGCGATTCCGGGCCAGCGGTTTTTTGCCGGTTGCGACGGGGTGATCGAACAGGGTGATGCGAAAAAAAATCGGACACGCAAAACCGCGACGCCATCGACGTCGACGGCAAAGTCCGAATCGCGGACCAATCGTTCCGCCACCGTGATTCCCGCCTTGAAACGCGACGAGGCCAATCGTAACGTCGTTGCCGTCCCAGGTCGGACGACCGGTCGGACAAAATCCATCGGCGGCAATCCTGCGATGAGTTGGGCCAGCTTTGTCGTCGGACCGTCGAACAAACTCGCGGTGCGGGCGGCCGAACTGGCGATCCATCATTCCGGCCAGATCAGCCCGATTTACATTTACGGTCCCACCAGCGTCGGCAAAACGCACCTGCTTGAAGCGATCAAGTCGGGTGTGCGGCGTGACCAGCAGGCCAAGCCGCTCATCATGATGACGGCCGAGCAATTCACTTCGTCGTTTATTGACGGGCTGAAACAGGGGATGCCGCTGTTCCGCAACAAATTTCGCGGCATTTCAGCCCTGCTGGTCGACGACGTCCAGTTTTTCGCCGGAAAGGAATCGACGCAGACCGAGTTCCTGCGGACGATCGACCTGCTCAAAGGCCAGGGCATACAAATCGTACTCACCGGCGACCGCCCGCTCAACGGCCTGGCCGACCTGCTCAAGCCGGAAATCATCGCGCGGCTGGAAGCGGGCATGTCCTGCGAAATCAAACCCGCCGATCGGGAAATGCTGCTCGCCATTTTCAAACAGATGGCCGCCGCGAGAAATCTCAAACTGTCGGACGACGTCTGCGAGTACGTCACATCGCACCTGACGACGCACGCCCGGCAGTTGTCCGGAGCGATCAACCGGCTGCATGCCGCGGTCCTCACGTCGAACCGTCCCGTCACGTTGGATTCGGTCGAAAATCTTCTCGAAGACATGATCCGCAACAACCGCCGCGCCGTCCGCTTGCAGGACATCGACAAGGCGGTTTGCGAGACGTTGCAATTGGGCGGTCAGTCGCTGCAATCGAAATCACGCGCCAAACAGGCGACGCATCCCCGCATGTTGGCCATGTGGCTGGCCCGCAAATACACGCGTTCGGCCCTGTCCGAAATCGGCAAATATTTCGGAAACCGCAGCCACAGCACGGTCGTTTCGGCGCAGAAAAAAGTCGACTCCTGGCTGCAGGAATCGCCGGACTTCGGCCTGACTGATTCGCCATTGACCGTCGCAGAAGCGATTCAAAAAATCGAACGCCTCCTGCAGACGCATTGAATGCCGAACATGTTCAGCGTAAAAACAGTGCTTACCACTTGACGCGATGACCGTTTTGCGTGAGCCAGCGGGCGACCTCGTCGGCGCTGCGGTTGTCGGTGATCAGGAATTGGCCGTTGAAGGAAGCCGTTTCTTCGCGGGTCAACGCATAACCGCCCGGTTCGGTACTGCTTTCGGCGCTCATCTGTGTGATGCAGGTCGCGGCCAGGCGGTTGCGGAGCTCGGCCGTTTCCCGCGTTGACAGAACCAGTTCGGCTTTCGGGAAGACGATTCGCAGGACGCAATACATCCGAATGAACAGTTCGTCGGAAACACGATACGGAATGACGAAACCCTCCGGACCTTCGTGAATGCGGGGCAGACTGAAGGCCAAAACCCGGTCGGGGAATCGCTCGTGCAGCGCTGCCGCGTGACGAATCATGGCGAGGAGTTCGCCTTTCGGTTCGGCCAGTCCGAGCAGCACGCCGTAACCCAGCCGCGGCATTCCGGCTTCGGCGGCACGTTCGATCGCACGGACGCGCCAGTCGTAGTCCGATTTGGGCCCTTTCGGATGATACCCGGCGTACAGGTCCCGGTCGAAGGTTTCCTGGAACAGCGTGATGCCGCGGCAGCCGGCCGCGACGGTTTCGGCGTAACCCTCGACGGACAGCGGGGCCACTTCGATTGACGGCACGACCTGCAATTCCCGCAATCGCCGCATGATTTCGGACAGATATTCCGGCGTGACTTTCGGCGATTCGCCTGCGACGATCAACTGGCTTTTGAAGCCGCGTTCGAGCAGATATCGCGATTCGTCGACGACCTCCCCGACACTCAAATGCCGCCGTTCAATCGCACAGGGCGCCCGAAAACCGCAGTAAAGGCACTGGTTGACGCAATAACTCGACACATAAAGCGGGGCATAAAGCTGCATACGCCAATAAGTTGCGTTATCACAACCATTGTCGGACCCGGAAAAATTTTGAATTGTCAGCGATTTTGCCTGTTCTGCGACCGTTTCCAGCGGGGTTTCGTCGTCGAGAAGAGTCAAAATCAAATCTTCGATATTTCGATCAGATTTCATTTTTCGCCTGAAGATATGCAAAATAAAAAGATTGCGCAACGCGAAATGAAGCGAAACGCGTTTTTTATCTTACATCAAGGCGCTGTTTCCGCAAGAGTCAGATGGGTGATTTACCGCAATCTATTTTGTTTCAATCGGTTGCGATTCAAGAATATTGGCGATGGCAGACAGCAATGCGTCGCGAAGAATCGGTTTCGTCAAAAAATCCGTGCAACCGGCGACATGGCAGCGATCGCGTTCCTCCTGCATGGCGTGGGCCGTCAGGGCGACGATGGGTGTGGTAATCCCCTTTTCGCGAATGATTCTTGTCGCGGTCAGGCCGTCCATGACCGGCATTTGCATGTCCATCAAAATAACGTCGAACGGTTTGCCGTCTTCCAGTGACTTGAGCACCGCATTGACCCCCTCCTGGCCGTTGACGGCCGAAGTCAGGTCGACGCCCGCCTTTTTGAGGATCATCGAGAAAAGCCGCTGGTTGTCGACGCCGTCGTCGACGAGGAGTATGCGGCAGTCTTGCAAGCTGCGATGATTGGGCTGTGTCGCCGTCGCTGGTTTTTCGGTCGTGTCCATTTGTACTCCCATTTGAATGCTCTTGTTCCACCTTGTCGAAGGTGAAACCTGTTGTGGCAAAAAGACGGAAAACCGGCTGCCTTGTCCGGCGGTGCTTTCGACGGTCAGGTTGCCGCAAAGCAGTTGGACCAAGCGCCGCGAGATGGCCAGCCCGAGACCGGTTCCCACATACTGCCGGGTCGCCGAGTCGTCTTCCTGCTCGAAGGGATGAAATATTTTTTCCAGCGCGTTTCCGGAAATCCCCTTCCCGGTGTCGACAACGTTAAGCTGGAGTTGGCCGAAACCCAATCGTTTGTCCCCCGACCAGGCGACGACGATATCAATGCCGCCCTGTTTGGTAAACTTGAAGGCGTTGCCCACGAGGTTGAGCAGAATCTGTTTCAAGCGGATGGGATCGGTGAGAATTTCCGCGGGATAGGGCGTCGTGTTCCTGATGTGGAAATCCAACCCCTTTTCCTTTGCGGTGACGGAATAAATCGAATGAATTTCCGACAAAAGGTTCTCCAGCGGGAACGGGGCCATCTCGATTTTGAGCATTTCCGCTTCGATTTTGGAGTAATCGAGAATGTCGTTGAGGATGTGCAGCAGATATTCGGAATTGTTTCGTATGATTCGCGCGATTTCCTCCGTTTTCTGTCGCGAAATGTCTTTTTCGGTCAGGGCCTCGGTAAAGCCGAGGATCGCGGTCATCGGCGTGCGGATTTCGTGCGACATGTTGGCCAGGAAACGGCTTTTCGTCTCGGCGGCCATCTCCGCTTTTTCCTTCGCGCGTTTCAAGAGTCGTTTCTGTTCTTCCCAAAGCCGGCGTTCGGAAAGGATCCTCGCCAGCTCGGTCAAACCCGCGTGCAGGTATTCGACGACGTTGCGGTTGATGAACTTGTCCCGGGAATAGAAGGCGAAAGCGCCTTCCGTGTGATTGTTGACTTCCAGCGGAAACGCGACCAGGGAATTGAAATCGCCGTTGACGGCGATGTGCCTCCATTTGAGGAAATCGCAGGAGTTTTTCAAATCGTTGAGCACACAACAATCCCGCGTTGCCACGGCGGACGACACGGGGAAAGGGTCCACGTTCGACTTGGCGGTTTCCAGGCGGAAGACGCTTCCGTCGATCACGTTCGCGCGTTCGCCGAAATGCACGGCCGGGGTGATCGTCCGCGAGATGGAATCGTACGGACCGAACCACGTTTTTACGAAGTTGAAATGCTCGGTCACGCTGGCCAAAAAGGCGCCGATGATCTCCATTTCATTCCGCCGGAAGGTCGAGCGGCGCATTTCAGCCAAAACCTGGAGATAGGCCTGATTTTCCCTGACCGCCTGGTGGAGCAGGTATTCGTCCGTCATGTCGCGGATCAACACGAGGTACGATTGTCCGCCCTTGTAGGGAATCCATGACAGGCTGATGTTCGCGTAGAATTCCGATCCGTCCAGCCGCACGGAAGACCAAAAGAATGGTTTGACCTCGCCGTTTTCACTCTGGTTGATGATATCCAAAGCTTTTTGACGCGACGACTGTCCGTCCGGCTGGCGTTCGGGGGAAAGCTCCCACGGCGACAGGCCGATCAGATCCGAGACGTCTTTCGCGCGGTACAACTCCGTCATCTTGCGATTGCAGACGACGACTTTCGCGTCTTCCATCACGAAGGCCGCGTCGTTTTGCATCTCGAACAGGATCCTATATCTGGCGTCGCATTCCTCAAGCAGCCGCAGCAAAACTTCGTCGCCGCCTTTCGACAGGAACTCGTTGACTTCCGTTTCGTGCATGCACGAGGGCAACAGCGTCGCGGCACGTGGATCGTGTTCTGAAATGTCAACGGGATGATTTTGCTGCATGATGGTTCGTCAATGAAAGGTTATGGCGTCGATGTCGGCGCCGTTTCCTGTCGTCGTTGTTGTTCCAGGTTGTTTCGCCAGGTTTTTGACGCTTCGATTCCGGCGCGTTGAATGGCCAGGTTGTGGTTTTCCGCAGCCTGCTGCAAGGTCTGCCAGGCATCGGCCGTCAAAACCTCCGCAAGGGCCAGGCATGCGGCGATGCGCACCTCGATCTCGTCGTCGTTTTCATAAATGTCGATCAGGGTTTCCGCGTATTCCGTAGCGAGATTCGTAAATCTTGTCGCATCGATGGCCATGCGGCGGCGGATCGGAATGGCGCTGACGATTTCCTGGTTGATGCGTTTCCGCACGTTGGGGTCGATGTTCCTTACGACACGCCCGAGGACACGGGACATGTTCTCCGTCATCTGGCCGATCTTCTGGAAAAAAATATCCACCCGGAATTCCGGCGTCAGTTCATAAATCGTCTCACGCACCAGTTTCGAAGAATGGTCGTAATTCTGCATGATGATCTGGTCGACTTCCCGAACTTTTTTGGCCTTCATGACCCTCATGACCTCGGAGCAAACATTTGGGTCCGGGTCATTTCCCGCGGCGATGAGGATGCGATTGACATCATCGCCGCTGAAAGCCCGAATCGCCTTGGCCGCGGCCCGTCGTCCCTCGACCGAAGGCAGGTGAAAGACCAGCTCGAACATGGCCAGGGTCGTTTCCCGCGGCAAGTTCGCGTTGGCGATCAGTTGTACGAAGGCCGCCTCTTCCCCTTCGATGAGTTCCGGGATCATCTTGTTGTCCGGGGTGATCCAGCGGAATTCCTTGAAGCGTTTCAGGGCGTCTTTCGTGATTTGCGACGGACTGTCTCCGATGGCCTTCAACAGGTGGTGGATGAATTTTTTTTCATCCTTTGACGTCAGAATCAGGTCGATGACCGGCGGCGAATTGGAATCGTCGACGAAGCTGAGCAGGAGGCGGTAGTAGCTCCCCTCTTCATTGTTTTCCAGCAGGTCGATAATGACCTTGCAGACCTGGGAATGCACGTCGCCGAGCACGTTGAGCAAAAACGGATAGTTCTTTTTCGCCACGAGGAGGAAAGCCTTGACCGGTTCAAGCCGCCTGTGGATGGTATAGCGTCGCACCGGATTTTCCAATTGCGTGGCAAACCATTCCCGGCGGCGGTCCATGTTGCGGCGCTCGAGTTCGGATGCGGCATCGACCAAATCATTATAAAAGCACGTGGCCAATTTCAGGATTATCCCGGCGGACAGTTCGACCCATTCCGGTCGCGGGACTTCAAGCAAGGTCGTGATGGCCGGCAGGGTTTCGTAAAGGTTGTTGCGGATGGCCATGGCGCAGCCTTTTTTGACCAACTCGAAATCACCGCTACGAATCGCCTCCTCGGCCAGACGGCTCATGCGTTCCGGCGTCAAAAAAGTCGCCAGACGCCACTGTTGCTCGTTTCCGTCGACGAGATGAAACAGTTCGAGCATGATCTCCGATTCCTTTTTCAGGTAAAGCCCTTCGAAGGCTTTTTCCCGGACGTCCCGCTCAATATTGTCGAGCAGGAACCGCAGCAAATCCATCGTCGACGGATTGTGCGATCTTGTCAGGAAACGGATTGTTTTTTCGATATGGGGTAACATCGTCCTGTGTCTTCCTCGGGCGATTCAAATTCCTTGATTCTCGGCTTTTCATGGCGATGCGTCTAAATGGCGCCGCCAAACCACTTGAAATACAGTTCGCGAAGCATTTCAACCGATTCGGCCACTGCGGGAAGTTTGGCACCATCGCGAAGAATCGACGGATCAATGAAAATCATCGCCGGCATTTCCAGCGCGAGGTCGGACACGATTTGGTTCAAAACCTTGCGTGTTTTCCCGTCCAATTCGAGATGTCGGCACAATTCGCGATATAAAACCGGGTGTCCGACTCTGCGTCCGAAAATGTTCTCAAAAACCGTCGACATTCAACCATCATCCCCGCTACCAATAGACTTACGCTCACCGCTGTGTTCAGGCCGAATCGGTCGCCAATGAATCGGCTAAAGGTAATATATGACAGTTTTTCCGGTCAGGATGAAGCGAAAAGCGACTTTTTTCATAAAAACACAAGCGAGTAACGCATTTATGATATTTGTACAATTCGGCTGTCGCATTGTACACGGACTTTTGGAAAAAATGAAAATGGTATTCATTTTTCTTTTTTTCTGAAAAAACATATTGTATCGACTGTAACTTTTGGATATGATTCGCCACCCTGTATTACTCAGACGGCAAAAGCGGCAATGTTTACTCGTCAGTGTACAAATATACATTTGTCCACACCGTCTCAATTGCAACAGCGATACTATTAAGGCCTTGTAGAGCAATGACTTCAATAAATTTAATGAAACAAAGAATTTCGCAGTTCTTTTCAACTAAAATCGTGAAGACGCTTGTCTTGGCCTGCGTAGGGACCATTACCGTCTCGCTGATGAATTTCAGCTTTGCGGAAGTCATTGAAGTACTAAATAATGCGGAATTTCAATCCGCACTGGAAGATATACGAGACGGTAATATCACTGACAACGACAATTCGATTGTCGCATCAGGCGATATCTCCATAAATAACACGTTAAATTTGTCATGGCCGACAAATGATAAACGCATATTTATTCAAACAAAGGATGGAGCCACGGTCACTTTTGCACAAAATGCCACGATTCCCAATGGAGTCAAACTGGTCATCGACACACCCGATGCCATTTTCAACGACGGTTTCCATGTCACGAGCGGCATAGAAATTCGCAAAGACCTGGCGGTGACCAGCAACCTGACGGCGGGAAACTTGGACATTGATGGCGGTATGCTCAAAGCCTCGGGCCAAAAGGCGTCGCTGGCAAGTACGGGCAATATCACGGTGGACAACAACGGACAGCTTGTCATCAACGGCGGAGCGACCACGGAAACGAAAAATCTCATTCTCGGCGAAGATACTGACAGTCACGGCTCGGCCCTCGTCACAGGAAGCGACTCGGAATTGATCGTCAATAATCCTGGCGCGGCCACCTCGCTGCCGATGATCAACGGCACGGGCACGCTCAACGTCACCGGCGGCGGAACGGTCGACATGCGGGGAACGGGCCAAATCGTTTTTCATGGCAACGCACTGTTCGACAACGGACGCCTGCTCCAACAGGTGGACTCGGTTCTTGACGTCGGGAGCGGTCGCATCGACTTCGACAACGGCAGCGTCGTGACCAGCGCGGGAACCCTGCAAGCCGCGGGCGGCGTGTTCGTCAACGATCATTCCTCGCTCAACGTGGCCGGCTCGAACGGCACGTTGAAGATTCGCGATGGCGGTCTGTATTTCAGCGACACGTCAACGCTCGGAATCACCTTCGGCAAAACCGGCAGCACAGTCACCAGCGGCAAAATCGACGCCGACAGCAATCTTGTCGCCCTCGACGGCACGCTGGTCGTCACACCGGAATACCGTTTTTACGGAACGTCCCCTGTCACAACCCAAATCATCACCGACGGCAATAACATCACGGGCAGGTTCGATAACGCGCGTTTAAGCCAGAACCGTTTCGGAGCGATTGACGTGACCTACGGCACACACGACGTTTCGCTCACCTACAATCCGAGCGCGACGCCGTACAGCAGCATCACGCAAACCTTCAACGAACGAAGCGTGGGGCAAACCTTCGACGCGATTTACCGGCAGCAATTGCCGAATTTCGACCCGCTGATGCAAGCGACCTGGAACATGAGCGATTCGGAATTGCGGGCTTTGTACAACGACCTGTCCGGCGAAATCCGGGCCGAAACGATGGCCATGCCGCTGGCATCGCCGGGGCGAATGGCCTTCGACCGCGTCGGCTGGGATTCTGCGACGGGGCACGTGTTTTTCGGTCCGCAATATCGCCTCGCCGCATACGGCAGCCGTCGCGCGGCCTGGATTCGCCCGTATTATCTCAACAACAAAATTGATTCGGACGGCAACGCGTCGGACTACACGATGGACGGTTACGGCTTCGTCGGCGGGGTCGACCAGACGCTCGTCGGTGGCAAAACGGCCGTCGGCGTCATGCTCGGTTATGGTCGTCCGGAACTCAAAACCCGGAACGACAAGGCCGAACTCGACGATTTCGTGATCGGGGCCTATCTGGCCACGCGCGTTTTCGACGCTTATGAACTGAAATTCTGGGGCGGCTACGGTTATCAATATTATGACATGCAGCGGCACATCAATTACCTGGGCACGCCGCAAACCTTCCGGTCGAATTTCAAGGGACACACCGGCACGGTCAGCGCCGAACTGTCACGCCCGATTTACACCATGTCGCGACTCGTGCTCAAACCGACCGTCGGGTATGACGGACTGTTTCTCACGCAGAACGCCAATGAAGAAACCGGCAATTCCCTCGTTGCGCTCGCCTTCGACAAGACCAATATCGAGCGACACATGGGGCGCATCGGTCTCGGCGCGGAATACGGCGACTCGGCACGCAGCCTGTACGGCGGCGCGTTTTACAAATACCTGCTCGGCGGCGACGAGTTTTATTATTCGCAGGCGTCCTTCGTCGGCGGCGGACCTTCGTTCATCGTTGAGGGCGTCGACCTGGGCAAGTCGTTCATTTCGGCCAACATCGGTTTGCAGATCAACCTTTCCGACGACCGCAGCCGTTTGATCTTCATCGACTACACCGGCGATTTCGGCGATCACAGCGCCTATTATCAAATGGCGACAGTCGGTCTGCAACAGACGTTTTGACGCCGGGAGTTATCAAAAACACCATTGCCCGCCGACTTCGAGGCCGTGGAAGAAGCCACCCTGCGAACCCTCGCCGACATAGCGGGTGAACAGTTCGCTGTGTGCGGTCGGCTTGACGCGGAGTTTGTAGGAACCGTAAAAGCTGCTGGCGAATCCGCGCGACCGGGCGAAACTGAAAAAATTGTCGAGGCCGTCGATCCAGCCGCCGGATAAGGTCGCGTTGTCGGCGAATTCCAGGTTGTAACCCGCTTCGAACGCCTGCCCGAAGTGAACCTGGCCGATTTTGCGATCGTTGACCAGACGAAGCGCCACGCGACCGTTCAGGCTGTTGATGTCCTGGTCTTCAAAACGGAAAAGCGACGCGGTACCGGTTTCTTCGAAATACGGCTGGTGATAATAGATGTATTGCGTCGACAGCGTCGGAATCATTTTCCAATGACGGCAAAGCGAGATTTCACGACCGTAACCGACGTAAGCGGAAATGTCATGGGCCTGCTGCCCGACGTCGATATAACGTCCGCCGATCCCCTGCAGGTAATACGATTTGTACATTTGGTTATCGTGATACCCGTAGGTCAGTTCCATGTCGAGAAAACGATTGCGTGAAAGTTTGCGCGTCAGGTAGCCGCCGATGCGAAACATCTTTGTGGTTCCGTCGCCCTTGGCCCCGATCAGGTCGATGTCCGAATAAACATACGAAGCGGTGATTCCCGCTGCGGTGCCGGAAGCAATCCTCTTGTCGTATCCCAACTGAATGCCGCCGGAACCGGTTCGATAACCTGCCACCGTGTCTGACGGGTCTTCCTTGTGAAAAATTCCGATGCCGCGGGCGTAAATCGACGCGTTTTGCTTGTTGGGGGACTGCCCCATGAACACGCCGTTTGCTGGGCGATACGGCCGGTAACGAAATTCGGGGTAACCTTCCCGTAGGAAGGCCATGCGATCCACGCTGCCGAAGGTCAGATATTGCGTGGTGCGGATGCCTTCCACGGCAAAGCTCATGTAAACCGACGGGTCGATCAGCTTGAAAAACTCAACCGCTTCCTGACGTGTGCTGAATTCCACTTCGCCGAAAATGGAGTCGACATGACGCGGCAGAATTTGCCCGTTGTCGATGATGCCATCAACGAAGGTCGCAATGTTGCGTTGCGTTCTGTTGCTGGCGACATCGTAAAACGGTGTGCGTTCCGTCAAAATGATCGAATTCGTGGCGTCGTTGAATTCAAACTTCGCCAGTTCAAAGGTGCCAGCATTGAAATCGATGTTTTTCGTGACGTTTCCGGGATCGCTGAAATGGAACACCTGGAATTCGGCCCCTTCTTTCATGGTGCCGCTTCCCTGCTGGACCGTCATGTTGACGCGACCGTCGATCTCCGCGGTGTAAAGCGTCGTGTCGATGTTCAGTTGGGAAACGTCGAAATTCTGCGGGAGATTGGCCGTTCCCGGCTCCTTGTATATCGTGCTGTAAATGTCGCCGTGAAAATCGAAAACCTTGCCGCCGATATTCTTTCCAACAGTATCCATCACGTACAGCGTGCCGCCGGCGTCACCCGGCGAAATATAAAGTTGGTTGTCGCCCGGCCCGCTGAACAGAACGCTGATTCCGTTGCTATCGAAAACAAACGTGTTGTTTCCGTAATTGGCGGGATTGTCTTTTTCATATCCGTAAACCCCAAGATCGGTAAACAACCCGCCGCTACCGGTAAAAACACGTTTTCCCATCGTCAGCGAATTCGTTCCCCGTCCCAGGTAAATCCCTCCCTGAAAAAACGTTTCCCCTTCGATATTTACATGGTCGTTGCCGTCACCCCCGTTATAAACACCACCGGCATGTGTCGCCATCATTAAACTGGTGTGATAATGGTTGAAATAGAGATTGCTGCCAAGTTCGGCACCGCGGGTGTTGATTTCGCCGGTCGTCCAGCCGTAAGAATTGATCGTCGTCGTCTTTCCCGCCGTCGGCGAGGCGAAAATGTTGCCAAGCACTTTTCCCTTATCGGTAAAGCTAGTTTCCGTCGTGGCTTCCATCGTCAGCGTCCCGCCGAACGTGCCGAGATCGACCGCCGTTGACCCGGAGTTGAGGATTGCCCCTTCGCTGGTGACATAAACATTGGGATTCTCAGCCGTCGCGGTGACTTCGCTTGTACGGATTGTGTCGATTACAATGGTTCCCTGGCCGTGAACCATTCCCGCACGGCAAAGAAAAACAAACGCCATCATCGAAATGGCTTGCAAAAGCCAACCCGACTTCACCCGAACGGCCTGTTTGCCCATGATTATTCCATTTCACTGGGAACCGCTTCCTGCAGAATGACGAACAAATCCTTTTGTTCCCGCCCTTTAGTATAAGACACGTTAATAATGAATGTTTTAACACAATTCACTACATGTAATTATATCGTTCAGGGCAGGAAAAAAATGAACGTTTGATCACCATATTTACCTTGGGCAGGCAATTCGTTCCGAAACAACCGGCAATTCGTGCATATGTGGCAACGGACGGCAAAGTTTACCGGAAGTCATTGAACCGTTCCGACGTCCTGCAAATGAATCCGCAGCAGTTCGAAAAACGTCGGGGCGTCAAGCAGTTCGATTTTCGGATTGAGCCGTTGCATTTCTTCGAGGGTTTCCACCTGCCAGGTCGGAGTTTTGAGAATATGGCGGAACCAGTGGAAGCGGATTTCACTCTCGCGGGCGCGGACTCGCTGCATGGCGACGGCGGCGGCCTCCTTCGGATTGTTCGAGACAAGATCGTAATCCGACCGCAACACCGGCATATTGCCGTGCATCATGGCCATCGGCACTTTCTGCGGCACGATGCCGTTCGGGCTGAAACTCGCGTAACAGTCGAGGCCTTTTTCGTCAAGCGCCGGCGCATAACCGTCGATGACGAAGCCGGTGATCGTCAAATCCCAGCGGTCGTAATACGGCTTGCAATGTTCGGCCCAAGCGTTGAGGCCGCTCGGCAGGCCCGAAATTTCCCGCGGTTCCTGCAACATGCCGGGCATGAGATAACCGGCCCCGTTGTCGGCGGCGGCGAAATAATCGTTCGGCGTCGCGGTTTCGCGCTGGTATTCGAGAGCCATCGGGACGCGTTTTTCGAGCACCGGGCTGATGCACCACATCATCGGCACCTTGCCGCGGTTCGGGTCGTCCCAAATCGTCGGAGTCGTTTGCGAAACCCACGACGCGGCATCGTAATCCCCGACGTAAAAAATCACGAAATTGCGTCCGTCGAAATTGACTTTCCCGTCGTCGGTCAAATAACCGCGCTGCTTGAGCTGTTCGCGCGTGATCCAATGCTGTTCATATTTTTTCCTGAGGGGGTAATGTTGCCAGAATGACGCGTTGGCCAAGGCCCCGAACCCGATCGCATCGGCGTCCTTGAACGCGTTGTACGCGCTGATGATCCGCGAAAACTCCCATTCGGTCGGCACGTCGTCGTGCGAGCCGCCGGCGTGTTTCGTGTACTTGTAAATCCAGGCGGGAAAACCGCCGATGTAGGTGATCTTTTCGCCGCCGTTGAGTTTGTAGGCGGTCAACAGGAATTCCTTGAGCGTCGCCAGATCGGTGCCGGTTTTTTGTGTCGGATCGTCGGTGGCCGGTTCGTCGCCCCAGGGCGAAAGGTCGAAAAAGAACGCCTTCTGCGCGACGAAGAAATCGTGATTCGACAGCGTGTGGTGATTCCGGACGGTCGCGTTCGGTTTTTCCCGCCATTTCTGGTCGATGTAATAGGCCCCGAATTCCGCGTTGCACTTTCCGGTTTTCATGTAATGCTCGATGAACCAGACGTACGGATCGCATTTGATCGAGCCGGTCGAGTCGCGGTCGGTGCCGGGAATTTTGCCTTTCCCGGTGAAGAGCGGCGTTCCGTCTTCGTTGAGCAGCCGGCGTTTGACAGGCAGTTTCGGCCCGGAGAGCACGATTTTCGAATAAAGCGAATCGGGATCGGTGTCGTAACGGACGGCGACCAGGTTTTCGATTCCCGCGACGGCCGAGGCCACGTTGCTCGTCGAAGGCACGTTCGAATCGTAGACGACGGCGCCGTCCACGTCATCGCGAAAGGCCGTGACGAGATCGACGATGTTGTCGTAAGTCACCGTTTCGCGATCGGCGAGCCATTTGCCGGGAACGCGGGATTTTTCCCACCAGTATTCGTCGATGCACATGGACCCGCGTTCGACGAAAAAGTAAAACAAGCGCGGCGCATTTCGGTTGACGTTCCCCTGCAAGGTCGCTGCGGTGTGCACGTGGTCCCACGCTTCGTTGAGCTTATGCGGATCGGACAGATCGCTCCGCATCGTGTAACGCAGGTCGAACAGCCCGATCGGCTTTTCCTGCTGCGCCGGTAAATTACGGACCAATGAAAACAGAATCAACAGGGCAACGATGGCAAATCGGGCGGGGTGTTTCATACTACGCTTTCGGATTGTTTTTAGTGAAAAGTCAGAATCCTGGTTGGTACGACAGCGCAACGAGGTAGGGCGGTCTCGCCGAGACCGCCGCCGGAATTGCGACTGAAATCGATTTTGAGGAATCGCTGGTTTTGTAGTGAAATGTGACATTCGGACCGAACGGTTTCATGCCCCGTTGCGGCGGTCTCG